>JBBRWA010000014.1:0-37701 GCA_038246345.1 Chitinophagales bacterium
AACAGCAGGGTTGGGATCAGGTATTTCATGGGTTAAATTTTGGTAAGTACAACTTGTTCGTCCAGTTTTGAAACGATATTTCCATAAAACTGCTGTAAATCAGCATAAAAATCCACAGCAATAAAGGGCTGCCGAATGCTCCGGCGAATGGTAACCTTCACGGATTCATCGGTCGCTTCTGTGAAGTATTCAAACAACAGTCCGTTTTCTCCAAATGTCATTTTAGAACCCTTGGGCATTTCTTCCACTTTATATCCTTTGGGAATAGCGAACGTAAAGCTGTACACCGTGGTACGCGGGAAACCTAGCTCGATGTTAAATTTGCGCTCCGGGTTTTTGAATGGGTTTTCTTTCCAACCGAAGCCCAGCGATGGATTGAGGTACATTTTGTTTCCGGAAACATTGGCAAAACCAGTGGCTTCAAGGTCAAAAGTGCCTTTAATGTTGGGTTCCTGCCAGTTTTCCAGGTTTTCGATTTTCAGGTTGCTGAAACTTCCTTCGACAAACAGTTCTGGGTAGCGCTCGCGCACGTATGTGGCGGCATCTTTTTCCTTCACGCGGGTTCGGGCATTAACAGCCCCGTACCCTGTTTCCGAAAAAGTCATGGCGCCCGTCAGTTTTCCTTCGGCATCGAAAGCAAGGTCCGCTTGCAAGGCACTGCGCACCAAGGCCTTGTTTTGCAGCGGAATCCAACTGACATCGTCCTTGGTTCGCATCATCAAACCTTCCTTATTGAGGTCTTCTTCCGGCAAAAAGCCGACGGGATGTGGCCATGCGGAAGCATCAATAATGGTGATGGTTTTATCCTCGTTTTCCACGCCGGTCAGGATACGGTCAAATACGTCAAGGGTAACCCTATATGGATAAATCGGGCCGTTTTCGATGGTACTGATTGCCACTGGAAATGCATTGAGGTTTGTCCTTCGGAGCAAATTGATCAGCAGGATGTTCAATTCGCTTGGGCTGCCTTTATGGTTTTTGACAATTTTATCCAAGGGTTCCGTCATCCAAATGATTTCATAGCCCTCCGTTTGGTAGTTTTTGCCCACATATTCATAGAGTGAAGCGATTCTTTCAGCGCTAGCTGCTTTACTGGCGATGGTGGTGGTTGCTATTGCAGCGGTTGCGCCAGTTGCGTCTAACACTTCCTTGTACACGTCTTCAAAAAGTTCTTTGCCCAAGGCTTCCCAGGTATTGTTTCTTTCCATTGGTGGCCCATTGGTCAGGCGGGAGCCATAAGCGCCACCGGTGGCCTCTACTTGGGGCTTGTACACGAGGCTTACATCAAAATTTATTTGTGACAGGTAACTTTTGATGGAGTTTACAAAGGGTTCGGGTTTCAAAGCGGGGATGTTTTCCTGGACATAGTGCATTTCATTGCAATTGTAGGAAAGCCCATTTGCTGTAGCAGACCTGAATTCTTCCGTTGCCACTGAAAAAGGCACTTCACCTTGAGAAAACTTCTTGTATTCAATAAATACAGGCACAGAAGCCGTGTATTCGCTCCATATTTTAGGGATTTCAACGTCTTGAAACACCCAGTTAGGAACGTCATAGTCCATGTTGGTGCGGGTAAATTTGTACTCAATGATGGTTCCTTCTTTAACTGCTGGAATAGTCAGCTTTTTTAGCCGCCTGGTACGGGTCAATTTTTCATCGAACAGGTTTGCTTTGCTCAGCTCGGTTTCCACCATGACACCATTTTCCAGGTTAAAACTGCTCGCCTTGAGGTCAATTATCTTTTCGTCTTTAAAATAGGGGATGCTAATATCCGCTCGGTCGTAGGCTTCTTTTTTGAAAATTTTGATGCGCACATGGCGTTCCATTTCAAATTGGAAGCCTTGATTTACACTCAATCGATTGGTAAAAGAAGCTCTGTCAAAAAGCACTACTGCGGGCGCAGCAGGGTCATTGGGGTATTCCGTCATGGCCATTTCTGCTGCTGTAATCTTGCCAAATTTGAAATTCGGTTTTTTGTCCTGAGCGATGGATGGCGCAGCAAAGAGCAAGAGGCATGCCAGTAATTGCAGGGTTTTGAGCATAGTAGTTTTGATGTTTTGAGCGATGATAAGTACCGAGTTGATATTAGTTTGAGTTATAGACTTTGTCTTTTGCCCTGTAATTGCGTTTGTTTTTCGTTACAATACCTGCGCATTGCGCCTCAAAACAGCCTTATTATAGCACAAAATCCTACGCCTATAACTCAAATTAATATCAACTTGGTACTTAGGGCTCAGATTGCCTGTAAAATTGCGGTATTCTGTTGATTTTTGCAAGTTGGAATGCATATAGGAGTGCTAATTTTTTTGGACAGCAAGACCAATCTTGGCCCGCAGTTGCAATTGGTTGATAAACAAAGCAATGGAATCAAGGTGCTGAAACACCCCGAAAAAGCCAAAAAAAGGCTGTCCAAACTCATCACTCATCATTCATCATTCATCGCTCATCGCTCATCGCTCATCACTCATCACTCATCGCTCATCTCATCTCTCATCACTCAAAGGGAGCACATAAAAAAACCTCCGACGTTGTGACGTCGGAGGTTCGGAATGAATATGAATTCAAAATCAGGTGCTCTTAGGAGAGTCTGACATTAACTGCATTCATGCCTTTTTTTCCGCGGGCTGTTTCAAAAGTAACGGTGTCGCCTTCGCGGATTTCGTCAACCAAGCCACTAACGTGGACGAAGATTTCTTCCTTGCTTGAGCTGTCAGCGATAAAGCCAAAGCCTTTGGTGGAGTTGAAAAATTTTACTGTTCCGGTATTCATTGTAAAAGAATAAAAAATTGTGATGTGGCAATGCGCCGCAACAAAGGTAAGTGGTTTTACATAAAAAATTGGTTGCCAATTAATTTTACTGAAAAATATTCTGCAATAGTCTTATATTGGCGTGAGCCGAAGTTGCACCAATTTAAAGTTGTCTGCCGCGACATTAAGGTGTTCCGGGTTCCACAGATATAGGCGCATCTCATCGGCATCAAGCGCGGGGACATTGATCGAAGTAGCGCTGAATGTAGGTTTTTCGCCCGCAGGAATACGCAGCGGACGCTCCAACACGATCACAGGCGCGCCTGATTTGAACAACGCCACGGTGGCCTTCAAGGTGCCGCCTTCCGTTGTTTGCAAATTTCCATAAAACAAGATTTTAGCACCAGCTTGCACCGGGAGGGTTTTTGCGAAAATAAATTCCTCCGCCGTGCTGGCACTGCTGTCTGCCAGCGTCGTCCAGTCCTTTCCGAGCAAATTTTCCAGGGTGTTCTCTGGGAAATTTCCTGGCCTGAATACCCATAAATCGCTGTTTTTGCCCACATATTCGAGGTTTTTGACGATATTGGGATTGTCGCGCACTACGTCTGAAACAAAGTTGGTGTCAAGGCAAACAGCATAATCTGGCTTCAAATCAAGCACTTTTTGCTGCGTCTCGGCTGCTGAGTTTAGCAAACAATACCCATTTCTCCGAAGTCCGATTAAAGGTAAATTGGAAGAATAGGCCTCAAAAACCATCACTTTCGCATCCCGAGGGATGCCAAGCCTGTCGAACACTTTATCACTTCCCGCGTACGCATGTTGGGTTTTCCGGCTCACGTTGTCAGCCCCTAAACCATTGTACCATTGTACCGTTTGAAATCCGGTCCAACTGGCCAAAACAAGCAAGCCCAGCTCTACTTTCACCACCCATTCCCGAGCGCCAATTACTTTCGCCCAGCCCAACACCCCAACAAAAACAACGGGGTAAAAACTATCAATAAAATAGTAGTCGTGGTCGCTGAATTGCCGCAACATCAACAGAAAATAAGCAAGACCCACCCCAAAAGTCCCACAAAAATACCAAGCGAAAAATGGAATGCCAGCTTGCTTTGGGCGAAAGAAAAGCATCAAAGCCGCCAAAACCAACCACGCCAAATGCGCCAGAGACAGCCAGGCCAGGCCCCATTTTTGAACCGCTTCTGTACCCAAGCGCAAGGCATCGGTAAGATCCTGCGGCTGCATTGTTTGCCTTAAAAAAATGGAACCGTAGGCCTGCATGAGGTAGAAATCGTACAATTGCCAAAGCATGAAAACCCCCGCCCCCGCAGCCAGCACCATCGTTTTTTTCTTGTCCCGGCGAAACAACACCTGCCACACACCGACACACATCAATTGCAGGATGTAAGGCTTACGCAACAAAGCCGCCAGCACAAAAGCACCGACCGCAATGACCCAATACCGATTATCGCCCCGAACCGTGCGCAGCAGCGCCCATAAGCCAATCAAAAAGGCACTTAGCGCCCAAACGGAGGGCAAAAAATTATCGTGGTAGTACAACAGACCTGGTAAAAGCCATAGAAAAAGGGTAAGGATGACGGACCTGAAAGGGCTAACCCCTTGTTCATATACAGCTTTAAAGAAGAAAAAAAAGCCCAGAAAGCCGACACATAAACTGAGCACCCGAAAAACTACAGGACTTTCAATGCCCGACAAGCGCATGGCAACCCCGGCCAACCAGGCGGGAAGCGGAAGGTCAGAAGCGGTAATACCATCTTTGGTGCCCAGGTTATAGGTCTGTGGACAGAACAAATTCAAGCCATTCTCCGCAAATTTCAAGGACATGGCATAATAATCTGCCATCGCCCAGGCATGGTGGCCTTCAGGCTGAGAACCGATACTTTTTCCGTAAAAAAGCGCAGAAATCAGTAGCCAGGCTGCCAGCAATAGGTAAGTAGCGGTTCTGTAGGAGACGTTGTTCATCGGGCAAAAATAGACTACCAGACGGCACTTCTTTACAGGAATAAAAAGTGATTTTACGAAAATAGGGGTAAAAGCCCTAAAAAAGCTGATTTTTGCCTTTCGAATGACTACCCCCGTCCACATATTCCTTTCGCACAGTGCTGCTGACGAACACAGCGCCCAGGATTTGCAACGCCAAATCATACTGGCTTTACAACCACATCCAGCTGTTTTTTGGAGCAGGGCAACTGTTCCAACGGAAGAATTCAGGGCAAAGGCCGCCGCGTTTTTAGAAAAAACAGACCTGTTTGTCGCGGTGCTTTCCATGAATTATGAAGACAGTGCCGATGTGCGCTGGGAAATGACGACGGCCCTGGACATGCAGCATACCAGACCTGAACTGCAAATAATGACGGTATTGGCGCGGGAAGCACGTGCTCCTGCCCTTTTGCGGCCATGTCAGACAGGCTTGCCGGCAGGCGAGACCATTGAAAATCAAGGTATTCCCCGCGACCGGCAGCTGCGCCGTGCTGCGGAAGCGGCGGTTGCCATGCTGGCTGCAGCGCCGGAGTCGAATGAAATTCCCATCGGGAAGGTGGTATTGCCCATCAGTATTCAAGATTTGCGGGAGCGGCTACTGGCTCAAACCGACCGAATCAACCACGCGCCACTGCTGGCATTGTTAAAACGGCTCATCAAAGACGTGTTGGTGAAAAGGGTGGTGCTGGATACTGAAGAAGCTTTTAAACAAATGCGGGAGCAAACACGGTTGTCGCAAATTTCAATTGCAGCTTTGGCCCAACGGGCGGAACCCGTGCAAATGGACCTCAACAGCCTGATTGAAAGGCTGGAAGAAAGCCAATTGGTGCAGGATTGGCGCAGCATTTTTATCCGCGACTATTATCATTTCACGTCCGAAAGCCGCGACGACAGCACGGTGCCGCCGTTTTTTGTGCCTGTAGACGAAATCAGCATCCCGGAAACGCTCAACCTGACCGTTGGCCCACGCGAACAAGAATCGCTGGAACAAATTGGACTGCTTTCTTACGAACAAAAAACGGATTTCCGGCGCAGCTTGCTCCTGGCCAAAGATGCCTTGGCGGTAAAGAATCCTGCCCAAGCTTACGGACATTGTGACCATGTGCGCCAAAAAATTGACCCACAATCTGCGCAACTATATGAATATCTGCTGATTACATTCATTCAAAAGGAAACGCCAGCACGCGCCATGATGGATGCGGTACAGGGCAACGATCGGGTGTTGCAGCATATCCTATTGTTTGCCAGCCGCTTGCGCGAGTATATGGCCGCCGGAAAATGTATCTCTACGACAGCCAGGCACAACCTGGAAATCGCAGCGGAGAGCATTTCCGACGCGGCACTGCGTATGTACTACCATTTCCCCAATGATCCGATGCGGGATACGGGCAAGCACGCAGAAGAAGTGCCAGACAACCGCCACGCCTTGCGTATGATTTTGGGCAATACCCTAAAAGTTTGCCGCCTGGTGCACCCATCTGAAGAACTGCTGGAGGCCGCCGTCATCGAAAGTTGCGGCGGCGGAAAATGCCAATGGATGAAACGGGTGGATGTGGTAGATGGTCATTTTCAGTTTATTCCTGACGGGCATATTGACCTGATCGGGGAGACGCAGGAGCTGCTGCAAATGCTGCAAAGTATTGAGGATGAAGACCCAAATAAAATTGTAAAGGGCAAAGCTTTACTGCGCGAAGACCTCTATTTTAGTCTCCTGGCCAAGCGACAAACCCTCAGCACCCAACTGGCAGAAGATGCCAAGCGCCGTCGCCCGTACACCGATTCACGCGAATCGATCATTCGTTTCACGTATGCTTGCTTGTTTGGCGCACATATTTTTGGCGACACCGATGCGCGGGGAAGGGGAACTTCCTTCTTGCGGCTGGCTTTGGAATACCTGCTGCCGGGACTGCTTCGGGCGCCAGAAGAGGCGGAGGCAATTGCTTTGCGTTGGTTTACCCTGGATGCGAATGGGCAGGTAGCAGCCCATCCTGATTGTGCGGCCTATTCATTTGACGTATTGGGTATTGTAGAGAAAATAGTGCGTGACCATGCCGGCACGGCAGGTTGGATGCAGGTGCAGCCCAATATTAAAGAAACCATTTACAGGGAATATGTTGCCGATACGGCCCTATTGCTGGAGTCGGTGAACGCGCGACTGGCATTTACGGATATCCGCCGCATGAATGCCTTGGATGCCCGTCGGATTCTTATTGATTGTTTGCGCCGTTGGGTTGTTGCGTATAAAGCTGAGCCGGATCGTGGCGTGGCATTTTTGGAAAATTGTATTCGGGAAATTACGGGCGATGGCATCATGCTTTGGCTGTTGCACAATCCGCATACATTGGTGGCGCATCCGGAAAGTTCGGGACTTGGCTATAATGCACAGCTGGAATTGAAAAAGATACATGATTTGCTCTTGCAGCATCCACAAGGGCAGGCAATGGATGAAGCCTTTTTACGCGAACGCATTGCGGTTAATTTGTTTGAAAAACGCATTTTACCCGTCTACGATACCATTTCGAAAGGAGATGAAAACCACCGGGAGGGCATTGTTTGGCTCCTGCAAGAAACCCTCAGCAATTACAAATTGCACCCCAATCATGCCTATCTCAATTTTGTGTGGAAGGAATTAACCGAAGAAGTCAAGCTGCCCTGGATTGATATTTCGCTTGAGGGCAAGGCCATTCCGTACAAACAAGTGCCGGGGTTTGATCCAATTGATGTCCAGCGGGAACTCCATCAAACGACACCTTTCCAATACAGCCAGTTAGATGCCCGCGAGCAAATCTCGGCGCGCCGCCATGCCAATCAGGTGACCCGTTATTTTCGGGAAATCAGTGAATACAAGCACGAAAACCGACAGCCAGAGCGCAAAATTGCCATTGAAATTATCCAGAAAATAAAAGGTATCTACTTGTATTTCCCCAAAGCAGAATACCTGGAATTGGCTTGGGATGAACTGTATGGAAAGCCCGGCAAATACCGTATTCGCTGGAACAACCGCTTGCTGGGCTTGCTCTCGCTCAATGGCGACCATTACGAAAACGAGTTCCTGAATTTTAATTACAAATTTGAACGCTTCGAATTGAAACGCCTGCTCGACAACCAATACGCGGAAATGCAACGCGTGCTCCGCGAAACAGGACACTAAAAACGGGCTATTGGCTGTTGGCTGTTAGCTATTGGCAAAAAAAACATGACAAAAATCTCTACCATCATCTTTGACCTTGGCGGTGTATTGATCGACTGGAACCCCGACTATGTTTTTCGCCAGGTGAATCCCGAAGAAGCGGTGTTTATTGACGACAGCGAGCCTAATGTTCTCGGTGCAGAAGCATTGAAAATCAGAGGCATACATTTTAAGAGCCCCGCACAATTGCGTGAAACCTTTCAGCAATGCAGGGTGCTGCCTTAGTGCTTAATATTGCTCCTTATCGTTCGGAAACTTATTCGCTTTCACATCTGCAATGTAGCGCTGGGTGGCATCGGTCATGGCATCAAAAAGTTCTGCGTAGCGGCGCAGGAAGCGGGGCTTAAAATCTTTGGTAATGCCCAGCATGTCGTGGGTCACCAATACCTGTCCATCGGCATATTGGCCGGCGCCGATACCGATGGTTGGGATAGCAATACTGGCAGAGACTTCTTTGGTTAATTTTGCTGGTATTTTCTCTAAAACCAAGGCGAAGCAGCCTATTTCATCGAGTAATTTGGCATCATCGAGCAATTTTTGCGCTTCTTGCGCTTCTTTTGCCCGCACAGTATACGTCCCAAATTTGTAAATGCTTTGAGGGGTAAGCCCTAAATGCCCCATCACCGGGATGCCTGCCTTCAAAATTCGCTGGATGCTCTCCTCTACTTCAGATCCGCCTTCCAGTTTGACCGCATGGGCACCTGATTCTTTCATGATTTTTATGGCGCTCGACAGTGCAATTTCGGAATTGGACTGGTAGGAGCCGAAAGGCATGTCGACCACCACCATTGCCCGGCTTACGGCCCGCACAACGGATTGTGCGTGGTAGATCATCTGGTCGAGGGTGATTGGCAGGGTTGTTTCGTGGCCGGCCATTACATTGGACGCGGAATCACCTACCAGGAGAATTTCAATGCCCGCCTCGTCGAGAATGCGGGCCATGGAAAAATCGTAAGCCGTGAGCATGGCTATTTTCTCGCCCCGGTCTTTCATTTCCTGGATGACGTGGGTGGTAACGCGCTTTATTTCGCCTGTTGCTTTTGACATAGTATTAAAATGCTTGTTTGCAAAAATGGTTTACATAAACCGGCGAAAGGTAGGAGCATAAAATAAAAAAACCGCACCTCATTTGGTGCGGTTGGAAAAACAACAAATTATAATCCCATGAACATTTTCAATTATTGGCGTACGGAACGCTGTCAAGAGGGTTGTTTAGACTACAAGAGCGAAAGACAAAATGTTGGAAAAACTTACCTGATGCCGTACGAAAGGTACCTATACCAGGTAAGCAAGTCCCTCCTGCTAAGGGGAAGGACTTGCTCTCTCACCTGAAATTGTATAATCCCATGAACATATCTCAAACGATGATACTTTTACCATCGACGTTCATAATGGTACAAAAGTGGCGTAGGTGGAAGGATATGTTTGTGACAATTTTTAGTGATTGTGAAATAAATATAATAACATATTTTCGTACTTAAAATTAATAAATAATTAATAATCAATGTTTTATTGGCTGTTATTCTTCTATTTTTTGTGAAACAATAATGATTGTTAAGATCGTTACTTTTTTTTAAAAACGTCGAAAAGCATTAAAATAAATGCAGAATGGCGCGCTTCGGGCATAAAAAACAATGAGTCATCCCGAAAATTCGAGATGACTCATGGAACGCTTTTATGTCAAAATTTTTAAATCCTGAACTTTAACCCCTGCGTCAAGGGGTTTATTTTCAAAGAATCTATCGTTTGTGGCGTTATTTGGATGTTGTTCATTTTGATCAGGTTCTTGGCGGTAAAAATGCCAAAGCCCTCCGAAAGATTGGTATAGGTAGGAAAAACCTCTGCGCCAGTCAGGCCAGAATTTGCAGAGGCTGTGATATTGAATTCCCGGATTTCTTTCCCGCCACCTTCTACCTCGATGAATCCTTTTTCAAAATAGCGAAAATTTGATGTCGGTTGAAGGTTGTCTGCCAGGAATCGGAAGAACTGCGCGCCTTGTACCTCTACTTTGCCGCGGTATAGGCCGTTACCAAGATCCACATCCGCACGTTCTACATTATTCCCGGCTTGCCAAATGAGGGTATCGCGAAGCAGTGTGGTGCCATCGGGAGACTCCTCCCGATAAGGAAGGATGTAATAGACGTTAAAATATACGCCAAATTCGTCGCTACGCCACTCCACTTTTGTTGTTTGGGTAAACGCAAAAGTTACTTTCCTGACAATATCCATTGGGTTCGGGGTACTTATAAAGAAATCTTTGGGAATGGTGGTTTCGGCGGTAATGTCGGCCCCGCCATCTGCGCGCTCAATAATAAGCTTGTACAGCGCTCCTGGCGCAAGGGTGGTTTTTGCCTTGTAAAGCCAGTTGGGTTGATTGGCAAAAATACCTTGGTCGCGTACATAACCCTCCAGGTTTCCGTCGACCCGGAACATTTGTACCCTGGTCTGTGTACCAGGGCGTTCCAGCCAAACAGCGATGGCGTTTTCCGCAAAATAGAGCGAATCCGCAATTTGGGCGATTTCAAGCGCATTTTTATTGGGGTCAAGAAACGCTTTTTCGATCCGCACATAGTGGGCAGTATCTTTTGGCGACAAGATGCCATAAGCAATAGGCACTTCTTTCCAGGGAGCAGCTACTTCAAAATCGTTGGAACAGGCACTGAAAAAAGCGCCAAGCAGGAGGCAATACAGTAGTTTTTTCATTTTCTTACATTGTGTAGGAGTGCAAAAGTAGGGCTTTGTGCCTATTGGTCGCGCTAAATTATCAATAACGTCTTTTTTTAGCTAAGACGGCTTCCGTTTTGCGCTGGTTGGGTCTCCACCTGCAAAAAGGCATTAGAGCCAGAATCTTTCATTGAACCTATAAAACAAGCGGTATTTCGCCCTTTTAACCACCCTGGCCTCGGCGAAGGAGGGTTCGCGCCTTTTCTTTTCAAAATTATATTTTGGAAGATAAAAAGTTGAACTTTTGTATTGTTTTACGCCAAAGTGGTGTACTTTTGCGCGGCTTTTTACAAAAATACTGTCCTGATTTGCCAAAATTAATGGCCAAACCTGGAAAAAGGACATAAACAACCAAACATCATTTCGTTTTATGGCGAATATCGGTCGTATCAAACAAATTATCGGAGCTGTAGTTGACGTAGATTTCAGCGGACCAAACAGCGAACTGCCCGAAATCCTTAACGCGCTGGAGCTCACCCGTCCTGATGGTTCCTCGCTTGTATTGGAGGTACAACGTCACCTCGGTGAAGATGGTGTTCGCACCATTGCCATGGACTCCACCGACGGTCTTATGCGCGGCATGGACTGTGTGGACACAGGCTCTCCCATCACAATGCCTGTAGGCGAGCAGGTGCGCGGTCGTCTTTTCAACGTTATTGGCGAAGCCATTGATGGCATCGGTGAGGTGAAAAAAGGCAAAGACGCTTATGTGATACACCGCAAGCCGCCTGCTTACGAAGACCTGTCGACAGAACGCGAAATCCTGTACACGGGTATCAAAGTAATCGACTTGATTGAGCCGTATGCAAAAGGTGGTAAAATTGGTCTTTTCGGTGGTGCCGGTGTAGGCAAAACGGTTTTGATCATGGAGCTCATCAACAACATCGCAAAAGCTTACGACGGTATGTCGGTATTTGCAGGTGTGGGCGAGCGTACCCGTGAGGGCAACGACTTGCTGCGTGAGATGATCGAATCAAACGTAATCCGTTACGGCGAAGAGTTCAAGCACTCCATGGAAGCTGGCGGCTGGGACTTGTCGAAAGTAGACATGAAAGAACTTGAAAAATCACAGGCTACCCTCGTGTTCGGTCAGATGAACGAACCACCTGGTGCCCGTGCCCGTGTAGCCCTTTCGGGATTGACCATGGCGGAGTACTTCCGCGATGGTGACCTGAAAGACCCTGCTGGCGGTCGCGATATCCTTTTCTTCGTAGACAATATCTTCCGTTTTACCCAGGCAGGTTCTGAGGTATCAGCCCTTTTGGGTCGTATGCCTTCTGCAGTAGGTTACCAGCCAACGCTGGCAACGGAGATGGGTTTGATGCAAGAGCGTATCACCTCTACCAAGCGCGGTTCTATCACTTCCGTACAAGCGGTATACGTGCCAGCGGATGACCTTACTGACCCGGCTCCTGCGACAACTTTTGCGCACTTGGATGCCACTACAGTATTGGATCGTAAAATTGCGTCCCTCGGTATCTACCCAGCGGTAGACCCACTGAGCTCTACATCACGTATCCTCGATCCGAAAATCATCGGTGACGAGCACTACCGTTGCGCCCAGCGCGTGAAGATGATTCTCCAGCGCTACAATGAGCTGCAAGATATCATCGCCATCCTCGGTATGGAAGAGCTGTCAGACGAAGACAAACTCGTGGTAGGTCGCGCGCGCCGTGTGCAGCGTTTCTTGTCACAGCCATTCCACGTTGCAGAACAATTCACCGGCTTGAAAGGTGTGTTGGTGCCAATCGATGAAACCATCCGCGGCTTCAACATGATCATGGACGGTGAAATGGATGAATACCCGGAAGCAGCATTTAACCTTGTCGGCACCATCGATGATGCGATGGCGAAGGGCAAGAAAATGCTCGAAGAAGCAGCAAATTAGTTATGAGTTATGAGTGATGAGTTATGAGTTTGCACAACGTTTGTGCTTTTCTTTGGAATTGTTTTTCAGCACTTAAACCGATAATTTGATTAAGGTGCTGAAACACTCAAGCCATCAAAAGCACAGACGTTGTGCTAACTCATAACTCATAACTCATAACTCATCTCTCATCACTCATAACTCATCACTCATAACTCATCTCTCATTTCTCAGTCATGAATCTAGTAGTCCTTTCTCCTGAAAAAGAAATTTTCTCTGGCGCTGTGAAATCAGTGCAGGTGCCTGGTGCCGATGGCAGCTTTCAAATGCTGGAAGGCCATGCCGCGGTTGTTGCCTCGCTGCGTGCAGGAACGGTAAATGTGCTGAAAGAAAATGGTGAAAAACTTTCGTTTGAAGTTACGGGCGGGTTTGTGGAATGCCTCCACAACGAAGTTGCTGTGCTGATAGCAGGCATCAAGGAATAAGCTTAATTGTTCCTTTGGTTTCTATGAAATGAGTCATTCCGAATGTCGGATTGACTCATTTTTTTTACTTCAATGTCCACCAAACAAGCCCCACAGGCCCGACAACACCAGCACAACCCCTGAAATAATACCGGCATTGTGCTCCAATGCATGCCAGTTGCGGAGCTTGAGTCCGCGCCACACCAACCATACCCATACCCCCATGCCACCTACGGTTGTCACAAAATAAACCCCGCTCAGTGCAAGCACAGCGGAAAAGCCATGGGTGCCTGCCAAGAGGAAAAAAGCGCCTATCTCCAGGCAGGGCGACAAAAACATAGCGGTTGCCAAAGCAAGA
The DNA here is from genome assembly GCA_038246345.1 of Chitinophagales bacterium. Taxonomy (GTDB): domain Bacteria; phylum Bacteroidota; class Bacteroidia; order Chitinophagales; family Saprospiraceae; genus M3007. The sequence goes on from JBBRWA010000014.1 coordinate 13,350, forward strand.
ATCAGCTTGCGTTCCGACAGTTTTGCTTGTATTTCAGCATGTAAATGGAAATGCTGGTGGAAATAATGCCGCCAGATAAAAACCAATCCAAGCCCTATCAATATGAGTGGACCAACAATGTTGGAAAATATTTCCACCCAGTCGGCCATCTGCCAACCGAGCAGGCTCAGGCCCACCCCAATCAGAATGGTGCTCAAGGCATGGGCACTACCTGCCAATACCGTGATCCGCACGGTTTTTGCAGCCGTCCACTGGGAGCGTCGTCCAATGGCGACGATGGGTAACCAGTGGTTGGGGATGGCTGCGTGAAGCAGGCTGATGCCGAGGCTTGCGAGGAGGAGTTCGTACATTCTGTATTGAAACGATCAACGGGGAAGGCGATCTATAAAAATGCGATTTTTGTCAATGCGCTTTCAAGTTCTTGAAATTCTTCGTCCCATAGTTCGAGTTTTTCAAGTTCGTGTTTTGCAAAATGATAGGAATCTTCTAATAGGATTTCAGTGGCTACTGTGGCGGCGTATTCTTGGCTTGGCAAGCCCAATTCCATAATTCCCCGTAGCTTGGATTGGATTTTTCTGGAAAGATTTGGTGGTTGATATCTACCCAACAACAGCCTCACCCAATCTTCAAGTTCGTCTAACTCTTCCTTTGTTTTAGCGCCAATTTGATATCGTTTTAATTGCAGTCTGTCCCTTTCGTTGAGTTTAACAACTTCAACCAAAGTTTTGCCAGGGGAAGTCTTTCCATAAAATCGGTATGCCCGGAGTTCAAGATGATCTTTTGGTTCATCTTGGACAGGATGGACAATTGGTTCTGCGATTGGGTCGTGTTCTCCTTTATTAATATTGCAACGCTTGCAGGAAGGGAGCAGGTTGACCCATTCAACTACTTTTTCCTTATATTTTTTTTTCGGGGAAAAGTGTTCGACCTCCATATACGTGCTTTCCTCATCAACTTTGCACTCGCAATAACAGCATTTTCCACTGGACATTTCTAGCAATGCCTTTTTGATATAATGCTGGTTCCAAACGCTTTTGGTAGCATCGGCTCCAAAAGCAGTTGTTAGTTCGCGTACTTTTTTATCGGTTAATTCAGCCGGGGAAGGCACTGGGGAAAGTCGAATCATATCGCATCGGCAGGACTAAGGGATGTCATTTGGAGCTTGAGCAGTTTTCGCTGATGACTGCTCGGGTGGAGTATTTTATCCAGTGCTGCGTATGCCGTCTCGGCTTTTTCATAATCATCAACATCCAATGCATCATCAAATTGCTGCATCAAGTCGAGATAGGTTTTGGACATGGTTTGGCCTTCCAACTGCATCAAATCGGTCATAATTTCTTCCACCGTCCAACCCCGGAACGAGCGAATTTTGGGCTGCTCAATTTGAACGGATTCGCCTTCTTTTTTAAGGATAACAAGGTTTATCTCCTCCGCTGATTGTACAATGAGGGGGCTGTGCGCTGTTGCTATAAACTGTGTGTTGGGGAAGTACTTTGTCAAGTGGGCTATAATGCGCCGCTGCCAATCTGGATGTAAATGCAGGTCTATTTCATCGACGAGCACGATCGCAGGCTCCGCGAGCGGGTTGGGGGAATCGGGGTAGCGCTCCACCATGCGTTTTGTCAGGTCAAGCACCCAGGCGATCATAGTTTGATAGCCATAGCCGAGGTTGTCTAAGCGTATCCAGCCGAAATCGGTTCGGAATTCAACAAAGTTCTCGAAACCATTACCTTTTTCGCGGCTGCTTAATCTCACTTCTTGGATATCCGGCAATATGCCTGAACTCAACAGGTTTTTTGCGAGTTCTAAAATATCCCTCGCATCTAATTGGCCTAGTTTTTCGGCAAGGAAAAGGTTAAGGAGCCAGTCTTCAACATTTGCAATATTGGTGTTCTTGAATAAACTGGAGCAATTTTTAGATTCAGCCCTGTTAGAGCGATCCATTTTCCGATTTGCGCCATAACCGTAAATAGGCAATTCTCCAAAATCACTCACTTTTCCAGCTTTAATCGATTCGTTGAATTTACCTCTAAACCATGATTTAAACTGCTTTTTTTGTTGTGAATCTTCTTTTTTAACATTGAAGAAAAATGTGCCCGAAACTAGAAAAACATTATCTGAATAAACGTGGTACATTTCTCCAGCAGGCATCTCTTCAAATGCGTAAGATAAATACTCAACTGGCTCAATATGATCCCTTGAATTAACCTGCGCTAACCCCGCCAAACATTTAAGCAGTGTAGTTTTTCCAGTGTTATTATTCCCTAAAATAATTGTCCAATGTGCATAATTATCCTTACTATCCGAAAGGTCAATCGTATGACTACCTTTAAAACACTTGATATCTTCAATCGTAATGGACTTAAAATAGGCAGCCCCTGGCTCACTGTACGCGCCATCTAAAACTTGTTTTTTTCCGTTCCCTTTTGCCATAATTTTTCAATAAAGTAGTATGCAAAGATAAGGTATTGGGATCAAAAATTAATAGTTCATTCATCCACCGGTTTCACCCTTCCCGCCAAAAACACACAAGCCAGGATCATCACAATGGAAAACCAGCCCACCCAGCCGTAATTTTCAATTCTGCCATTCTCTCCTTCCACGACAATAGCGCCGCCAATATTGGCCGCCACACCGCTGGCCAATTGCTGCATGGAAGAATTAATACTCATGAACCCGCCGCGCTGTTGCGGCATTGTCACACTTGATACGATGGCCTGCGTGGGGATCATGCGACCGTTTATCGTAACAAAAAACAAACCTGAGATCGTCAAGACTGCCCATAATGGCATGGGCCAGAGGTTGGTAATCAACCACACTGGAATGAGGGAAAACAAGGCAAAAAACACAAAAACAGGGTATTTGCCCTTGCGGTCGGCAATTTTACCCACCAAAGGGGCTGTAAAAATGGTCAGCAGGCCGCCCACCAAATAAATGAGGAAAATATTGTCTTGGCTGAAGCCCACATTGCCCACCAAGGAAGGCGCTATAAAAGGAATGATGCAGAAATGCCCCAGCATCAGTACGATGGATAGGGTTAGGGCGCGCATTTGGTTGGGTGTATTGAAAATACCCGTCAGCACATGGAAGGGATTTCGCTTTTCGGTGCTCGGTGCTTGCAAGTGCTTGTTCACGGGCGGCACAAACAACGCAATTAACACCGCGATCAACACACCTAAACTACCAATCACCAAAAACGGCGCATGCCAGCTAAAACGCGCCGCCAACCACAGTCCAGTCGGCACACCAATGACGGAGGCCAGGGAAAATGAGGTCATCAAAATACCCATGGCACTGGCGCGGCGCTGGTACTCAAAAGTGTCGGCAACGATCGAAAGCACCTGGGCACCAATCATGCCGCCAAAAAAGCCCGCTAATACCCGTGCGGCAACCAATAATTCATAATTGGGCGCAAAAGCACAGGAAAAAGTGCCCACGACAAAGCCAATGTAGGCGAAAAACAACATCTTTTTTCGGTCGAATTTGTCGACAAAAAAAGCGGAAATAAAGCCCGTAATACCAGCCGTAATACTATAGGCGGAAACCGCAAAGCCAAATTGTTTGGGGCTGATCTGGAAAAGCTTCATAAGTTGCGGCCCCAATGGCATCATGATCATAAAATCCATGATGTGTGTGAAGTTGACAGCAGCAAGAATGAACAGTAGGGCTCTTTCTTTTGAATTCATGGGCTAAGAACGAAAAAAGGGGAAAAGGGTTCACGAGGGCTGCCCCAGGGCAGGCGCATGAATATTGTGATGCGAAAAAATGCCAAAATTAATTTGAGTGACGATTTACGAGTGATGATTTACGATTTACGATGTCAATCATCACCCGTCAATCGTAAATCAAAATAACAACCAGCGAGATGTCTCAAAAAAGCTCCCGTTGCTACGTTGCATTCATGCGGTTGCTTTTGGGGGAACCTCCACTTGTTGGTATGATTTTAGACTTGAAGTAATAAGTAAGAAAAAGCCCTCCTTCGCTATGGCTACGGCGGGTAACAAAAAACAAACATTATAGCACACCTAGTGTACCCGGGGCGTAGTCAGGTAAAAGCTGACGTACGGATCCCTCCGGGTGCCGGTTATGTGCGCTATGTGGTAAATAATCACACGAATGCCACAATCGAGAAAAAATGCCGGTTACGCACTCCTGGAGAAAGGTTCAGGGATGGTACTCTCCCTGGGTACCGCAATGTTGCTGTTGCGGGGGCTTTCAAAGGAGAATTTTGCGGCCTGGGGCTTGTTCCTGCTGCTTACCTATTTCATTGAAATGGCCCGGGCTGGATTGATTCAGAATGGATTGGTGCGGCACTTGGCGATTTACCGGGACGCGCCAGCGGAATATGCCGCCATCAGAAAAGCCGCGCTTTGGCTCAATTTTGGTTTTTCAATAGCCTCAAACCTGATACTCTGGGGCAGCATGCGCTGGATTATGTCGACCTGGCACGTGCCGCAGTTGGAAGCGGTATTGCCCATATATTTCGTCACCAATTTTGTGATGGCGCTGTTTTACCATTTCAATTTTTTACAACAGGCGCAGCATACTTTCAACGGCATTTTTCAGGCCAATTTATGCTTACGACTGGCGCTGTTTTCCTGGGTGTTGTTTTGCAAGATATGTGCCATAGGCCTGGATTTACAGTCTTTGGCCGTCGCTATGTTAATTGGGGGCGCGATTGGTGCCCTAGCTTCCTGGCGCGTATTGAAAGGGTTGCCCATGCCGCGTTTTGAAGGAAAGATCGCCAAAGCGCATGTCATTGAATGGATCAAAAAACTGGCGCTTTATGGTAAATGGGTTTTGGGTACCAACATGAGCACCATGTTTTACAAAAACATCGACAAATTGACCCTGGGCTATCTCATTGGTCCGGCGGCCTTTGCGATCTACGACGCTGCGGGCAAGGTGACCCAATTGGTGGAAGCGCCTTCCTTCAGCATTGCGGCCGTAGTGTTCCCCAAAGGTGCCGAACGCATGGCGCAACAAGGCGCTGCAGGGATAAAACACTTGTATGAGCGCAGCGTGGGCGCTATTCTCGCCATCATCATGCCATTTTTGGCACTTATTCTGCTGTTTTCCAAGCCCATCATGTTGCTTTTTGCCGGCCCCGCCTACCTCGATTCAGCCAATATCCTGGTCATCACCGCATTTTTCGGGATGTTTCTGCCCTTTGCCGTTCAGTTTGGCACCATCCTCGATGCCACGGGGAAGCCGGAAATCAATTTTGCCTACACCTTGTTTACAGCTGTCTTGAACCTTGGACTGAGCTGGTTTTTCATTCAGGAATTTGGCCTGATGGGGGCGGCCTGGGCTACGCTGACGGGCTATGCGATCAGTTTTGTTTTGATGCAGGTTTATTTGAACAAGTATTTCAAGATCAACGCGTTGCGGGCATTTGGGTATGTGCCGGAGTTTTATCGGATGGGGTGGGAGATGGTGCGGGGTAAATAGGGTTTCAGGTTTCAAGGTTTCAGGTTTCTGGTTAAGGGTTCCTGAGTTTGGGGTTGGTGGAAATAAGGGTTTCAAGGTTTCAGGTTAAGGGCAATGTCGTTGAGTTAGCGATTTTGGACACGGTCTAACGAGCAACCCCCTCCAGCAAAAACAACCCAAGCCAAGCGCGACTTCCCGAAAGTTCAAAACTTTCGGGAAGTTCCGTGCGATGCAAAAAGCCAAGCTATAGCAATAAAGACTTAAGGTTTCGCCAAAAGCCCAATGAAGCTGTAGCTGGATTCATTTCAGAAAATAATTATTGGATTGGGCAGAGTGTCCATTCACGCTCTAACATCAAAACAGAAGCACCTGCGGAGCGCAGGTAGCACCGCGCTCACGCGGTTCAGACGAGAGCCTTCAGGCTCACGGAACTAAAACCGATAGCAAAACACAAAATTATATCCACCATTTCAATGCCTTCCAATAGATTCATTGCCTGAAATGGATGCCCACGAAGACATAGAGGGTCGCTGCGCTCAACTTTGTAATACTTTCGAGAAGTTCAGCGCAAAGTTGTATTTTTGTAAAGCATTAAACCTAAAATGGAAACACGAAAATCTAAGCTCAAAAAACTAGCGGATGACCTAACGATTCTCTTAGTTGTGCTTGACTTTCATGCCCAGAAAAACGATGAAGAGAAACGCGATTATATTGATGCGATACTAGACGAGATAAACTTTATTCAGCGAGAAATCAAAGTACTTCGGCGTTCAATTGAAGATGATGCCTGATTTTTCATTCAAGAGCCATTTTAACATGAAACAAAATTTGGATAATTTGCTGGAACAAATCCGTAGTTGTGCGACTGAGGAAGAACGACAAGCGCTGCTGAATCAGGAACGTATGCGCATTGCTGGTTTGGATACTGAAGATTCAATGCGCGAACTGGATGCTATTGCTTTCCGAACGAAGGAAATCAGAAAGTCTGTAGAAGCACTCAAAAAAGAAACACAGGTTCGCATCTCTATCGAAAAAATATTGAATGAGACTACGGATGTGGCGGTATTGGAGAAATACCGCCAAACCCTCCTTAATTTGGTCAAAAAGCAGGAGCTTGCCGTAAAAGGCTGATTGTTCGGCGCTTGAACTTCCCGAAAGTCTGAAACTTTCGGGAAGTCGCGCTTGGCCGCTCACGCTGACTCAACTAAACGCAGCCGCCACAATCTCCGCCTGCTCCTTCTCATGCGCTTTCAAAAAGCCCGTTGCAGGAGATGCCGCCGCCTTTCGGCTCACGCATTTCCAGGCGTATTCCGGGTAGTTCATGGCTATAAAGCTCCAAGCACCCATGTTTAAAGGTTCTTCCTGCACCCAAAGCAACTCTGCTTTTGCGTATTTTTTGCGCAGCGCATCGAATTGTTTTTTCGGGAAAGGGTAAATCTGTTCGAGACGCACAATGGCCACGTCGTCGCGTTTGTCTTCTTCCTGCTTTTTTTGAAGGTCGTAATACACTTTGCCGGAGCATAGGATGAGGCGTTTCACTTTTTTGGTATCTGCGTTGGCATCGTCTATAAGCTCCCGGAAGCGGGTGCCGGTTTCCATCTCGCTAATTTCGCCCAGGTTGAATGGTGCACGGAGGCCCGATTTGGGCGACATCACGATGAGCGGCTTGCGGAATGGGCGCACGATCTGGCGGCGCATCAGGTGGAAAAAGTTGGAAGCCGAGGTTACGTTCGCCACGGTGACGTTGTTTTGGGCGCAGCCCTGCAAAAAGCGTTCGAGGCGGGCAGAGGAGTGCTCCGGGCCCTGGCCTTCGTAGCCGTGTGGCAACAGCATCACCAGGCCGTTCATACGATCCCATTTGCTTTCGCCAGCAAAAATAAACTGGTCGATGATGGTGCCGGCACCGTTGACGAAGTCGCCAAACTGGGCTTCCCACACAACGAGGGCATCGGGAGTAGAGAGGGCGTAACCATATTCAAAGCCGAGCACGGCGTATTCGCTGAGCAGGGAGTTGAAGATGCGGAACTTGCCCTGTTTGGTGGAAATACCGTCGAGGCGGTTTAATTCCTGGAATGTATTCGCATCCACAATACAAGCGTGGCGGTGGCTGAAAGTGCCACGTTTTACGTCCTGGCCGCTCATGCGCACATCGCTTCCGTCCAATAAAAGGGAGGCGTAGGCGAGCAGTTCGCCCAATTGCCAATCGATTTTCCCGGTGGAAACGAGTTGTTTTTTGGCTTCTGTGAGTTTAGCGATCTGGGCAATAGGTGTAAAACCTTTGGGGAAGGTCAGCAAGTGTTTAAGCAGCTTGTCGAGTGTTTTGCGCGGGATGCCCGTTTCCGGACTTTCCTGAAAATCAGCGTCTTTATTGGTCTTTGTCAGCGCCTTCCAGGCAAGTTCTGGCTCTTGGTAGGTGTAGGGTAGGGGTTTTTGGCGCACGTTGTCGAGACGTGCCTGGAGGTTGGCGCGGAATGTAGCGGCCATATCAATGGCCAATTGCTCGTCCACATCGCCGCGGGTGAGCAGTTTTTTATTGTAAATCGTGCGCAGGTCTTCATGCTGCTCAATGATTTTCCACATTTTCGGCTGGGTGAAACGCGGTTCATCGCTTTCATTGTGGCCGTTGCGGCGGTAGCAAACGAGGTCGATAAACACATCGGTGTTGAACGCCTGGCGGTATTCAATGGCCAATTCGGACACAAACACCACAGCTTCCGGATCGTCGCCGTTTACGTGGAAAACGGGGGCTTGCACCACTTCAGCTACGCTGGTGCAATAGGTGCTGCTGCGTGCGTCTTCCCAACTGGTGGTAAAGCCAATTTGGTTGTTGATGACCAGGTGCATGGTGCCGCCCGTGTTGTAGCCTTCGAGGCTCATCATTTGGATGCCTTCATATACAATGCCCTGGCCTGCTACGGCAGCATCACCATGGATGAGGATGGGCAGGAGGCGGTCGAAATCGTCGGTGTACAGCACATCCAATTTGCCGCGGCTAAATCCTTCTACGACGGGGTTTACTGCTTCCAGATGGCTGGGGTTGGGCAGCAGTTTAATGTATACTTTTTTACCGTTGAGTGCCTCAATCTGAGAGGAATAGCCATGGTGGTATTTCACGTCGCCGGAACCGAAGCTGAGGTCGGGTATGGTTACATCTTCGAATGCGCTAAATATCTGTTCGTAGGTTTTGCCGACGATATTGCAAAGCACGTTCAACCGGCCGCGGTGTGCCATGCCGATCACAACTTCATCGACGGGTACTCCAGTTTCAGCAGCGCGGTTTATCATGGCATCCAAGGCGGCAATGGCTGCTTCACCACCTTCGAGGCCGAAACGCTTCTGTCCAACGAATTTGGTGGCCAGAAACTGTTCAAAACCCACAGCGCCATTGATTTTTTCGAGAATACGCTTCTTTTTCGCTTTGTCAAACCCATAATCGGGTGCGAGGTCGCGGTGCTCAATTTTCTTGCGCAACCATTCCCTTTTCACTTTGTCGAAAACATGGGTACATTCGAAACCAATATTGCCACAATACAGCGATTTTAAGCGATCGATGATTTCCCGAAGCGTGGCATTGGGCATTTCAAGCTCAAAACCTGCGGTAAAGCGGGTATCCAGGTCGTTTTCCGTCAAACCATAATCTGCGAGCTCAAGTTTTGGGTGCCTGTCTTTGCGGGGTTTGATGGGATTGGTGGTTGATAAAGTGTGCCCGCGGTCGCGATAACCGTGGATGAGGCCCATCACCGCAAATTCTTTGGTGATATTCAAGCTGGCGTTGGTGGCAACACCGGCTGTGGCGCTTTCGCCGTTACTGACGGCGAAATCAAAACCTTTGAAAAATACGTCCCAATCGGCTTCGACCGACGTGGGGTCGAGCAGCCAAGCCTGGTACAGCGATTCGATGTATTGCGGGTGAGCGTTGAAAATGGCAGAGAGATCAGTCATTACTTTTAATTTCAGAAATCCAAGGCTAGTATATGCCGGGTGTTTTTATGTCAAGATGTCCGCAAAGATACGATGTGAACAAAGTTCCTAGCACGAAGTTTAGGCAGTTACTTGCTTAAAAGATGCTCAAGAGGGTTATTTTTTACTTTTTGAACATTCAAAATATTTTTTTTCAAGCTCCTTTACTTTTTCGGTGGTAAAATCCTACCTTTGCCCGCCCAAAACGAGGACCCTCTCATAGTTCAACAAAATAGCAGTTTTCGCTGTAAAAAATATGGCACACCACAAGTCAGCGCTCAAGCGCATCCGTCAAAACGAAAAGCGTCGTTTACAGAACCGTTACTACAAAAAAACGGCACGTACCGCAATCAAGAACCTCCGCGAGTTGAAAGACCAGTCAGAGGCTGCTACATACTTGCCAAAAGTAATCAGCATGGTTGATCGCCTGGCAAAGAATGGCAACATTCACCGCAACAAAGCTTCCAATATCAAGAGCAGTTTAATGCGCCACGTGAACGCATTGGCTGCAGTATAATTTTCGGTTATCACCGAAGGTTTCCATTTACTGCGTTGTTTATTCATAAGTCATTTGGCTTTTCGAATGCACGCAGGTTATTCATAAAAAATAGTACCCCGCGCTGCTGCACGGGGTACTATTTTTTATTATTTTAGGCCAAATGCTCTTTCTTGGCGCAGTCGTTTGGGTTGACACAATCCCGCGGAGTTTGGTAAGGAATGCAGCGCTGACAAAAATCAGTTCCCTTCCTTGTCAGACATCTTCTTTAACAGCCGTTTGATCGGGCCGTCTTTCTTTACTTTTTCTTCGGGCTTCAAGGCTGGGTTCTTTTCTTTGATGCTGTTGCCTTCTCCGCCGGGAGTTTCATCGGGCTCCGCATCTTTTTTATGCACTGTGGAGTAGTATTTTACTAAGGAGTCACGTAGCGTTGAATCCGGCACATTGGTCACGATGGAGAAAGAATCTGGCGAAATATTGATCCAGGATTGACAGCCTAAGGAGGCAAGCACTTCTGGTTTGGGTATTGGGAATTTTTCAACCGATATTTTCTGATACTTTCCGCCTTTTTTGATCATGCTATTCCAGAAGTTGCCGACGATGGGTAGCGCCATAGCAGATCCTTGTCCTAAATTCATGGAGCGGAAATGCACCTTTGGGCTTGCTGCTCCCACCCAGGCACCTGTAACAAGCCGAGCATTGAAACAAATAAACCAACCATCGGAGTTTTCTTGGGTAGTACCCGTCTTCCCGGCGAATTCAGTATCATAGCCTACGTAGCGCCGGAATCGCTGTCCTGTGCCGCGGTTGATGACGTTTTTCATCATTTCCACCATGGTAGCGGCTTGGTTTACGGTCAGTGCTTCTTCATGGGCACCCAGGTTGGGGTCGAGCTCCAGTTCTTTTCCAAAATCGTAAATAACCTTGCCATTCCGATCTATCACTTTCAAAACCGTAACGGGTTCGGGGCGTTTGCCTTTATTGGCAATGGTGCCGTACACATCGACCATTTCCGCCAGGGAAATCTCTGTGGCACCAAGGCTGATGCCAAATTCCCGTTTGAGTTCGCTGGTAACGCCCATTTTGTGGGCCAGGTCGATGGTTTTTTGGATGCCTACTTTTTCAATCACCTGGGCTGCAATAACATTGACAGATTTGGTGAGGCCACCCGCCAGGGAATACCACCCGCCGTATGCTTCATCTGAGTTATGGGGTTCCCAATCGACAATCATTTTTATCTGGTTGGGGAAGTAGGTGCAAGGCCGTATGGTATCCTTAATCGCGGCGGCGTACACAATAGGTTTGAAGGTAGAACCCACTTGGCGTTTGGTTCCCTCCACGTGGTCGAGTTTGAAATTCTTGAAATTGATACCACCTACCCAGGCACGCACATGGCCATTGGTGTGGTCCATGGCCATAAAACCACAATTGAGCAGGCAAAAATAGTAGCGCACCGAATCAATAGGGGAGAGGGTGGTATCCATATCACCGCCGCCATTTTTCCAGGAGAAAATACTCATTTTTACGGGCTTTTGGAACTCCTCCACTATTTGCTCACTGCTTAGCCCTGATTCAGCGAGGCTGTTCCAACGAGCACTCGCTTTGGCTTGCTGGTCGATCCATTTATCGTCGCCCCAGGGCTTTTCCGCCTTGTAGCCTTTCCAGTGCTTGTCGAACTGCGCCTGGAGCTCGCTCATTTGTTTGTGGACGCCCTCTTCGGCAAACTCCTGCATTTTGCTGTCGAGGGTGGTGTAGATTTTCAGTCCGTCGGTGTAGAGGTTATAAGGCTTGTCGTCCTCGTTTTTAATATTTTTGAGGATTTTGGGCAAGACTTTGGTGCGCAGGTATTCGCGGAAATACATGGCCCTGCCGTCGTTGTTGCCGTCGAGGTTGTAATCTTTGGCACCAACGGGTTTTTTGCTGAGGGCTTCGTACTCTTCCTTGGTCAGGTGGTTGTTGCGTACCATTTGCATCAACACCACGTTACGGCGCTCTTTTGCTCTTTCGGGTCGTCGTACGGGGTGGTATATGGAGGTGCCTTTCAGCATCCCGACCAGTGCGGCTGCCTGATCTACGGTAAGGTTTTTGGGCTTTTTATTGAAGTACTGTTGCGCCGCGACGTTGATGCCATAAACGTCACCGCCAAACGGTACGGTATTGAGGTAGAGGTTTAGGAGTGCTTGCTTGTCATATACATTTTCCAGTCGGACAGATATGAAATTTTCGCGTATTTTGTTGATGATCAGGCTTAAGCCAGGGATGCGGTAGTTTTTCCGACCATATAAGTTTTTAGCCAATTGCTGGCTCAAGGTGGAGCCGCCTCCCATGCCTTTACCGGACAGCACCCCTGCGCCGACCCGGAACCAACTCATCATGTCGATGCCACTGTGTTCGAGGAAACGCCGGTCTTCTGTAGCAATCAGGGCGTTGATGATGTAGGGCGATACGTTGTCAATACTAATTGCGGTGCGATTTTCGCCCTGGTAGAACTTGCCGATGAGCACGCTATCGGCAGAGTAGACCTCTGAGGTGTTGGCTGTTTCGATGGTGCGCAATTCTTCAGAAGATGGCAGGCGACCAAATATGCCAATCCAGACACCTAAAATAAGGAATAGTATGAGGTACAGTCCCCAGCGGAAAAAAGTGCCCATCCAGCCTAGTGCCCAACCGGCACGCGGAAATTTTTCGCTGAAAACTGTCCAACGCATCCGTATCGGTGCTGTAATTTTTCCCCATGTAGTTGAAATAGGGGTCAATACGGGGCTTAAAGGGGCCAAAAGCTTTGCCCAAAGTGCTCGAATTGGTGCTGTTTTGTCAGAGAACCAACGACCGGCAGCTTGAACGGATTGAAGGATAGTATTGAAAGTTTCGCGCATAGCAGAGGCCAAAAATTGGCGGGCGAAGGTAGGAAAAAAGATTGGTTGGGCGAAGAAGAGCGCACATCATTTTCCTGACGATGTACGCTCGAATGTCTACATTTTGATCGTTTCCCAAGTACTGATATTTCTAAATCCCGTCCAGTTATTAGCCGAACCGGCCTACATTTTATATTGCACCTCCTCTTTAGCTAAAACTGGCATGCCAGCACCTTTTTTCGTGCTTTCTAAGCCTGAATCTGGCGCTGGAGGTTTGAGCGACATGGCTACTTTGGCTGCAAATGGATCAACCTTGTTGTCGAACAAATTGATCATTTCTTCCACCGAGATATGAGAACCGGAAGCATCTTCGTATAATAACAAATCCTTGATACCCAATACATCCGCACCGATGAACTGCCCAAGCTGGAAATACGATTCCCACTGGATTTCATCAAAAAACTGGTCGCTGGTGGGCTCATGTGGGAATTCGGGGTGGTAAATTTTGTATTTGTAGGTGCCGTATTTCCGGCGTTCGGCAGGCGTGCCATCTTCCGTGAGCGCTGGCTTACCGGTTGGAGCCAGTACTGCAGATTTTACGTACACAAAAGTTCCGATTTTGCGGGGTTCGTCAAAGTTCACTAGTTTTGTGGACTGTTCCTGATTGGCGGAGAGAATCACTTTGTCATCTTCCCACCATTGGTAAATGTCGGCGATGGCAAAACGTTTTTTGGAATACACCTGGGAGGGTCTTGGTCGGATCAGGTCCTCTGGTTGTTCGTCATCTCGGAACCTAATCTCCAAGCCGAGCTCATTGCGCGCACGGATGATTAGGTTGTTCAGATCGGCAAAACCATAGGCATAATCCTCACCCGCATCAACAGCAACAATGAGGCGGCATCCGCGGCGGAGAAGCTCATACACGCCCAGGTTTTCAATATGGCCGCCGTCAGAAATATTGATCATGGTATTGCCGGAGCCGATACGTCCAACCAATTCCCGAAAGAAATATACTGGCCACCAAACAATAGCCTTGGCTTTTTTCAGGATGAGTGGATTGGAAATCCAGAAACCCAGGCGTGCGTTGAAAACGGTCATCAATATGCTGAGCATTTTGTTGGAGTACATGCCCATGCCGGGGTTCACGGCGGCAGCTGATATGGTAACAGCAGCAGGTAAGGTCATTTTTTGGTAGTCTAAGTACCGATCCGTTGGTACGTATCCTACCAACCCGGAGCCGCAATAGAGCGGGCTTAGCAAAAAATAGTCGCTGGTCTTGGTACCTTTAAATACGTCATCCCCAGCTGGGTTGAGTAGATTAAGGCAGGTATTTATCAAGGGATATGGGGCAATATACCCCTCTTTTTTTTCGGAATTTATGTTGAAAACATCTTTCAGCGACATGTTGTCGAAGTCATTGCGCGCAAATTGCAGGAAATAATCGGCGAGTTGTTTTCGATAATATCGGTGGAAGCTGATGGCATTGGGGTTGGTGAAAAAGCCGATCAAAAACAGCAATACAACGATGATACCGTAATCAATCATTTCTTTTGGGCCAATGCGCTCGCCACCTTCAAACCCGCCGATCATCACCCAGGTGTAGAGCAATACCATGAATATGGCCAGGCTCAATTCTGCATAGTTGAAGTCCTTTGAAATCCTCAAGTTAAAGTTCAGTGCAATATTTGTCACAAAATGCAGCACCATCAGCCCTCCTAGCACAAATGTAAGCCGCCACATGGCCAAGTCAGCGGAAAAGAAATTGAGCCATTCAAAAGGCATTTTTCCCATCAAGCCAATGACAATCATGTATAAATAGTAAAAAATTCCCGCCACAATTACAGGACTGACGAGCGACATTACCCAACTGACAAGAAATGCAATGGTGAGCAAATAAGTGTTGCCTGTTTTCCCCAAACCTTTCTGCGGGGTCATATATTCCCCTTGTTTGCGCATGGAATCTATTTGCTCGTCGGTGAAAAGCTTGTCAAAACTTCCTTCCTTTTTGACCGTGCCTTGTACATAGGCATGCGTGTACCCGCCACCTGATACCGTGCTCAGGTAATCTGCTTGTTGCAGTATGCCAAATTTGTTGAGGGTTTTCAAAAAGCCCAGGTTGATGGTGGCGGAACGGATGCCACCGCCCGACAAGGCGATACCGAACCAGTTTTCCTGGTCAGGCGTGCCATGCTCCATTTTGAGTTTTTCACGCCGCAACCGCAGTTGCTTTTTTTCTTCGAGGATGATTTCTTTATAGCAAGTCTTTTCCATGGTGGTTCGCTATTCGTTGCTCGTTGTTGGTTGTTAGTTATTCGTTTGCGTTGCGCTTGGGGTTAGTGGGGAGTATGGCAAAATTGGTGAATTTTGGTGTACTTCCCTATATTGTGACAATTTTTCATAAAATTGCGGCATTCTTTACCGCTAATTCGGATATAGCCCTCATTACCACCCTGTTTTTCAGTATCAAATTATCACGTTGCCCCAATTATCACATTATCAAATTACCTCCATTATCACATTCATTATCACATTACCCTCATTATCAAATTATCACATTAAAAAATGCGCGTTCTTGTTTTTGGGAAACAATTTAAAGATAAAGACTTGGTTTTTGTCCAGGAGCTTTTCGACACTTTGGTGGCTGAAGGGGTAGATATCAGCATTTATGCGCAATATTTGAAGGATATCAGGGAGCATGTGCGTTTGCCTGCCGGGGCCGATCCATTTGACAGTTATGATAACTTTAAATCACAACGCATTGATTTTGTGATTGTAATGGGTGGTGATGGCACCATGTTGGCGGCGGTGACCCTGGTGCGCGATTCAGGCGTACCGATGTTGGGCATCAATTTGGGGCGCATGGGTTTTTTGGCCACCATTGATAAGTTGTACATCAGAGCATCCATTCAGAAATTGGTGGCCAATCAATTTCAGGTGCAGGAGCGGAGTATGATTTACCTGGAAAGCAGCCCGTCTATTTTCGGCGAATTGCCCTTTGCCCTGAACGACTGCACCCTGCTCAAGCGCGATACTTCTTCCATGATTACCATCCATACCTTCCTGAATGGTGACTACCTCAATTCCTACTGGGCAGATGGCATCATTATCGCCACACCCACGGGCAGCACCGGCTATTCCCTTAGTTGCGGCGGCCCGGTGATATTTCCCAATTCCGGCAATTTTATCATCACGCCCGTCGCGCCGCACAACCTCAACGTGCGGCCCATCGTCCTCTCCGACGAATCGGTCATTTCTTTTGAAATAGAAGGCCGCGCCGAAAACTTCATCTGCACCCTCGACTCCCGTTTTGAACTGGTTGGCGCCCACCACCAAATAGCGGTGCGCAAAAACGACTTTGGTATCAAACTCGTTCAATTACAAGATATTACCTTCCAAAACACCATCCGGGAAAAGCTGGGCTGGGGGGAGGATATCCGAAATTAGTGATGAGTTATGAGTTATGAGTTATGAGTGGGCACGACATTTGAGCTTTTGTTTGGGAGGGGTTTTTCAGCACCTTTCCCATGGCTTTGGATTGGGTGCTGAAAAACCCCTCCCAAACCAGAAAAGGATGCTGTGCAAACTCATCACTCATAACTCATAACTCATAACTCATAACTCATCACTCATCACTCATCACTCATCATGCGTATTTCCGATCTTTCAGACATCATTGTCGCCTTGGCTACGCCGCCGGGTGTTGGGGCCATTGGCGTGATACGGCTCTCTGGGCCGAAGTCTATCGGGGTGATGGATGTGATTTTCAAGGGAAAAATACTGGCAACGCAGGCATCGCATACGGCGCACTTTGGCCGGATTGAAGCGGCGGACGGGCAGGCGATTGATGAAGTGTTGGTGACTATTTTCCATGAAAACAAGTCTTACACAGGGCAGGAGACCGTTGAGGTGAGTTGTCATGGCTCGCCGTTTATTCAGCGGCGGATCATTGAGTTGTGCTTGCAGGCAGGTGCGCGCATGGCCGAGCCGGGCGAGTACACGTTACGCGCCTTTTTGAACGGGAAATTGGATCTCAGTCAGGCCGAGGCCGTGGCGGATTTGATCGCCTCTGAAACCGAGGCGGCGCACTCCGTGGCCCTGAACCAGTTGCGGGGCGGTTTTAAAAAAGAGATTCAGTTGTTGCGGGAAGAATTGATTCATTTCGCCAGTTTGGTGGAATTGGAGCTCGATTTTGGGGAAGAAGACGTGGAATTCGCCGACCGGGACGATTTAAAAGCGCTGGTGCATAAAATCCGCGAGCATTTGCGGCCACTCATCGCCTCTTTCGCCCTTGGCAACGCATTGAAAACGGGTGTGACCACCGTCATCGCGGGTCGGCCCAATGCGGGAAAATCGACCTTGCTGAATGCCCTGCTCAACGAAGAACGCGCCATCGTGTCCGAAATCCCCGGCACCACCCGCGACACCATTGAAGAAGTGCTGAACATCAAGGGTGTGCAGTTCCGTTTGGTGGATACCGCCGGCATCCGCGAGGCGCAGGATACCATTGAAGTGATTGGGGTGCAGCGTACGATGGAGAAAATTGGGCAGGCGGCTATTGTGGTGTATGTGTGGGATGTGTCGGTGACAACGATTCCAGAAGTGTATGCGGATATTGCTAAGTTGCCTATCGCCAATTCGCCATTGCTGGTGGTGTGTAACAAGATGGATCGGAACCCGCTTTTTCAAACGGCATGGCTACTGGATCCAACCTTACCAGATATTCACCCTTACCTGCTGCAAGGTGAACTTCCCGAAAGTCTGAAACTTTCGGGAAGTGTCGTTATTCCGGTGTCGGCGAAGAATGAGATGAACATAGAGTACCTTAAAGAAAAGTTTTTTGAAACTGCCATTGGCGGCCACGAGGTTGGGCAGGGGGCTGCAGCGGGCAGCGCCGTGATTGTGTCCAACGCCCGCCACCACGATGCGCTGCGCCGGGCAGATGCGGCGCTTGTTGAGGTACTTACGGGGCTTGACACGGGCATTACGGGCGATTTTATTGCGCAGGATATTCGGCGTTCGCTGTCGTATTTGGGCGAGATTTCGGGGGAGATCGGGGTGGAGGATTTGTTGGGGAATATCTTTGGGAAGTTTTGTATTGGAAAGTAAGTTTTTTAAAACAAAAAATAGATAAAGCGTTGCAGGTTGTTTCCTGTGGCGCTTTTTTATTTGTAAAAATATATTTTTAAAACATTTTTAGTTTTATATTTGTGGTGCTTTTCTGCCTGAGTAGTAGGGAAAGCAATTCATCAAAATGCCTAACCAATGGAACTCCAAT
The DNA here is from genome assembly GCA_038246345.1 of Chitinophagales bacterium. Taxonomy (GTDB): domain Bacteria; phylum Bacteroidota; class Bacteroidia; order Chitinophagales; family Saprospiraceae; genus M3007. The sequence continues at coordinate 31,366 of JBBRWA010000014.1, forward strand.
TGATACAATCCAAAATTATCACCTTGCGCGGGCAGCGCGTAATGCTTGATTTCGATTTAGCCATACTTTACGAAGTGGAAACTCGTGTCCTAAAACAGGCGGTTCGCCGCAATACCCGCCGTTTTCCTGACGATTTCATGTTTGAATTATCTGAAACTGAAATGACAGATATGGTATCACAATTTGTGATACCATCAAAAAAGTACTTTGGCGGTGCGGCACCATTTGCCTTCACCGAACAGGGCGTGGCAATGCTTTCAGGCGTGTTGAAAAGCGACAAGGCTATTGATACAAATATTGCCATTATGCGCGCGTTTGTTGCTATTCGCCGTTACTCGCTCACCTTCGACGAACTTGCGGCAAAAGTGATGGAACATGACAAAGGAATGGCCGATGTCAACGAAGTCCTCCGCTGGCTTGGCGAAGAAAACCAGGCTCGGTACGATGAAATACAAGCGCTGCACCCGGACGATGTGCCGCCAAGGGATTGGGAAGAAAGGGCAAGGATTGGGTTTCGGAAGGAGGTTTGAATTGGATATGATGCAATTAATTGAATAATGGAGACTTGGCGAAGTTTGAATAGGAATCTTGAGGTTCCAAATTGGCACCTCAAGTTGGGTAGATTTATAAGAAGTGCCGCCTTGTAAGTCATCCTTGATTAGCTGTTGCATTTTTTGCAACAACTGATTTTCGAGTTGTCAAGGAATACTTGACAACTCAAGCTCAAACAAACAAAAAATACAGCTCAAAAACAGCACAATTTGAGCCTTGTGCGCTACAAATCATTCCATCATGGGCCAATAATGGAATGACAAATCAAGTCAATAAAACACTTCCCAAATGGAACTCCAATTGATACAATCTAAAATCCACACCCTGCGCGGCCAGAAGGTTATTCTTGATTTTGACTTGGCAGCATTATACGAGGTGCCTACCAAGGCGCTCAACCAAGCAGTTAAACGGAATAATGCTCGCTTTCCTGAAGATTTTATGTTTCAGTTAGATACAGGCGAGTGGCAAGCTGTAAGGGCGCAAATTGAGTCCCTAAAAACAATGCCGACCAACCGGTCACAATTTGTGACCGGTTCACAAAAGCATCGCGAGCCGAAAGCTTTACCATTTGCATTTACAGAACAAGGTGTTGCAATGCTATCAGGTGTACTTCGCAGCCAAAAGGCAGTTGAGGTCAACATAGCCATTATGCGCACGTTTGTCGCACTCCGAAATTATATCATATCCTACGCCGAATTAAAACAGCAAATTATTAACCTAGAGAACAAATTCGGAAGAGAACTGACAGATGTATTTGAAGTCCTCCGCTGGCTTGGCGAAGAAAACCAGGCTCGGTACGATGCAATACAAGCGCTGCACCCGGACGATGTGCCGCCAAGGGATTGGGAGGAAAGGGCAAGGATCGGGTTTCGGAAGGAGACTTGAATTGGATATGATGCCTTGAATGGAATAATAGAGACTTGATGAAGCGGGAATAGAAAACTTGATGTCACAAATTGTGATTTCAAGTTGGGGCGGTACCCGACTTTGATTGAGCGGAGTGAGCATATGTCAACTTTTTTCAAGTTGACATATTTGGCTCAATTCCAAAGTATAGTTTGGCATTCAGTTTTGGCAACATTGGCAATTGACACAGCCACTGTTGAATAGCATCTTCTAAGGTCACAAATTGTGACCTTAGAGCAACTGTCAAGGAATAGTTGACACTTCAAGCTCAACCCAACAAAAAATACAGCTCAAAAACACCACAATTTGAGCCACAAACCCTAACTTTGTGAGCTACAAATCAGCCAACCATGGCCAAATCCAAAATCGACACCAGCGCGCTCATCCTGGATTTCATACAAATCCATCCAGATTGCTCCTCAAAAGCAATACACGATGCCCTGGCCAACAACATGGCCTACGCCACCGTAAAAAGAGGCATCCAGGAACTGTTGACCGAGAATTTGCTCGTCGCCCAGGGGCAAGGGAAGGCTACCCGTTACCAAGTAAGCCCAGCATTTGGCTTACTTTTTCCCATTGATATAGACCAGTATTTTGAAAAGGAAATTGATGAAAGGGACATCACAGCGCATTTCAACCAAACCCTGATCCGGGAGACTTTGCCGCAGGTTTCTCTTTTTAGCGCAGCGGAAATGGCATATTTGAGTCAGCTGCAACAGCAATTCCTACAGAACATTTCAACCCTGTCGGATCAGGCATACAAAAAGGAGTTTGAGCGCTTAGCCATTGATCTAAGCTGGAAATCATCGCAAATTGAAGGCAATACCTACTCCTTGCTGGAAACGGAGCGACTGCTCAAAGAACAAGAAACTGCCGCCGGAAAAACTAGGGACGAAGCGACCATGCTGCTCAACCACAAGGCCGCGCTCGATTTTTTACTGGAACACCCTACCTATGTGCAGCCTTTGACGACCGCCCGCATAGAAGATATCCACAGCATTTTGATCAAAGACCTGGATGTCGCCAGAAACGTACGTCTTCGGAAACTAGGCATTACGGGTACCAATTACCAGCCCTTGGACAACGAATTCCAGATCAAAGAAGCGCTGCACGATACCTGTACCCTGATAAACCAGCGCAGTAATGTCTTCGAAAAGGCATTGCTGGCGCTCGTTTTAATTTCCTATATCCAGCCGTTTGCAGATGGGAACAAAAGAACGGCCAGAATCATCAGCAATGCCCTGCTGATCCAGCACCAGCATTGCCCCATCTCTCTCCGCACGGTGGACTCGCTCGACTATAAAAAAGCCATGCTGCTGTTCTATGAGCAAAATAATATCAGTGCCTTTAAAAGGATATTTGTGGAGCAGTTTGAGTTTGCGGTTAAGACGTATTTTTAAAGCAGACTTAAATCGCATACATTTGCCATAACCATTGTTTCATTTTAATCACCAAAAATTGAATGGCTGAAAACGAACTCGAACGAACCCTTTGGGCTGCCGCCGACAAACTCCGCTCCAACATGGACGCTGCCGAATACAAGCACGTCGTTTTGGGGCTCGTTTTCCTGAAATACATTTCCGATGCTTTCGATGAATTGTACCAACGGCTGAAAGCCCAGGAGGCAGAAGGCTTTGATCCTGAATATAAAGACGAATACCTGGCTGAAAACGTCTTTTGGGTGCCACAGGAAGCTCGCTGGCCTGCCATTCAAGCCAAGGCGAAAGACCCCAGTATTGGTAAGATCATAGATGATGCCATGGACTTGATCGAGCGCGACAATGCCTCGCTCAAAGGCGTGCTGCCCAAAGAATACGCCCGCCCCGACCTGGACAAAACCAAACTGGGCGAATTGGTGGATATGATCTCCACCATCGGATTCAACAAACCAGGCCACAGCAGCAAAGACTTGCTCGGCAAGGTCTATGAATATTTCCTCGGCCAGTTCGCCGACGCGGAAGGCAAAAAAGGCGGCCAGTTTTACACCCCGGAAAGCATCGTTCGCTTGTTGGTAGAAATGTTGGAGCCGTACAGTGGCCGCATTTACGACGGCTGCTGCGGTTCTGGAGGCATGTTCGTGCAATCAGAAAAATTCCTGGAATCTCACGGCGGCCAACGCGACGCCATCAGTGTTTACGGACAGGAAAGCAACCCGACCACCCTGCGGCTTTGCAAAATGAACCTCGCCATCCGGGGCATCGCGCACAACATCCAACTCGGCGACACCTTTTCCCAAGACAAACACCCCACGCTGAAAGCCGATTACATCCTCGCCAACCCTCCTTTCAACATCAGCGACTGGGGCGGCGAACACCTGCGCAGCGACGACCGCTGGAAATACGGCATGCCGCCTACCGGAAACGCAAATTACGCCTGGCTGCAACATTTTATTTGGAAACTTACCCCCACCGGCACAGCGGGCATCGTACTGGCCAATGGCTCCATGACTTCCAACAGCGGCGGCGAAGGCGACATCCGCAAAGACCTGATTGAAGCCGGGTTGATTGATTGTATGGTGGCGCTGCCGTCCCAATTATTTTACAATACCATGATTCCCGCCTGCCTTTGGTTTCTGGCAAGAGATCGTAGTAACCACAAGTTTAGGGACAGAAGGAACGAGATTTTATTCATAGACGCCCGAAAAATGGGTAGTATGATCAGCCGGCGGCATCGCGAGCTTGCGGAAGCGGATATTTTGAAAATTTCCAGCACCTACCATGCTTGGCGCACTCCAAGTGGCACCTTTGAAGCGGTGAAAGGCTTCTGCCACGCCGCTACTTTGGACGAAGTGCGTGCCAATAATTACGTACTCGCGCCTGGGCGCTACGTGGGCGCGGAAGAAGTGGAAGATGACGGAATTCCTTTTGAGGATAAAATGCGGGAGCTGACTGGTACACTGGCGGAGCAATTTGCTGAAAGTGCGCGGTTGGAAACGTTGATTAAGGAAAAATTAAAGGAGGTGGGATATGAATGGTAAATATAAAAAATATAAAATAAAAGAAATTGCGAAATCAATGTCGGATGCCCCATTTGGTTCCAATTTAAAAAACACCGATTACCGAGACGAAGGGATCTTAATATTGCAAGGTAAAAATATTCAAGGACGATCATGTGATTGGTCTGAAAAACGATTTATATCAAAGGGGAAATTTGACACTTTAAAAAAGCATCAGGTAAAAGTCGGTGAATTAATTTTTCCGAAGGTGGGAACAATTGGCAAAGTGGGAATTTTAACGCCATATAAAAATGATTCAGATTATGTGCTTTCTACGAATACAATGAAATTGGAAGTAAACGAATCCATTGCAAATAGAGACTATGTTTATTATTATTTTGCTAATCCATCAGTTGCCCAATATATTAATCAAATAGGCTCAAATTCTGTACAACCAGTGTTTAATTTCACTTCTTTAAAAGAGTTTGAAATTTCCCTGCCCTCTCTGTCCACCCAACGCCGCATTGCCGCCATCCTCACCGCCCTGGATGACAAAATCGAACTCAACCGTCGCATGAACGCTACGCTGGAAGGGATCGCGCAGGCGCTGTGGGGGGAGTGGTTTGGGAAGTATGCAGGAGGGGAGGAGGAATTGCAGGAGGGGTGGCGATGGGGGAAATTGGGGGATGTGGCGCAAACAAAAAAAGGCCAAATAAAACCAGATGAAATGACCGATGAACTTCAATATGTTGGTTTGGAACATATTGCCCGAAAAAGCCTTTCTTTAACTGATTCAGGCACTGCAGGCAAACTGGAAAGCAACAAATTCAGATTTTTAAAAGGAGATTTGCTTTTTGGGAAACTTCGACCTTATTTTCACAAAGTCTGCATTGCACCTTTTGATGGAGTCTGTTCTACGGATATTTTGGTTATAAAACCTAAAGAGACAGCCTGGTTTGCTTTTGTCGTCTTCCATTTTTTCAGCGATGAGCTGATTTCTTTCACAACAGCAACAGCCGATGGAACACGGATGCCCCGAACGAGTTGGGGAGATTTGGCAAATTTCGAAATTGCAATTCCTCCAAAGCCCTTGGCTTTGACTTTTAATGAGTTTGCAAAGCATATTTTTGAGAAAATGATTGAGAACAACCAAGAATCGCACACCCTCACTTCTTTACGCGACGCCTTGCTGCCGCAGCTGATGCGTGGGGAACTTCCTGTTTAACGATAACATTATGACCCTTTTAGAAATTGACGATCATTTTAATCTGCGAGCAATACAATGAGTAGCTCAACGCTCAAAAATCAATCTTTGAGAATTTGAAAAATTATACTTTCAATTTGTCCAAGCGAGAAATGACAGATGCCATCCTTCGCAGGATGGACTCAGACTGGCACTATGCTGAAGAAAACAACAAGCTCTTGGGGCGAAACAAAAAACCTGCTTCATCAGAGTTCTTCACGGAGACCTGCCTATTTTTTATCAAAGCATATTTAGAGCAAATAGACGGCGACTATCAAGTTAGATCGGAGCAAAATGTAAAAGTTGAACGGAGTCGCAAAATTGTCAAGCCTGATATTTCTATTTGGAAAGCAAGGAACCTGGTTGGTGCCATTGAATTGAAAACATTGGACGACTGGTTTAGAAAAACTTCGCAAAATCATTTGGATGATAGGGAGGCACAGTTAAAAGCGGTTAGCAATACACCCAACTTATTTTTCGCAATGATTGCGCATTGGAATTTTTTTGATGAAGCGTCCCCGGAGTTCAACACGAAATATTTTGGGCTGCGTTGCAGAAAGGTCAATACGCCCACCTTGGCTACCGTTGAAAATTTGATTCTGGCATTTTTGGCTTCTCAAAAATAAGGGCCGACTATAATTGATATGTGAATTTCACCTTTCTACCTTTAAAGTTTTATAACTATGTTTCTTATTGACAA
>JBBRWA010000015.1:0-37023 GCA_038246345.1 Chitinophagales bacterium
ACAAGAAAACAAAACTTTGCCCAATCAACTCGGAAAAGAAGTTAAAAACCCGACAGCAAGATGGGTTTTCTCTTGTTTCAACGGTATTCATGTGCTTTACATGGACAAAAAGCCACGTGTATTGAACATAAAACCCCTGCACCTGAAAATTTTAGACCTACTTGGATCCCAATATCGAAAATACTATTTTCTCGAATAGGGGTGGGAAATGTCGGTAACCAGATTCCGTAATCGTAATTTCATAGTTGTCCATTCCAATGATGCTGCATGATTCTGCCACGGAATAGGTTCCAAGAAATTTATCCCTGTCCTGGGAATCGTCCTTCTTACAGCTTAACATTGTAAGCCCTAAACCGATAACAAGGACGGCAGAATAGATAATTTTTTTTGTCATAGTCAACACAAAGTGGTTTTGAAAGTCGAGATATTGTAATCCTTTTGAGAACACTAACCAATGGCAAAAGTTCTTTCTGAACGACCGCTTCGCGGTCGCCTCGAGAAATGAAATACATCCTGTATTTCTATTTGAATTAAACACATAGGCACATAGGACACATAGAAGGTGCTACGCTTAGTCTAAGATATTAAATATCCAAAACTTGAAAAGCCTATGTGTCCTATGTACCTATGTGCTTAAAAATATGCCTATATGTTTAACCCCTACATGTTAAAGCCCTACAGATCGAACGTAATCCCCTGCGCCAGCGGCGCCAACCAAACGCTCGACACGCTGATAAAAGCGGATTCTAACTGGTTGGGGAGCGCGTTTCTGGGCATGGCCCGGTGAGCCATTATCGAACTAGGGTGGCGGAACCTTCAACGCTCTTATACTGACCTGTTTGGATATCCATATAATGGACAGTAAAAATATAGACCCCCGCGCTTGAGGGACTTCCTCTAAATGAGCCATCCCAACCTTCCAAGAATTCGTTGCCTGTTTCTCGATAAACAAGGCTGCCCCAACGATCAAAGATTTGGAGCGTCAGTGCCCCAATATTTCGCCCATACACATTGAAAACATCGTTTTCTCCATCTCCATTGGGGGAAAAAACATTTGGCATATAAATTCTGGAAGGGCATCCCATCACTGTTATACTGTCCGATTTCTCCCCACAAAAATTGGAAGAACGAAGCCAATAAAGGCCCGGAGCGCTTACCGATATCCATGAAGACTCGGCACTCGTTGACCACTCATAGTTTGGGAGTGCTGTGGATGGTTCTAGCCTACCTGTTATATCCTGGTCATTGACGCAAAGGTTTAAAGAATCTCCCAACTCAAAATCTGGCACCTCCTCCATTACTTCGACTTGGAAGGTGTCTCGGAGTGTCCCACATTCGTAAGTAGCGGCTGCGCTGTACGACCCTGAAACCCAGATGTTCGTTTGGGACGCATTGCTACCGTTACTCCATTCATAACTGGAAAAGCCGGGTTGCGCCACCAATTTCAAGGGCAGTAAGCCGGCACAGATGGATGTGTCACTAAGGGAAAGTGTCTTTTGTGCTTTTTGTGTTACCGTAATGGTATCTGTGACGCTGGTGCACTCACCCGGAAGGTGTATCCGAACCCAATATTCTCCAGGAGCGTTGAGCAGGATAGTTTGAGTACTGTCGCCTGTGCTCCACTGATATTGGCTAAAGCCTGCTCGTGCCGAAAGCGCAAATGGGAAAGCGCAAACAGCCGTGTCGCGCACCTGAAAAATTGGTTCGCTCACTTTTACAAGCGAAACATCATCAATGAAGTAGTAGGCTCTAAAGATACCAGCTGATTCCGATGAAGGGTTCGGGGCAGGCCTGAAAATGAGTGTGTCACTGTTCTGACGCGTGTAGAAATTTCCAAGGGTTAGCCACTCCTCTCCGCCGCTTGCTTTAAAAATCCCGCAAATCTCTTGCCACGCACCAGTGTCACGCGGAAATACGCCTCGGTTGACGACTTGTGGTTCTAAAATAATGGCCGACTTGCTGGTAGGGTTCACCAAGATTGGGGTTGATTTATTGACAGGTGGTTTTCGGGTAATCGCCATCGCCATGCCGTCAATAGCAACAACATTGAACTTTTCGTTCACTTCATAACTCGGCGACACAAAGAAACGCCCACGATAGATGGCACCAGGCTCTAAACTGCTTTTAAGGCGTGTTTGGACATACTCTCTAGATTCTCCATTGGGAACAAAGGGGATATTTATTTCATACGCAATAATACCCATATAAGCTTGCCCTTCTTTTGCATATTGAAAGCCTTGGGCATTGAGCGGCACCGAATAAAAAATACCATCGGTTTGACAGGCGTTGCAATAATCTGGGGATTCCCGGTTGGCTGATATCCAAAATGGGGCGGAGCGGTAAAGCGCCGGGTCGTTGAACCAAGTGGTGTCCAAACCCCAGAACCCCTCCAGGGCACAGGTATTTGTGGACTCAAAACCGGGGTTGCGCACCAAGTTGGCCTGGCCCAAGAGTGGGATGTGTGGTGCTGTCGCCAAGAAAATCAGGAACAGATAGTTTTTGTTCATACTCAGAAACGTAGGGGCAAAAAAAAGAAGGGCATACCGAGAACAAAGATAACGCTCGATATGCCCTTGAAATCATGTCTTACGGTGCTTAGTTTTTGACTACCCTGCCAGACTCAACCTGTGTCCCATATACAAAGCGCCAGAAGTAAAGCCCTGAGGGGAGTTGGGAAACATCAAAGGTTTCTTCCAGCAACAGGGGAGCATCGTCCACCTGACGTTGGAAACGGATGACTTGCCTTCCCTCGGCGTTGAACAACCCGAAATCTGCATTGCCCACTTGTTGGAGGTCAAACCGAACGTTCAGGACATCGCTTACGGGATTAGGAGCCACTAATACGGAAGCTGGTGTAGGAACAATAGACAATTGCCGTTCCTGTACTTCTTCCATCGGCACTTCTACAAAATCCGTATCGCTGCCATTTCCGCCAGTAGTAAGGCAACCCGTGCAGGCCGTTGTAATTTTGAAATACGATTCCTTGTAGGTTTCTCCACAGGTATTGTGAACCGTGAACCGTACCCGGAAACGATAATTCTGCTTGTTTGCAGGGTTCAAAAAGAAGAAATAAAGCCCTGTGGGCGGGTTGAAATCATAGCCGATCGGGAAGGGGGCTTGTTGCGTGATGGGAATATTTCCTGAGTTGAGGATGGTTTCAAAGTTGCTGGTTCCATCTGTCCTCCATATTTCCACCCTGTAATAGTCGAGCGTGCCCACTTCACTGGTGGTGTTCAGGAGATAAAGGCCACAAGAAAAATCGCCCAATGGAACATTAGCAGCATTAGGGTCAGTATCATCGCGGTTGATGGCGACCCCGTTGTTCGGGGCTTTCAATTTGAACTCTGCGTTGGAAGCATTGAGCCCATTGACTGAAACGCAGTGCGTCACGCCAGGAAGCCAACCCGTCAACCCTTGAAGTTCGTAGGTTATCCGATAGAGGCCAGGGGCACCGGTATATACTGGGAAGAGTGTCCTCAAATTATAGGCACTTGCATACGGAACGGTCTGCACGACTGCTGTTTTAAGTATACTGGCATTACAATTGGCTGCCATTTCCATCGTGATTCTTGCCGTTGATAGCGCCGGATTGCAACCAGGGAATGTGGTGGCATCGTTCATGATCATCGGCAAGGCGTTGCAGGTGTAGAGCGCAACCGGGAAATTGCTGGAGTTGTTGACCCGAAATTCAGTTACAGGAGATGTGTTCCCCGCACCAATAATAATGGTGTTGCCAATCACATCATACGTGCCGCAGGCACTCTGGGTCATAAATCGGATCTTGTAACGCATCCAGCAACAAAGTTTAGAGCGTCTCCGCTGTTTACTGTTTTGCTGACCATGTCGCCATTCTGCCAGCCAGAGTCGTACACGGGCGGATTGAAGATAATGTTGCTGGCATCAATTTCGTATGCCAAAATCCTGTGCTTCTTTACTGGGCCACTGCTAACAGAACTGCGGTTTACTGTGATCGAAGAGTTGGGGGCAGGGCAGTTCGAAATGCCGCTTAAGGAGAACTGGGCATAATTTACCCCGGCTAGAGAGACATATACGGTACGCGTACGGCTCTCAAGATAAAATGTACACTGGTAAAATACCTTGATTTTGTGATACCCTGGCTTGTCCCAACGGACGCATACTTTTGGTTTACAGCCTGAGGCGGAAACTTCACAGCTAAAATTAAGTATTTCGCCTGCATCGGCTGGCTCAAGTACAGCAGAGATACCATTGCAGGTGAATAGCTGCGGGAAAGTATATTCTTTTCCCAAATCAGGGAACCCAGGTGGTTCGGCACCTGGCCGAACGCACAATGATTGTGGGTCAAAGCCTCCTATACAGAATTCGTAGTCATAACTTTGAGATTGAGCCAATGGTAGCCAAAGCAAAAGAAAAGCAAAGAGCAGGAAGGATGTAGTTTTTTTCATTTTTTGTAATTCAATGGTTCGTTAAAAAAATAAAGGTTTAGAAAAAGGCAAAACATATAATTTTGATTTTCCAAATCAACAAACTACGGTTTTACCTATAGTGTCAGTGGCGGCAGTATGGTGGGCAAGCGCCGCGACAGCTTGGTTTTACCTGTGCCGGGCAGGCCAATGAGTATCTCGTTATGCCCGTCTGCTGCGGAAAGTTCGAGCGAAGTCGAGAAATCTACACAAGCCATGCTTTTACAAATTCATCGGCAAATGTTGGAAAATAAACTTAGCCAGAGAATCGCAGCCTGACTTAAGCTTGTGCAGTTTTCTCGCTCTGGACACGAAATTACAAATCTTGTGGGGAAATTAGCCAGACATCGCTTACACAGCCGCTTTCCTAAAAACAATCACTTAAACCCAGCGCGAAGCCAACCTGAAACCTGAAACCCTGAAACCCCTTTTTCCCAACCTGAAACCTTGAAACCTGAAACCCCTCGCGTTTAAGCGAGGAAGACGGCCATTTCTTCCACCCCCAATATCTGCACATCAATATTATCCAGCAGCGTCGTCGCCAGCGAAAGCCCGACATAATCGGCTTTCATGGGAAATGATTTGTGCTTGCGGTCGACCAATACGGCGACTTCCACCCTTTTGGGTACTGCTTTCAACAGGGGCTGCACGGCGTAAAAAATAGTGCGGCCAGTGTTGGCCACATCGTCGACAATGATGATGGGTTTGTTGCGCAGGGCTTCGGCGGGCAGCTCAATGCTGGGCTCGTACTCCACCGGGTTGGCGGGGTTGAGCCGGATGCTGGTAAGGGTGATTTTGGTATTTTTGGGCGCTATCGGCTGCAATTCGGCCATTAAGAGCTTTGCAAAGCCTAGGCCGTTGTTGTTCAGGCCAGCGAGGATAATTTCGGCTTCGCCATAATGATGCTCGAGCATTTCGATGGCGATGCGCTTTATTTTTTGTCGGATTTGACGGTCGTTGAGAATTTGCATAATGTCAAAGTTAATGGGTCTTGAATGCAAAAGTCTGTTACTCAGAGCAGTTTTTGGGTATTTATTCAAACTTTTTAAGCTTGTTCTAAGCTGATTGTTACAATTGAGACTGATCTTTGGGCTTTTTCCTTGCTGAATATTCAAAGTTTATTTTTGCTCATGAAAAGAATTTTACTTCGCAGTGTTGCAGTTTTTATTTTCCTGACCTCAGGTTTATGCCAAAATGCAACAGCTCAACAGTCCGTGGCGCGTCGTTGGAACGAACTACTGATTCAGGCTATCCGGGAGGATTTTGCCCGCCCTCCGGTGCATGCCCGCAACCTGTTTCACACTTCGTTGGCCATGTACGATGCCTGGGCAGCGTACGATACCTCAGGTACTGCCGATACCTATTTTCTTGGAAAAACGCTGGGTACCTACAATTGTCAGTTTGAGGGTGCGCCGGTGCCTGCTGATATTGGAGCTGCCCGCCGCATGGCCATGAGCTATGCAGTATACCGTGTACTGGTTCGCCGTTTCCAATACTCACCCAATGCCTTCACAAGCATTACCCGCTTCAACAACTATATGATGGAGTTGGGCTATGATACCAATAATTTTTCCACGAATTATGCTTCTGGCGATCCTGCGGCCTTAGGCAATTACATCGGCTACTGCCTGATTTTTTACAGCAATACCGATGGAGCCAATGAACAGGGCAACTATGCCAACACCACTTATTTCCCCTTAAACCCGCCATTGAATATGGCCTTGGCTGGCGCTCCCAATATTTTGGATGTCAACCATTGGCAACCGCTGAATCTACCTGGCGCTATCGACCAGAATGGCAATCCAATTCCAGCCATTCAAGTATTCCAAAGTCCGGAATGGGGGCGTGTGGTTCCATTTGCTATGACAGCTGCTGATAAAGATACTTTCGTACGCAATGGCATCAACTGGTATGTGTACCATGATCCAGGACCTCCACCGATGTTGGATACTACTGCCAACGGATATCCCTCTGAGGCTTTTAAATGGAACCATTCAATGGTAGTCTCCTGGAATAGTCATCTTGATCCCAATGACGGGGTGATGTGGGATATTTCACCTGCTTCTGTAGGCAACAACCAAACGCCCTTCCCGCAAACACTGGCTGAGTACCAAAGTTTTTACGAATTCGAAGACGGGGGAATATCGGGCGCCCATGGACGGACAGTAAATCCCAAAACCGGCCAGCCATACCAACAACAAATGGTGCCCAGGGGTGATTATACCCGTGTTTTAGCCCAGTTTTGGGCAGATGGGCCAAGTTCTGAAACGCCACCGGGACACTGGTTTTCCATTTTTAACAAAGCCATGGATCACCCCGATTTTGTGCGAAAGTTTAACGGCAAAGGCGCAGTGTTGGATGCTTTGGAGTATGATACCAAAGCCTACATGGTCTTAGGCGGCGCGGTGCATGATGCCGCTATTTCAGCTTGGGGAATCAAGGGTAAGTACGACAACGGCAGGCCTGTCACGGCACTGCGCTACATGGCCGACAAGGGCCAAAGCAGCGACCCGGGACTGCCACATTACCACCTGGCAGGAGTGCCACTGATTCCCGGTATCATTGAATTGGTAGAAGCTGGCGACCCACTTGAAGGCCCTTCTGGTCAAAATATAGGCAAGATAAAGTTCTATACCTGGCGCGGCCACCCCTACATCAGCAATCCTGCAACCGACATTGCAGGCGTGGGCTGGATTTTGGCAGAAAGATGGTGGCCATATCAACGCAACACTTTTGTGACCCCACCTTTTGCTGGCTATATTTCCGGGCACTCTACTTATTCCCGCTCGGCAGCAGAAGCCTTGACACTCCTGACGGGCGACGAATATTTTCCCGGGGGCATGGCAGAGTACCATATAGGTGCCAACAGCGGTTTCCTGGGACTGGAAAAAGGCCCAAGCGTGGATGTTACCCTGCAATGGGCTACCTACCGCGATGCATCTGATGAAACAAGCTTATCGCGGATTTGGGGAAGTATTCACCCTCCAGTTGACGATATTCCCGGCCGGGTTATCGGGACAAAATGTGGCGTCGCTTCTTACAACCTGAGCAAAGAACTTTTTTACAACGACGGCGATGGCGACGGCTATTACAGCTTCGAAGATTGTGACGATCACAACCCGGCCATTTCCCCGGGCGCTGCTGAAATCTGCGATGGCATCGACAATGATTGCGACGGCTTGATTGACAACGGCATCATCATCACTACATATTTTGTAGATGCTGATGGTGACGGTTTTGGCAACGCAGCCCTACACATGGACACCTGCCTCACAGCAGCGCCAATAGGCTATTCCGACAATGGTTTCGATTGCGACGACAACAACCCGGACATCAACCCGAATGCTGTGGAAATTTGCGACGACATCGATAATAACTGCAATGGTATGGTAGATGATGGTCTCACGTTTTATGCCTACTATTTGGACAGCGACGGCGATAGCTACGGTAATCTGGCCAACACGATTTCAATATGCTTCAGCCAAATTCCGACCGGTTATGTCGACAATGCGCTCGACTGCGACGACAACAACCCGGCCATTCACCCAGGGGCAGCAGAGATATGCGATGGCATCGACAACAACTGCGATGGGGTAGCAGAAGAGGGATTGGTCTTCAATACCTACTACATTGATTTTGATGGCGACGGCTTTGGCGACATGGTTAGCTTGGTATCTAATTGTTTGGGCCAGGCACCTCTTGGCTATACCGACAATGCCCTTGACTGTGACGACGGCAACGCTGACATTTATCCTGGTGCCCCGGAGCTGTGCGACGACCTGGACAACGACTGCAACGGTGAGTTTGATGAAGGATTGGTAATCTACAACTATTACACCGACGGTGACGGTGATGGCTACGGCAACCCAGATTTAGCGATTGCAACTTGTTTGTTCCCAGCACCAATTTCTTATACGGACAATGGCCTCGACTGCAACGACAACAACCCAATGGTGCATCCCGGCCTGGTAGAGATTTTGGGCGATGGCCTCGACAACGATTGCAATGGCTTGGTAGACTCTCTTTCGGGCACCAACAGCCTTGCTTTCCGTGTGGTAGCATTCCCCAATCCTGTTCGGGACATCCTCAGCATCAAAGCGGATTTCGAAGGGCTCATGCACTTTGAGTTATCGAATGCCAATGGACAATTGTTGAAAGCTGGCGACTTGAATTTCAATGGTGGTGCGACTACCTTACAATTCAGCCAAGAGCTTCCAGGTGTTTACATGTTACGCTTATTCGACCCCGTAAACTACAACTTAATTCTGCTCCGGGTGCTGAAAATGTAGTTTTTGCCCAGCAGGATACACTATGAATGACGCAATGCAGCGGTGGAAGTGCTAACTTCGCCGCTGCATTTTTTTACAGCCATTACCAAATTATCACATTGCCCCCATTATCACATTATCACATCATAAAATTATCACATTAATTCTATGGAATCCATTCTGTTTCTGATACTGACGGGCCTTAGCGGCTGGTTTGCCTTTAAAGGCTTCAGTCGGGTTCGCCGCAACATCATGTTGGGCAAGGCTGAGCCAACAACGGGCAATGCTGCCGAGCGTTGGCGCAATGTGTTATTTGTCGCATTTGGTCAGCAAAAGATGTTCAAAAATTGGCTGCCGGCCATACTGCACTTTTTTATATACGCAGCCTTTGTCATCACACAGATAGAGTTGATTGAAATTTTTGTGGACGGGGTGTTTGGTACGCACCGCTTTTTTGCGCCGATGTTGGGCGGGTTTTACACGTTTGTCATCAGTTTTATTGAAATACTCTCCGTCCTGGCTTTTGTAGCTACCATCATTTTTCTGGCACGTAGAAACCTGCTGCGCATCCCACGCTTCTGGAAGCCTGAAATGAAAGGGTTTCCCTTCCTGGACGCCAACTTGATTCTGTTGGCTGAAATCATCCTTATTGTGGGCGTTTTTTGCATGAATGGCGGGGATAAAGTGTTGCAGTCAAGAGGACTGGAGCATTACCATGAAACAGGCAGTTTTGCCATCAGCACCTGGCTTGGGCCGATGCTGTTTGGACACCTAAGTGATACATCCGTCATTGCCATCGAGCGTTTTGGTTGGTGGCTGCATATTTCTACCGTATTTGCCTTTCTGTGTTATTTGCCCTATTCCAAACACTTGCACATCATATTGGCCTTCCCCAACACCTGGTATGCCAAGCTTTCGGCCAATGGGAAAATGAGCAACATGCCCGAAATTCAAGGAGAAGTGCGCGCCATGATGGGATTGGAACCATTGCCCGGAATGACTGCTCCAGGAGGAGATGCGCCTGCCGCTTTTGAATTTGGCGCCAACGATGTATTATCCCTCAGTTGGAAAAACGTGATGCAGGCCTATTCCTGTACAGAATGCGGGCGCTGCACAGCGGCCTGCCCCGCCAGCCAAACCGGGAAAAAACTTTCGCCCCGAAAAGTGATGATGGACGTGCGCGACCGCGCCGAAGAAATTGGCAAGGAAATTCAAGCGGGGAATCAAAAGCAGGAGGAATACAACGACGGCAAATCCTTGTTCGATCGCATCACCCCGGAAGAACTTCACGCCTGCACCACCTGCAACGCCTGCGTGGAAGCCTGCCCGGTGCTCATCGACCCGCTAGACATCATCCTGCAAATGCGCCGCCATGAAATACTCACACAGTCGGCTGGCCCGGCAGAGTGGTTGCCTATGTTTAATGCGATTGAGAATGCGGGAGCGGCTTGGTCAATGAGTGAAGCCAGGGATGCTTGGCGGGATTAAACGCATGTTTTTTTTAACGCATATACACATAGGGGCATAGAAAACATAGTTGCACGACAAAAAAAATCTCGCACAACGCCACTACGACCACAACGCAAAAGGCTTCGCTCTTGGTTGTTTCTAGGGATTTTTGACCAAAAGCATCTCGACGTTGTGGCCGTAGTACCGTTGTGCGAGAAAATTTATGTCGTGTTTGTCGTGCTATGTTTTCTATGTCCCTATGTGTTCATGTGTTGAAAAAATGTGTGTTGAAAAAATGTACTAAAAGAACTGCGTGCTAAAAAATGCAATTGCAATGATTCAATATAAAAAACAACTGTTCTATACCCTAACCATTTGCATGCTCCTCGCCGCCTGTGGCAAAGACAAGTCAACCAAACTGAGTAGGGCCTACACACCCGTGCAATACACTGCCCCGACCGATGCCCTTTTCCAAAAAATGAGCACTGCTGAAACAGGGATTTCATTCAGCAACACGGTAAAAGAAACACATGAGCTCAACATTGTGACCGATGCTTACCTCTACAACGGCGGCGGCGTGGGCATCCTGGATATCAACAATGACGGGCTACAAGATGTGTACTTCACCAGCACCATCGGTGCTTGTAAATTATACCTCAACAAAGGAGGTTTGAAGTTTGAAGACATTTCTCAATCCGCCGGTATTGAAGCCCCGAAAGGCCAAAAAACCGGTGTGACCATTGTCGACATCAACGCGGACGGATGGCAGGATATTTACGTGTGTCGCACCACCCTGAAACCCAACGAGGACAGCCGCAACCTGCTGTTTATCAACAACAAAAACAATACCTTCACTGAAAACGCCCAGACCTACGGCCTTGCCGACAATTTTCCTTCAAACTGTGCCAATTTCTTTGATTGCGACAACGATGGCGACCTCGATTGCTACATCATCAACCACCCGATAGATTATGCCAACGTTAGCTCCGTGCGGGTACGCGATGTCGGCAATGGTCGTTTCGAACGAATTTTAGAGCCACAATTCCCCTATGAATCCAACCGTCTTTACCAAAACAACGGCGACAATACCTTTAGCGATATTACCAAAAAAGCAGGTGTGTACAATCGCGGTTTTTCGCTCAGCGTCACCGTTTTAGACCTCAATGGCGATGGCTTCAAAGACGTGATGGTGGGCAATGACTACGTCGATCCAGATTTCGTTTACCTCAACAATGCCCAACAACCCGGCAATTTTACCAATAAGGTCAACAACGTATTCCGCCACCATTCCAATCACACAATGGGTGTAGATTTTGGCGACATCAACAATGACGGCCTCAACGATATTATGGCGCTCGACATGCTCGCAGAACCAGCCGTACGCCGCCAGGAGCTGATGAATACCATGACCGTAGACCGCCAGACAACCCTTACCAAGTACGGGTACGGTAACCAGCAAATGCGCAACGTGCTGCAACTCAACAACGGCAACGGCAGCTACAGCGAAATCGGCTGCCTGGCCGGCGTGTTCCAAACAGATTGGAGCTGGGCACCCCTGATACAAGACTATGACAACGATGGCTGGCGCGATATTTTTGTCGCCAACGGATACTTGCGCGACATGAGCAACCTCGATTACATCAATTTTACCATTGATGAAATGATGCGCAAAGGTGGATTGACCCCCAAAAACACCCCTGATGTGAATGACTTCCTCAATCTCATCCCAAGCACGCCCATCCAAAACTACTGCTTTCGAAACCAGGGCGACCTGAGCTTTGAAAATGTCAGCACGGCCTGGGGATTCACCGACCTAACCTTTACAAATGGAGCGGCTTACGCCGACCTGGACAATGATGGTGACCTGGACATGATTATCAATAACCTTGACTCGGAGGCGCTCGTATACAAAAACCGGGCAGTTGAAAACAACAAAGGATCCTGGCTTCAAATCAAGCTCGTCGGCGCAGCGCCCAACACCTTTGCGGTGGGTTCAAAAATTCGAGTGAAAGTGGGCGACAACGTTTACATCGACGAGCTTACCCCTACCCGTGGGTTTTTCTCGTCCGTAGAACCACTGTTACATTACGGCCTCGGCGCTGCAATACAGGCTGATGTGGTGGAGGTGGAGTTTCCGGGAAACAAACTGGTCAGCCTCCAAAACGTGCGCGCCAACCAACGCTTAACGGTGGATATTGCCAATGCAAAACCGGGCAAAATCACTTTGCCTGGCGGCGGCCCTACTGCCATGAAGGGAAGCACGGCACCTGCATTTGTACACAAAGAAGATGATGTTCAGGACTTCAACAATGAGCGGTTGTTGCCTTGGAAAATGTCCTGCCCAGGGCCTTGCATAGCTGTGGGCGATGTGAATGGCGATGGCCAGGACGATTGTTACATCGGCAATGCAGCAGGTGCAGCCGGGCAGCTTTTTTTGCAGAAAAATGGCAATTTTCAAATCAGCGCTACCACTGTTTGGGACGCTGACAAACAATATGAGGACACGGGCGCAGTGTTCTTCGATGCCGATGGCGACAAAGATCTTGATCTGTTGATCGCTTCCGGCGGCAACACCTTTCCGGCTAATTCGCCCAACTATGCGGCCCGTATTTACCTCAACGATGGTAAAGGAAATTTCAGTAAAAAAACATCGGGTTTCCCGCTGGAATTCAATTCCATTTACGCGGTGAGCGCCCACGATATCGACGGTGATGGCGATCAGGATCTCCTGTTCGGCGGCTGGTGTGTGCCGGGGAAATATCCCGCAACGCCCGTAAGTATGCTGTGGCGGAACGATAAAGGCACTTTCGTGAATGCTACAGACCAGTTAGCGCCAGCTTTCAAAAACCTGGGATTGGTACGCGCCATGATCTGGGCCGATTTGGACGGCGATAAAAAGGAAGAATTGTTGGTCGCGGGCGAATGGATGCCCTTGCGTGCTTTCGCCGTCAACAATGGAAAATTGGAGGATGTTTCAGCCAAATTTGGCCTTGAAGGCACAGAAGGATTTTGGCGCAGCCTCCAGGCAGCCGACCTGGATGGCGATGGCGACATGGATTTTGTTGCGGGCAACATTGGCCTCAATACCCGATACATGGCCAGTCCCGAAGCCCCGTTGAGGATGTATGCCAAAGATTTTGACGATAATGGCAGTATTGACCCGATTATGACACAGATGGAGGGCAATCATGAATTTCCCGTTGCCACCCGAGAGGTATTGATCAAACAACTGCCAGGTCTGCGAAAGAAATATGTGCGCACGATCAATTATGCAAAAGCAAGCATCACAGATGTTTATCCTGAAGCAGAATTGAAATCTGCCCAGAATTTGCGCTGCAATTATTTGGCATCTGCTGTTTTTATCAATGAAAATGGCAAGTTTTCCATGAAAAAATTGCCCAATGAAGCCCAAATCGCTCCGGTAAATGCCATCCAGGTTTTTGACTGGCAAAACGACGGCGACCTCGACATCCTCATCGTCGGCAACGACTACGGCCAACAGGTGGAAAGTGGCCCGTTGGATGCCGGCAACGGCCTTTTGCTGGAGAACAAAGGAAAAGGTGATTTCAGCCCCATACCAGCCCGCAACTCCGGTTTTTGGGCAACGAAAGAAGCCCGCGACCTGAAAATACTCCGCAGCGCCGGCGGCAAACCGCTTTTCCTGGTTTCTAACAACAATGCCGCTCCCCAGGTCTTTCAATTGGCGCGATAAAAAACAAAACACTCAATTATGATTTCCATCATCATGGGCTCCGATTCCGACCTGCCAGTTATGCAAAAAGCCGCAGATGTGCTTACGGAGCTGCAAGTCCCCTTTGAAATGACCATCGTATCGGCGCACCGCACACCCGAGCGGATGTTCGAGTTTGCGCGCACCGTACATAAACGCGGCATTTGTGTGGTGATAGCCGGGGCCGGCGGTGCGGCACATTTACCGGGTATGGTCGCAGCCATTTCACCCCTGCCCGTCATTGGTGTCCCGGTGAAATCATCCAACTCCATTGATGGTTGGGACAGTATATTGTCCATCCTTCAAATGCCGGAAGGGGTGCCTGTTGCCACCGTGGCACTCAATGCGGCCAAAAACGCTGGTATATTGGCCGCACAGATGTTGGCCATTAGCGACGCTGCATTGCTGGAGCGCATCATTGACTTTAAAAAGTCGATGGAAATGAAGGTGTTAGAGAAGGTCAAAAGGATGGGTTAAGGGGTGTATGTCCCCCCCCTTTAAATGCAAAGATTTTGCGAACAGGAGGAGCATAACCTGTCGAGGCGAATTTTTTCCCGACTTTTGCAGCTACAAATGAGGCGCAAATGCTTTATTGCTCTAGTTCGTATGTTTTTTTTCCTGAAAAATACTTTTACCAAATCGCGTGAAACTTCTCGGAAGTTTAAAACTTCCGTGAAGTTAAGAACAGCCGAGACGCTCAAGCGTTTGCTATTAACTTCCCGGAAGTTGTTGCTGCTGATGATGCTCCTCGCCTCCTGCAACGTCACCAAACACCTTGACCCCAGCAAAGGCGAGCGCTTGCTGGTACGCAATTCCCTGCATGTAAAATCAGAAAAAAAGCTCAGCCTTGGAGCCCGGCAGGCGCTCTCGTACGAGCTAACCCCACTGTATCGCCAGAAACCCAACACTAAAAATTTTGGTTTTTTCCACACGCGGCTTTGGTTGTTTTACAAATACAGAGGGCGAAAATCCAAGTTTGCCAATTGGATCATCTCCAAACAAGCCGAGGCGCCTGCTATTTACGATTCAACTTTAGCAAAACGCACCGTCAATAACTTCCAGAACCAAATGCGACAGCGGGGTTATTTCACGGCCACTTGTTCATTCAGTTCACAGCAAATTGGGACAAACAAGGCAGGTGTGGTGTATGACCTAATACTCGGGCCGCGCTACACCATAAATCAGATTGCGTATCAAAGCCGCGATACGCAAGTGCTCGAAATTGTAAAAAGTTTAGCAGGCAGCTCGGCGCTCCAGCCCAACGCGCCACTCGACGGACAACTCTTCGAAGCTGAAAAGTTGCGCATTTCCAACGACCTGAAAGAGCGGGGGTATGCTTATTTCATCCCCCAATTTGTGGAGTTTAATGGTGACAGTACGGGTACCAGGGCGAATGTTCAGGTAGAATTATTGCCTTTCAACGATTCTACCATGCACAAAACTTATAGAATTGGGAAAGTAGAGGTCTATTCTGGCGTGGTACCTGAAGTGACCGCTTTGCGCCGCGATACGACCATCGACGGTGTGTATTTCGCAGCGGTAGAGCCCAAGTTTTTTGTGCGTCCCGATCGCATTTATAAAACGATTGCCATTCGCCCTGGCCAGCTGTACAACCAAAAAGATTTCGATAAAACCCTGCGCAGTCTCAACAGCCTCGGGGTGTACCGTTTTGTATCCGTTCGGCCAGTGCAGGATTCTACCCAGGAGGGGCTGATGAATGTCGTGGTCAACCTATCCCCAAATGAGCGCATTACCGTCGGTGGTGCTTTCGATTTCAATTACAGCTCATTGAATGGTGGCTTGATCGGCATTTCACCCTCAGGCATTATCAACAATCGAAATTTATTCCGGGGTGCCGAAAACTTGCGCACTTCAGCCAATTACAACATCGAATTCGACATTTCAGCCAACCGCCTGATTTATGCACAGGAATTCAGGATTCAGAATGAACTTTCGCTGCCCCGGTTTTTTGATTACCTGGGTGTTTGGAAACTGATGAGCAAGGCGCATGTTGGTAATAAAACATTGATTTCATCGCAGTATTACCAGCAAATGCGCAGCAATGCTACGGTGCGCATAGCAATGAACTATGACTACCTCAGGGTAACCGATTTTTATCAATACAACTTGTTCAATGCCTCTTTTGGATACAGCCTGCGGCCCAATGCGCAACACCAATATTCCTGGGATCATATTGGGATAGAGGTATTGCGTCCGCGTTTTGCCGCCCAATTAACACCGAGTACCTTTTTGAAGCTTAGTTTTGACAATCAATTGTTTACGAGCTTTTTTCTGCGCTCCTTCAATTATAATTACACTAGCAGGGTGAATGGTTTTGGGGAACGCTGGACGTACCGATTTAACGGTGAAATGTCTGGCCTGGAGGTTTTGGCTGCCAACCGCGCTTGGGGAGCGGCATTTGGGAAAGAAGACTGGAAAGTGGGCGACCTGAGTTTCTCCGAGTTTTGGCGCGTGGACCAGGATGGGGTTTATACCCGGAATTTTTCCAAAGTACTTGCAGCTGCAGTACGCGTTGGCGTCGGGGTAGGTGTTCCCTTTGGCGATAGCAAGACGCTGCCTTATGTCAAGCAGTTTTTCGTGGGTGGGCCAAACAGTATTCGCGCCTTTCGTATTCGGGAGATCGGGCCAGGTGGCTACCTTGAATTGGATCCTTTGGGGGAACCTGTGCGGACGCAACCATTTTTCCAGGCGGGCGATTTTCGGTTCGAGTTTAATGGAGAGCTTCGATTTCCTATATTCTCCTATTTTAAAGGGGCAATATTTGTAGATGGCGGCAATATTTGGACACTGCGCAATAATTCTGAGCGTCCCGGATCCCAACTGCGCTGGGATTCTTACAAAAATATCGCGCTAGGCACCGGTTTTGGCATCCGGGGTGATTTCAGCTATTTTGTGATCCGGCTCGACTTTGGATTGGCGCTGCGCACACCCTATAAAAACCCTGATACCAATTCATATTGGGTGCGCAATTTGATTTCTAAGATGCAACCTTCGGATTTTAATCCCAATTTGGCGGTAGGCTTTCCTTTCTGATACAGTATCCGATTACCTTTGAGCCTTCATTGATTCGTGAACATCATTAAAGCAATAACATGTATACGTCAGTCAAACCTGCCCTCCAAGCTGAACTCCAAGGCATTCGAGATGCCGGACTCTTTAAAGAAGAACGCATTATAACCTCCGCACAAGGCCCGGTTATCGATACTACTGCCCAGGCGGATGTTTTAAATTTTTGTGCCAACAACTATCTGGGCTTAAGCAGCCACTCGGAAGTAACGGAGGCGGCGATCGAAGCCATTCGAACGCATGGTTATGGCATGTCGAGCGTGCGTTTTATTTGCGGAACGCAAGACATTCACAAAGAATTGGAGCGCCGCCTGTCCGATTTTTTGGGCATGGAAGATACCATTCTTTACGCTGCTGCTTTTGACGCCAATGGCGGCTTGTTCGAGCCCCTGCTCGGTGCGGAAGATGCCATTATCAGCGATGAGCTCAACCATGCCAGCATCATTGACGGCATTCGGCTCTGCAAAGCCCAGCGTTGGCGCTACAAGCACAACGACATGAATGCGCTGGAAGATTGCCTGAAAGAAGCCCAAGCTGCAGGTGTTCGGCGGAAGTTGATTTTTACCGATGGCGCTTTCTCTATGGATGGCACCATCGCTCAACTCGACAAAATTTGTGACCTCGCCGACCGCTACGACGCGATGGTCGGCATTGACGAATGTCACGCTTCCGGTTTTCTGGGTAAAACGGGTCGCGGTACCCATGAATATCGCGGGGTAATTGACCGGGTAGATATTGTGACGGGCACCCTCGGCAAGGCCCTTGGCGGTGCCAGTGGTGGCTTCACCGCAGCCCGAAAAGAAATTGTGGACATGTTGCGCCAGCGCTCACGCCCTTATCTTTTTTCCAATACCGTAGCGCCCAGCATCGTTGGGGCGAGCATCAAGGTAATGGAATTGTTGAGCAGCAGCACTGCCCTGCGCGACACGCTGGAACGCAACACCCAGTGGTTCCGCACTGCCATGACCTCGGCGGGTTTCGACATCATTCCCGGCGAACACCCGATCGTGCCGATCATGCTGTATGAAGCGCCATTGGCACAGGAATTTGCCCGCCGCTTGCTTGGCGAAGGCATTTATGTGGTTGGCTTTTTCTACCCGGTAGTAGCCCAGGGCAAAGCGCGCATCCGGGTGCAAATATCAGCGGCGCACACACAGGAGCATCTTGAAAAGGCCGTTGCTGCGTTTACGAAAATTGGAAAGGAATTGGGTGTTTTGAAGGGCTGAGTATGTGATAACCCTTACCTTGAGTTGTCGTGCTGTAAGCATCCGTCCGTGTATAAGGAAAAGTACAAATACAGCTACATTCTGCGCAACTTTCCCCTTTATACGTGGAAGGATGCTTACAGCAGGACAACTCAAGATAAGGGAGCGAATAGTCCCCAAGGTGCTTAATGGACTAAAAACAACCATTCGTCGAAACAATAGCCCCCACAAGTATCGTTTTTAAGGCGCATCAGTCTTTAGGATTTGTGGGATGTAGCCCACTCATCACTCATCACTCATCACTCATAACTCATCACTCATCACTCATAACTCATAACTCATCACTCATAACTCATAACTCATCACTTAAAAATCATGGTGCTCCGTTGTGTTATCGTAGAAGACGAGCCGCTGGCGGCTGAAATTCTGGCTGAATATGTAGGGCAAACACCGTTCCTGCAACTTACCCATGTTTGCAATGATGCCATTCAGGCACTGGATGTGGTGCGGCAAAACCCGGTAGATGTCTTGTTTCTGGACATAAACCTGCCCAAACTAAACGGCCTTGATTTTTTAAAAACATTGTTGCACCAGCCCCAGGTGATCATTACTTCAGCGTATCACGAATTCGCCGTGGAAGGGTTTGCGTTGCAAGTAACCGACTATTTATTGAAACCTATTGAATTTAGTCGGTTCACCAAAGCGGTGAACAAACTGTTGCAGCCCCAGCGCTTAGCAGACCAGGCCGCCCCAGGAGTGCCAGCCGTGACGCCCATCAGGCCGTACTACTTTTTCACGGTCAACAAACGCTCCGTAAAAATTTACCTCGATGAAATCCTGTTCATCGAAAGCATGAAAGATGCCGTTTCTATTGTGACCAAAACGAAGGCTTACAATACCCACTACCAATTGGGAGAATTGGAAGAGCTGATGCGCTCCGATAATTTCCTGCGCATACACCGCTCGTTTTTGGTGGCGATTGATAAAATTGAATCGTTCTCGGCAGCCGAAGTGGAAATCGCGGAGCGGACTTTGCCCATTGGGCGCAGCCATAAAATGTATGTGATGGAGCGGCTTGGTCGGCAGAGCTAAGAGGCAAGTTGGCAAAGGGCAAAAAAGCAAGAAGCAAGGGCAAGGGGCAAAAAATGCGAGGCGTAAAGGGGGGGTATGCCTGGGCGAGTTGATGAATAGCGCGTAAGTCCATGCGATTTTTGTAGTTTTGCAGCAGGGCCAATTGTCCCACACACAAAATATGTACTCCACGCCGCCAGGACTGAAAAAAAATATCATCCATGACGAGCACACATTGTTGCGCCGATTGAGCGACAATTTGGCGCGTTGGGTCTTTACTGATTTTGAACAGGCTGCTGGCGCCTTGAACGAGCTTTCGGGCCTGCTCACACCCCACAGCCCTTTCGATATTCGTCTTTCTTACCACCGCAGCGCTGCTTTTCTGGAAAATCAGTGGCATCGTTACGACCAGTCCTTGATGCATGCGCGACTGGCCATTGGCATCCTTGAAAGCATTGCTGACACTTGGGCACTGGCCGAAACATGGGCTGATGTGGCCGCTTCCTACCTGAATCAACGCGACTGGACCCCTGCCGAAGATGCGCTTGCACGTGCGCACCGGTACTTGAGCGAAGAAGCGCCGCCTTCTTTGCACGCTCATGTCACTTGCCGCGAAGGATTTCTGCACCTGCACTCCGGGAACATAGGCCAAGCGCTCGACAACCTCATGGAAGCGCAAAAATCCTTGTTGAGCCTCGATGAAAAAGCGAGTTTAAAAGATTATTACATCCAAACCCTGGTGTTTAGCGGTTTGGGAGAATTGTATGAAAAGCTTGGAGAAAAAGAAAAAAGCCTGGAAGCCTACCGCAGCGTGCTGCCCATCGTGGAAAAGCATGGCCTGCGGCCCCGCCTTGGCTGGCATTACCTGAACGCCGGGCGCGCAGCTTTGGCCCGCAACGACAGCGAACAGGCGCAAGCACATTTTGAGAAAGTATTGAAATTTGCCGGCAGCAATGAAGCCGAAGCAAAAACCCACGCCCTCAGCAACCTTGGAATCATCGCCATGATTGCGGGCAATGCTGTGCGGGCCTTCAACCTCTTTGGGCAAGCTGCAGCGCAATACGACCCGCCGTCGAAGCCCGCCGATTTTACCAACCTTTCTAAAATCGAAAACTGGCGCGCCGGGCTGTTTCACGAGCTTGAAAACCAGGAACAAGCCGAAGAACACTTTGAACGCGCCTGGGAAGTAGGCCAAAAAGGCAACGACCTCTACCACCTTGCACAAGTAGGTCAAAATCTGGCGAATTTACACGCAGAAAAAGGCGATTACCATAAAGCCTTCGAGTGGCAAAGCCAGGTGACGGAGCTCAACCAACAACATTTTAAAAAACTCCGCGACCATGAAAGGCAGGAAATAGAAGCGCGCTACCAGCTCGAACGAAACCGCCAGGAAACCCAAATGGCCAAATTGCGGGTGGCGGGCCTGCAACTCCGCGCCCTGCGTGCGCAGATGAACCCGCATTTTATGTTCAATTCCCTCAATGCCATCCAGGGCTTGGTGACCTCCAGCCGCAATTCAGAAGCGGAATCCTACCTCGCAAAATTTGCGAAAATGATGCGCCATACCCTCGAATACTCCGAGCTGGAAGTGGTGACCCTGGAACAGGAAATTGAATTTTTAGACCGTTACCTCGACATCAACCGCAAATTGCGGTTCCGGAATAAGCTGCAACCGACCATCATTGCGCCCAAAAATTTTGACCTCGATGAATTGCTCATTCCCACCATGATTATCCAGCCATTTGTGGAAAATGCCATAGAACACGGCTTGCGGCCCCGCCAGGAAGGCCACTTGACCATACGCTTCGAACTGGTGGAAGATGATGAAACACTGCTGCGCTGTATCATTGAAGACGATGGCGTGGGCTACAACAAAGGCCGGGAAAAACAAGCGGCACAATTGGGCTTTCAGACGCACCGATCCAAGGGCATGGAAATCACCACTGAACGGCTCAACCTGCTACACGAATTGCAGGGACGCGAAGAAGATACTTATATTCAGATTGATGATATTTCAGACCTGACACAAGGGCAGCGGACGGGGACAAGGGTGGAGGTGTTGTTGCCGCTGATGGAGGAGGAGTGAGGGTAAAAAAATTATCCTAAACTTAAAATAGGATTTCCTCGCTTTTCGGTTGCGCTGGTTACCTTCGCTTGTGGTACAAAAAAACCTTTTTGTTACTTTGCCCTTATTTTCAACCTGCTAAATCCCTATTATTCTATGATGCTGGGTTTCATCGCGGATCTTTCCGCAAACGCATCCGTGTTGTTGATCGTCTGTTTGCTGGCTGTTTGTGTCTTTGAGTTTATCAATGGATTTCACGACACCGCCAACGCTGTAGCGACCGTTATTTATACCAAAACTTTGCCACCTGTTTTTGCAGTGGTCTGGTCGGGCTGCTGGAATTTTCTGGGCGCCATGCTGGGTGGTATCGCCGTGGCCATGGGCATTCTCAAGCTCATGCCCTTGACTGATATGATGGCCATGTCCTTGAATGAAAACATTGCGCTGGTATTGTCCATTTTGATTACGGCCATTATCTGGAACCTGGGTACCTGGTATTTTGGCATTCCCTGCTCCAGTTCTCATACCTTGATTGGCGCCTTGCTGGGCGGTGGGTTTGCGTTTTTTACCATCCATGGCGGCATGGGCCCAAACTGGGACAAGGCCAAAGATATAGGCATGTCGCTGCTTATTTCTCCCCTCTTCGGTTTCAGTTTAGCCATTGGGTTAATGTACATGCTTCGGGTTTTGGTCAAGAAAAAAACCATTTTTAAATCACCCGACGACACCAAAAAAGCGCCGCCGATCTGGATCCGCGGCATACTTATCACAACCTGCACCTTGGTCAGCTTTTTCCACGGCAACAACGACGGTCAAAAGGGCGTGGGCTTGCTCATGGTGGTCATGATGGCCTTTATGCCAGTGCAATTTGCGCTTAGCCCCGGTTTTTCAGCGGGTGAAGCAAAAATGCATGTGGAGAAAGTTTCATCGGCCTTGGCGCAAGCAGTTGCGATCGACAGCAGCCATTTGGTATCAAATTCGCCGCTGTCATTGGCTTGCCGGAATTTGAGCACAGAACTGGATAGTTTTCACGCGCAAGATTCAAAAGAAGTATTTGCCATCCGCCAAGGCATTCAGGATTTGAATAAAAAACTGGATGCTGCAGTCAAAGGTGGCATAATTAAAGGCGAGCCAGCGCAAATCATCAAAGCGGAACAAAAGACGCTAAAAGGGTTTTATGAATTCCGCGTCACTTGGGCCGTCTTGCTCATTTCGCTTTGTTTGGGTATCGGTACCATGGTTGGCTGGAAACGCATCGTGGTGACCATTGGAGAGAAAATCGGCAAGACCCATCTTACCTACGCACAAGGTGCCAGCGCGGAGCTGTGCGCTGCAGCGACCATCGGCGTGAGCAGTTACTACGGACTACCTGTAAGCACCACGCACGTTCTTTCTTCCGGCATCGCCGGCACCATGGTGGCTGATGGCGGGGTGAAAAACCTGCAGCGAAAAACAATCGCCAGCATTGCTATTGCCTGGGCGTTGACACTGCCCGTGTCGTTTGTGATGTCGATGCTGTTGTTTTATTTGTTTAGGATGTTTGCTTAAAGAGGGGTTTCAAGGTTTCAGGTTTCATGGTTTCAGGTTGGTGAAGAGGGGTTCAGGTTGTTGTTGCGCTTCGAATTACCACAGAGGATGCAGTGTTTCACAGCGGTATTCACAGCGTTTTTTTAGTGCTCACGGCGTTTTTTAGACATATTTCCTCTGCTAAAACCTCTGTGAAACACTGCGTCCTCTGTGGTGAAAAAAAATATGACGTGGAAAAAATAACAGAATCTCCCTCCAACTACCGCCATTTGGAAAAAATGAGCGCTGGGGAAATGCTCCGCATCATGAATGCAGAGGATAAGTTGGTACCATTGGCCGTAGAAAAGTCCATCCCTCAAATAGAAGCGCTCGTGGAGGCCGTTGTCCCGAAAATGCAGGAAGGAGGGCGGCTGTTCTACATCGGCGCCGGCACCAGCGGCCGACTGGGCGTACTGGATGCCTCCGAAATCCCCCCCACTTTTGGCGCCCCGCCGGAATGGGTCATTGGCATCATCGCCGGGGGCGACCAGGCCATTCGGAAGGCGGTCGAAAATGCAGAAGACAGCGAAACCCAAGCCTGGGAAGATTTGGCGGCCTGGCAAATAGACCCGCGGGATACCGTTGTGGGCATTGCAGCCTCCGGTACCACGCCATATGTGTTGCATGGCCTGCAAGCTTGTCAGGAACGTGGTATTGCGACGGCCTGTATCACCTGCAATCCCGGAGCGCCTTTGTTAGCGGTGGCTGATTTTCCGATACTGGTGGTGGTTGGTCCGGAATTTGTCACCGGAAGCAGCCGTATGAAAGCAGGTACGGCTCAAAAACTGACTTTAAACATGCTCTCCACGGCCATTATGATACGGCTCGGCAGGGTGCAGGACAATAAGATGGTGGACATGCAACTCAGCAATGTCAAACTCGTGGATCGCGGGGTAAAAATGGTAGAAATTGCTACGGGACTCGATTACGAAGCAGCGAAAAAGTTGTTGCTGGAGCAAGGTAGTGTGCGGGCTGCGTTGCGCGAACATGGCGTTCCGTCGCTGTAGTCCTATTTATTTTTCAAACCACACCTTGCTCTGGTTGTCGGCATCACCATTATAATTGATGAAAATCTCCTCTCCGGCAGGTATATCCTTGATGCAATAAAAATCAATGGTTTGTGCTTCGAAGTCCATGCCGTACTCGGCGTTCGGGCTGTAGGAGTGGTTGTACAACGAGCCATTGCCAAGGCAAAAAGCAAACCATTCTCCCTTTTCGCCCCAATCGAAATAGTAGTCGTCCAACACGGTTTGGCGCACGTTGGCGAGTTCCTCTTTTGGGAATAAAATAATAGGGCACACTTCGATTACTTCACCCGCTTCAATGTCGCGGCCAGCGAAAACGCCTTTGCCGTGGGTGTCGGAGTAGGCGAAGTAAATAGGGGCTTGTTGTAGGCTCATGAAAAAATTATTATTGGCTGAGAAAAGCCTCGAAATACTCTTTTGGTGTTAACAACAACACGGTTATTTTCCATTCCTGTAATTACTTATCTCTTCATTAACTTGTTCCAGCGTCATCTCGGACAGTTCGGAGTTTGCAGCAATTTTATTGACTTTATCCAAAAGTTTTTGCCCCAGGACGAATTTGTCTAAATATTCCACCTGAGCTACAAAATCCATAGATTTAAGTAGCTCCACCAGGTGTTTTGCCTTCGCAGAATTATTCGTTTTTATGACAATGGTATCCATCGCTGGTATTTTACTTGCAAATTTAAGCCAAAATCGCAGCATCCAGCATCTAGCATCTAGTATCCAGCATCCAGCTCATTCATCAGCGCATGCACCCCCGCCTCAGTCATCGGCACCAAAGGCAACCTTACCTCCCGACTACAAAGCCCCTGCAATTCCATAGCAGCTTTTACACCAACGGGGTTTCCTTCCAAAAACAGCAATCGGTACAGCTCCAGCAGCTTGTTGTTGAGCTTTTGGGCCGTCGGCAAATCTTGCCGCAAGGCTGCGCGTACCATATCGGTGAAGGGGCGCGGGAGGGTATTGGCGATCACGGAAATGACACCGTCACCGCCGGAAGCGATGATCGGCAGGGTAATAAAATCATCGCCGCTGAGCACCAGAAAGTCTTTTGGACGGCCTTTGATGATTTTCATGACCTGGTAAATATCGTTGGAGGCCTCTTTGATGGCGATGAATTTGTCGCTGGTATGCGCCAGGCGCAGGGTCGTTTCGGCATTCATGTTCGAAGCGGTGCGGCTCGGTACATTGTAGATGATGATCGGCAATGGTGATGCTTCTGCGAGCGCGAGGTAGTGCTGGAAAATGCCTTCCTGACTGGGTTTGTTGTAGGCCGGGTTGCTCGACAGCAGCGCATCGATGCCTTCAAAATTGAAGCCCTGAATCTTTTGCACCAGTTGGGCGGTGTTGTTGCCGCCGAACACGCCAGCCACAAGTGGCAGACGGGCCCGGTTTATTTTTATGGTAAAATCTAGGATTTGCCGGTGCTCTTCATCGCTGATGGTATTTGATTCGCCCGTGGTGCCGAGGCTAACGAGGAATTCCACACCGCCGCCGATCACGTGCTCGATGACGCGCTCCAGGTCTTCCCAGTTGATTTGGCCGTTTTTAAAAGGGGTCACCAGGGCGACCCCGGTGCCGCGCAATTTTTCGTGGAGACTCATGACTTGGTTAGGACTATTTTATCGAGATAAATATCGAGTTGTTCTGCAAAGAAATGTATTCCCTTGCCCTCGGGTGTTTCCAGTTGAATGTCAAAGTCATTGAAATGATCCGTGGCCAAGCCAATTTTCATGTCAGCAGGGGAGGAAGCAGCCAGCCATTCCAATTGTGGGGTCTCATCAGGGTTGAAACTCAGCAACAGGTCAAATGTTACCTTTGAAAACGCAGTAGCTTTTTCACTTTTTGGCAGGCCCTTCCAGGTGCTTTCTTTCAAGGTAAAGGCATCAAAAGTATGGGCTTCTGGTAGCGCCTTGGAGTTATAAAAGCCAAGCAGGCGTACTTTTTTGCCACCTTTTTCAAGTCTTTTTACAAAATCGGCGACCTCCTTTCGGATGGTTTCACTGCTGGCGTCAAACAAGATACCGATGCTTCGGGCGCTGTCGAGGGTATGTACTTGACGCTTCCGCTTTTGTGAAGCCAGGAGTTCGCGCAGTGCTTTTTTGAAAAATATGGCTCGAATTTGTGCGAGCATAAGTGTGTTGGTTGTGTTTTAGGATTGCGGCACCCGTTTATATTGCCCCATTTTGCTGTACTTTTCAATGCGCGCTGTAATCCGCTCTTCCGGGTCTTGGGGCATTATTTTCGCCAGTTCACCCTTGATATGCTTTTTCAAAGTATCGGCCAATTGTTCCGGCCCATTGTGGCCACCGCCCAGCGGTTCTTTCAAAATGCCATCGATGAGTCCGAATGCCAGCATGTTGTCGGCATCCAATTTCAATGCTTCTGCTGCTTGCTCCTTGAAGTCCCAGGAATGCCACAGAATAGAAGAGCAGGATTCAGGTGAAATAACCGAGTACCAGGTGTATTCCATCATAAATACCTTGTCGCCCAGGCCGATGCCCAGTGCGCCGCCAGAAGCGCCTTCGCCAATAATATAACAAAGGATGGGTACTTTCAATTGGGCCATTTCAAACAGGTTGCGGGCAATAGCCTCCGCTTGTCCGCGCTCCTCTGCTTCCAGGCCGGGGAATGCACCAGGGGTATCAATCAGCGTCACCACCGGGAATCCAAAGCGCTCGGCCATTTTCATCAGGCGCAGTGCCTTTCGGTACCCTTCGGGGTTGGCCATGCCGAAGTTGCGGTATTGCCGCATCTTGGTATTTACGCCTTTCTGGTGCCCGATGAACATAACCGTTTGGCCATCCAGATCGGCCAGTCCGCCCACGATGGCGTGGTCGTCGCCTGCATAGCGGTCGCCGTGGAGCTCCACGAATTTTTCGCACATCGTTTCCAGGTAATACAAGGTGTACGGGCGCTCCGGATGGCGTGAAAGCTGCACTTTTTGCCAACCACTGAGGTTTTGGAAAATCTCTTTTCGCTTTGCGTCAATCTTGCCTTCCAGCTCGCGCACCATGTCGGAGACGTCCAACTCGCCTTTTTCACCTACATCCTTGAGCTTTACAAGCTGCTCATAAAGGGCTTCGAGGGGCTTTTCAAAATCCATGAAAATCATAGCGTAGCAGTATTGAAGATGTTAGATTTGGGGGGGGTAAAGGTAAGCGGGTATTTGGGGAATTGTAGCGTGGTGGGGGGAAAAGGTTAATGGGTGGGGATCAGAACCAGCCTAATTGGGTGCTTTTGTTCTCCGGGATACGTGGCAGCGCTTTAGATACCGTTCCGCTGGAACGGGTGCCGTGGTTTTTGTTGTGTGGCAGCCGCCAAAATTTTATGGCAACTGCTACCTTGACTGGTTTTAGCATATAAATAAAGGAGAAACGGAATACATTTGCCAAAGCGCAAACTGAAAAGGCCTTTTCAAAATGCCCCACAGCGAACATGAAACAAAGAAAGCAGCTTTTAATCTTCCTACTCATCGGTTGTCTGTTTGTAGCCATCAGTGTCATCCCCGACCTCGTTTCCGATGAGTTGAAAACATGGTGCAGCCAACAGCTTGGGCCTTCATACCCCTGGTATTTGATTGGTTTTTTCGTTGTCGCTTCGTTTGTTGTGCTGTGGTTTACGAGCGATTTCAAGAATATTTTTAGCGGGAAAACCACCGCCAAATCAGACATTCTGAACATTCCCTGGTCTTTAGAAGCGAAACGGAGACTACTAGCCGCAAAAGAGGCTCTTGCTAATGCTAATCCGGAGGCCGCCCTAATTCTTTTGTACCAATTTAATTATTCCGCATTAGCGGAACAATTAACGCCACTGTCCAGCAGACTGGCAAAATACCGACAGGATCGAAATGCTGGCATACAGACAGGCGAAGAACGAGACACCGGATTCAACCGGATTATCAAAGACCTGCTCTCGCTCATAAGTACCTTAGAAGCCAGCTTTGCAGAGAATGAAGCTCAAAATCGAAAGATTCGGGATGCTTTCCGACAAAAATACCGCAATCGTTTAGATCAAAAACTGGCTTCACGGCAGCCCGTTAGGTTGCGCCCCCTGGCTTCCAAAGAAGGCACGAGCGAGTTGGTAGTATCCGCTTTCCACAGCTACAATGATGAAAACATACCGCAAGAAATCGGCAGGCTTTTTCAGGATGCGCACGGGCGCTTGCTGCTAGTCGGACAACCCGGCGCTGGAAAAACCACACTGCTGCTGCAACTGGCGGATCGTTTGTTCGACCTCGAAGCCGATGCTTTGCCCATCGTCATCAACCTGGCCAGCTGGCGCAGCAGCTTTATCAAATTGGAAAACTGGCTCGAAGAAGTGCTTGCTTCCCAAATGAGCACCAACAAATCGGGCGCAAAAGCAATCCTCCGGCAAGCAAACCTGATCCAGTTATTGGACGGGCTCGACGAATTAAAAGAAGCCGATGCCATGCAGTCAGCCTTAGTTGCCATCGCTGTATATAGTGCCACTGCTGGCCGACAATTTGTCCTGACCTGTCGCATGTAAGAGTACAAGGCTGTGCAGGCGGATGCCAGGGTAAACCTGCAAATTGAAGTTGGGCCTTTGAATGCGGAACAAATTATTGAGGAACTTGAGAAAACGGGGTTTGAACAGCCGGAAGCGAAAATATTAGCGCAGGCGCTTCGGAAAGATGCTTTGTTGCAAGAAGCGGTGGAGGCACCATTTTATTTCAATATCCTGCAATTGTTGTATGCTGGTAGTTTGCCGAAGTTTAGTTCTAGTTCTTTGGAAGAGAGAAAAGCTGAAATTGAAAGGTTGTTTGTGGCGGATGCGTTGAGGATGGACAGCAATGCGGCATTCTCTTCTGAGAAATCGGGGCATTGGTTGGCTTTTTTGGCAAAGAGGATGAGTGAAAAGGGGAAGGTTGTTTTTGAATTGTTGGATTTGCAGTATGATTTGCAAAGCGGCACAAAAAGTGAAAAGATAATGGAGGGGCTGCTTGGATGGCTGGTTTTCGGAGTGCTCGCAGGGCTGACCTTTGGGCTGTTCGGAGGATTGGTCGGAGGACTGGTTCTAGGGGTTTTCCTTTTGGGCATAGCAGTAAGCCTTGCGTTGGAAATAATGGGGTAACAATAGAGACAGGAGATTAGATTTACTGGTCAATGAATACTTTTTATAAATATTTTAAACATCATGTAATGGCCGTACTTGTCTTCGGGCTGCCCGGATGGTATGCCTTCGGGCTACTTAGAGGACTGAGCCTAGGGCTGGTCTTCGGACTGGGCTTAGGGCTGAACGAAATGATGGCATTAGAATCTATACAATTTACGCAAATCAAAAAACCATACCAACGCTTCAGCTCCTCCATGCGTCAACTTTATTTTTCGATCCTCCAACACTGGCATCTTCGCTATTTACTATACAAAAAAGGCCTACTTCCCTGGCATCTGGTGGATTTTTTGAATGAAATGGTCGCCAGAAAGATACTTGAAACAGATGGGGCTACTTGGCGTTTTCGGCATCGGATTCTTCAGGAGTATTTTGCGGTGCGGTGGGAGGAGCCTCTTGCCGAATGAACCAAATTCAACACCTTTCTGGACAAAAAATGATAATATCCCCTCCCCGTTCCGCATTTGTTCAAAAAAAACCGCACTTTTGTATAGACAAACAGCCGTACTTTACATGACTACCGATATTCTGCTACATGATTTTGCCGTAGTTGAGCGTTCCGGCTCGGCTGCTGTATTGAGTGTGCAAACAGCACAGAAGGTACGGTCGTTTACAAAAGCATTCCAAAATGTGGTCTTAGTGCTATTGGCCACGGCTGTTTCAGTCCCACTTTTGTTCCTGCTTTGGGTCGTCCTGTCCTTATCGGTTTTGCGCTTGGGCCGTTTGCGGCCTTACAAGGTTGCCTTGGATGCGGATAATTACAAGGATTTTCGCCTGCGGTTTGCCAAAATCACAGCGTTGGGACTTACACTCCAACCGATTACCCAGCTTGATCTGTCAAAAAGAAACTGGGTAGTGCGGTCATTTTTATCGCAGGCTGTAAAAGCCGCGATAATCCTGCAGCGCCACCAAGCCGAAATGACAAAGGTGCTGCAAAAATTGGATGAGCCCTACGGCCCTATTCCTTCAGGGTGGCAAATTTTGACCAGTGATGATCGGTGGGGGAACCGCCCTAAACCCTATGAATACCTTGTTTGATGTTCGATACGGTTTATCCTTTCAGAAAAACAAATAAAGAAAGCGGTGAAATGGGGTCTACCATTCACCGCTTTGTTTTTCGCACCCCCAAAAGAAGGTGCATTATTTTTGAAGGGCACTTTTTTGAGGCTGAACAATTGGCTGTTGTAAAGTTTTACGATAAGGCCACAGCTTAAGTGCCAATCGTTTCAGCTTAATGAATCACAGCCACGAGGCTGCCCAAATCATCCGAACTGCTGTTGAAATAGTGCTGCGTCTCTACGCAGACAATCCTTTTCTAAGCTTCGCATTTATGGGTGCGTCGGATACAAGCAGCAATTTTGAAACGCGCCGTTTTAGAATCTATCGGGCAATGCTATACCGCCTTTTTACGGAGCAAGCGTTCCAGCACTTGCAAAACCCGCAAAACAGCCTTTACATCATGCTAAATCGGGTGTATTGCGAAAGCAATAAAGATGCTCAGGCCAATATTTTTAAAATCTTGGCATCAATTTACCCAGAGGAAGGGGAATCTGATGAATGAACAGCATAAACCCATGTACTTGCCATTATGCTACCCAAACCAAAATAAAAAAACGCTAACATTCTGACTATCAGAACATTAGCGTTTGCGGACTGGACGGGACTCGAACCCGCGACCTCCGCCGTGACAGGGCGGCATTCTAACCAACTGAACTACCAATCCGTGCTTTTGCTTTTAAAAGCGGACGCAAAGATAGCGCTATCCGGTTTGAAGCAACAAGCTTTTCGAAAAGTTTTTCTAAAAAAATTATCCGGGCTTTCTTCCACGCATGTAAAACCACAATAAACCGAATGCAACAATCAATATCAACGGGAAAGTAAGCAAGTGCTGGAGCGATTCCTGCCCGGCAATCAACTCGGCTTCTTTTCCCGTTAGACCTTGTGACGTTGCGACATCTTTTGCTTTATCGAGCCAACGGCCAACAATTGGCTGCGCTATACCGACGGCCAGCATACCTGCGCCACCCACGACCGACATGCCCAGCGCGCCAGATTTAGGTATGTATTCGCCTACAAAACCAAGCATGGTTGGCCAGAAGTAGCATACGCCCACCGCAAACATAATGGCAGCAAGGTACGTAACTGGGCCCGTCGTAATACTCAACAAGTAAATGCCGATGGAAGCGACGATAGCCGATCCCCACAGCACCCCGGTAGGATTGAAGCGGTGAATGACGGGCCCAGCAAAATAACGCCCTACCGCCATCAAACCCGTTGTAAGCGCCAATACCAGCATGGGTTCCGCTCCCGAAAACTTCAACAATGAACCGACCCATTGTTGGGTGCTAAGTTCCGTGTTCGCCGTTAGCAACATACAGAACACGATAAAAAAGAAAAGCGGGTTGACCATGCCTTTCAGGTTTTCCGCAAGACTCGTTTGTCCAGCTTGTTCTGCTTTCGGGAACGTTTGTCCCCAAAA
Organism: Chitinophagales bacterium; assembly: GCA_038246345.1. GTDB lineage: Bacteria > Bacteroidota > Bacteroidia > Chitinophagales > Saprospiraceae > M3007. The sequence continues at coordinate 31,524 of JBBRWA010000015.1, forward strand.
TAAGGATGCATATATAAAGGTAGGGATCAACATCACCGCGATTTGCAGTTGCCAACCCATGCTTGCGGCCGTCATTAGCTGCGAAATCAAGGCCCCTAAAAATATCCCGCCCGGAAACCAAACGTGGAATTTGTTGAGCATCGTCGTTTTGTTGTCGCGGTACATACCTGCGACGAGTGGGTTGCAAGCGGCCTCTACCATACCATTGCCAAAACCGATCAGAAAGCTGGATACCAACAACATCGTATAGCCCGTAGCGCCGATGGTCATCAATATACCCGCCAAATGGGCGATCAGCGCTAACACCATCATCTTTTTGGGCCCAAGGTTATTGTAAAGCAGGCCACCAGCAACGGTGGCAATCGGGAACCCGATGCCGAGTACCAGTAGGTTGAAATAGCCCAATTGTTCTTTTGAAAGGCCAAAATCAGTACCCAGGCTTTCGAGGATGCCCGCCCGAATGGCAAAAGCGAATGCAGTAGTGATGAGGGCAAAACAAGAAGCGGTAAAAAGCCGATCTGCATTGATTGGAGCGCCGCTGCCTGAAATTTTTGAGTTGGTGTTGTCCATGCGTTAAGTTGATTTCAAGTTAAAATGTCTGACGGCCAAAAGTAGGCTGCTCCAAATGATTTTTGGCAAATATTATCAAACACTTTATGAAAGGAGGCTAATGTGGCCGAAAACCGACTGTGTGAAATTGTTCACAAAAAAAATTAATTTTGTTTAATCTTTACATTAGCAAGCTTTTAAAAGATTAAACAAAACTTTTTCGGCGGCGTACCGTTTCACTTGACATACAACCACTATTTAACACCGTTTTAAAAAAAATAATATGAAAAAATCACTCTTTTTTGCTCTTTTTCTTTCAGTTTTTGCTCTTGCCTTTACCGCGTGTGACAAAGACCCCGATGTCGTTGTCGACGTGAAAAACATCGTTGAATTGGCACAAAGCACGCCTGACTTGAGCATTTTAGTAGAAGCCGTTGTGTATGCAGATTTGGCCGGCGTACTGAGCGGTACGGACAAATACACCGTATTCGCACCAACCAATGCAGCATTCAACAGCCTGTTCACTGCGCTTGGTGTTACCAAGATTCAGGATGTTGACAAAAATACCGTGAAGGCAATTTTGCTGTACCACGTAGTTGCTGGCGATGTGAAATCAAGTGCCCTGACAACTGGTTATGTAAAAACTGCCGCAACATTTGGCACTACCACCAGCAACCTCAGCCTGTTCGTTAATACGGCAGCTGGCGTAAAACTCAACGAATCAGCCACTGTGACCACTGCTGATGTAGTCGCTGAAAATGGCACGGTTCACATCATCAACAAAGTGCTGACACTGCCAACAGTAGTGAATCAAGCTTTGAACAACCCTAATTTCAGCATTTTGGTGCAAGCGCTCACGCGTTCCGACCTTGGCGTAGATTATGTGACCATTCTCTCTGGCGCAGGTCCGTTTACCGTATTTGCACCAACGAATGCTGCTTTTGTAGCATTATTGGGGGAGTTGGGCGTTGCAAGCCTCAATGATATTCCAGCAGCAACCCTCAACAGCGTACTGCAATACCACGTGGTTGCGGGTGCCAATGTGCTCTCTTCTCAGTTAACAGAAGGCCAGCAAGTGACAACTTTTCAAGGTGGCAAATTCACCATTGGCTTGGCAGGTGGTGCCAGCATCACCGATGCCGAAGGCCGCAAATCCAATATTGTTGCGGTAGATGTGCAAGGAACCAATGGTGTCGTGCACGCAATTGACAAGGTGCTACTTCCTTAATTATTTGGACGAAATTCGCTTTAAATACGGCGGGCTTGCTTAAGGGCAAGTCCGCTTTTTTTAACAAATAACCGCACCTTCCTGATTTATTCCAGAAAGGTAAAGCACCGTTTTCAAGCCATTTTCGGCAAAAGCTTTTTGCATGGCTTCTCCCGCATTTTCGGCAACAAGGCTGTTGGGACAAAGGGCAAAAACTGAAGGCCCTGCGCCGGAAATACTGCACCCCAGGGCGCCAGCCATCATCGCGGCCTCTTTTACGGCATAAAAACCGGGGATCAAGCCCGCCCGTTGCGGCTCTATTATTTCGTCGTGCAGGCATCTGCCAATCAACGGAATATCGGCATTGTAAAGTCCGACGATGAAAGCGCCAATGTTAGCGCTTTGGCGGACGTGTTGTTGCAGTGAAACGTCGGGCTTCAACAATGCTCGAGCCGTTTTGGTCAGGATTTCCATTTGCGGATGTACCACTGCCAGAAACAATCCGTGGGGCACATGAAGCCGGTGAACATCCAGGGTGGCGCTGTCGCGGGCCAGCACAATGCCGCCCAGCAGGGATGGGGCTACGTTGTCGAGCTGTATGCTGCCTGTTGCTATTTGCTCGCCTTTGTGGGCAAAAGGCAATAATTCCACCTTACTCATGCCCGTGCGCAGTAATTCACTTACCGCCAATACGGCAGCTGCGGCGCTGGCGGCACTGCTGCCCAAGCCACTTCCAATGGGCATTTTTTTATGTATCTCTAATTCAATGCCTTGCGAACTTGCGCCCAAGTGTTCGAACAAACGCAAAGCGGCGACTCCGGCGGTGTTTTTTTCCGGATCCAAAGGGAGTTTTCCGCCTGCGCCCGTAATCTTGTTGATGCGCACGCCAGGTGTATTGGATTTGGTGGCAATGACCTCGTCGCCGGGGCGTTCAAGCGCCAACCCCAGGATGTCGAAGCCGATGCCAATGTTGCCAACGCTTGCGGGTGCGAATGCTTTTATTCCAAACATATTCGAGTGCGGATTTGGGAATGCGGATTGCGGAATAGCAAAGTTAGGGTGAATAGGCAAAAGTTTGGCGAAATATCCTGCAGGGTGGATGCAACGTACTATTCTCGCAAAACGAACACAACGCCCATCCCGCATAGCATTTTATTGAACGATAACAATTGCCATGAGAACGTAACCGTAGTATCGTTGTGCGATAAAATGGGGTTGTAGGGAAAATATCCTTGTGGCGTTGCGTGAAAAAATTACAGCGTGGCGCGCATTTCCAAATCGAAGCGTACTTCGCTTTCCTGGGTTGTTGGTTGCCGAAGCCACAGCACCACATCAATGGCAAAACGGGAGTTTTTCATAAAGCGTTTGGCATCTGCCAGGGAAGGGATAATGGGCAGGTTGTTGCCTGGGTCGAGGGGGACTGGGAATCTGTAGGCGATTTCAACGTAGTCGTTTGGGTCGCTCTGATCGTACACCCGAATGGATACCTGATCGATAAAATCTAGGTTGGCATCGCCGAAAATACCCGTGATGGCTGCCTTTCCCGTGACGATGCTGGTTATTTCAGCGTCCGTTTTTTTATGTTGGTCGAGGTACTGCTGATAACGGGAGTTCACGTTTTCAAATTGAAAATGGTGGGTCACAAACTGGCTGATGCCAACCGGAATGATAAAATTTTGTTGATAGAGCATGTCGAAGCCCGGTGAAATTTCCGGGCCCTTGGTGCAAGAGAGTCCTGCCAGGACAAAAAAGGTAAAAATTTGTATGCGCATCATGTACAAAAGGCGCATTTTTGCCCTTCTTGGTTGCCCGTTGTTTCGTTGTTCGTTGATAGTTGTTTGTTGTTCGTTTCTGAGCGCGTGGTTATTTCGTTGTAGTGGGCGTAATCCCACGTAGTTTGAAAGGCTCGCCTGCTGTCGAACAAATGCTCCACTACCAGAATACCAAACGAGAATTGAGCCAATGAGAACGAACAACGATCAACAAACAACGAAGATGCCAAGCGTTCGAAAACGAACAACTATCAACGAACAACTAACAACGAAGATGCCAACCGCTCGGAAACTAACAACGAACAACTATCAACTATCAACGAATGAAATACCTCATCACCGGTCTCGGCAACATTGGTTCCGAATACGATAACACCCGCCACAACGTCGGTTTTGATGTGGTGGATTTCCTGTGCAAAAAACTTGATGGCGAGTGGCGCGGCGATCACCATGGCGAACGGGCAGAAGTGAAATGGAAAGGGCGCACGCTGATACTTTTTAAGCCCAATACTTACATGAACCTCAGTGGCAAGGCTGTTCGATATTGGCTTCAAAAGGAAAAATTACAAACCGAAAACAGCCTGGTTGTTTGCGACGACCTCAACCTGGATTTCGGCAAAATCCGGCTTCGACCTTCTGGTTCGGCAGGCGGGCACAACGGCTTGAAGAGTATACAAGAAATGCTTGGCAACGATGCTTACCCCCGGCTTCGAGTGGGTATTGGCGACAATTTTTCTAAAGGCAAACAGGTAAATTTTGTGCTCGGAAAATGGTCGGAAGGTGAAAAAGCAGAACTTGCCCATATCCTGGCGCGTACAGAAGAGGTCATCAAAACATTCACGACCTTGGGTCTTGAACGGGCTATGAACGCCACCACGCCGCCACGGCCCAAACCACCAAAACCACCAGAACCACCAGAAAAATAATCAACCCTTTGAAACACAACCTTGAAACCATGAAACCTTTAAACCATGAAACCCTAATAACTCCGTTATCAAATTATCAAATTAAAAAAATGAAGTCAATTGTCCCGATCTTAATTCGAACCTTCGTCACTTTCGCCATATTTTGCGCGGTTCAATACGTTATACCTTGGTACCTTTTGGCACCTGCCGGTATCGTTGCGGGGTTCTTTATGTTGAAAACCAGCGACGACCGCAACACGGCGCTTGGTGTGTTAATCGGCAGTATTGCATTTGCCATCTTCGCCTATTCAATGGCGCAGATTTTCCCGATGTAGTAATCCTCAATGCCGCAACTGGCAGCGAAACCTCCCAAACAAACGATTCATTGACATGAAAAAACTGCTGTTCTTATTATTGGCGTCATGCTTGCCTGTGTTGGCAACTGCACAAACCGTTATTTCCGCTGGAGCGGGAGAAAAACCTGTGTGGGCGACCATTGCGGATCCGGAATTTACGCTCCGCTATCCACCAGATTGGGCCTTGGATCAAACAGGGTTGTTTGGCTCCAGCTTTTTCCTGTACGCACCCCTCGAAGCACGGAACGATACTTTTCGGGAGAATTTCAACTTGATCATCAACGACTTGAGTGAATTTCCGGGTATACCACTGGCTGAGGTTGCGGAAGGTGCCCGGCAGCAGATCGTTGGCATGATAAACGATGCTGCAATATTGGAATTCAAAGAAATGCCGGATGGGTTTGACAAGTATTATCAAATAGAATACACCGGAACACAAGGCAAATTTAAGCTCCATTGGCGGCAACACTACTGGCTGGCGCACAATCATTTTTACGTGCTAACATTCACTGCCGAAGAAACGGATTACAAACGGTATCTTCCATTGGTGGAAGAAGTGTTCGGTTCCTTTTTTCTGAAATAAACCATCTTGAATGCTCGACAACATGGATCGTATCAAAAATTTTCCATCGCCCAATGGCCGTTTTTTGCTTCAACTTCACGCCATTGAAATGCGCATGTCGCACACCGTAGACAGCCCTTATTTGTTGG
>JBBRWA010000016.1:0-36368 GCA_038246345.1 Chitinophagales bacterium
AGCGGTGATTCTGTCGGGGTCTTCAACCGCACCGTAAGATGGTCGGAGGCAGGATTCGGGAAGATGGCAACTTCCTGGAAGGCGGGTTCCGGGTTTGTGCTGCTCGCGTTCTTGTCAAAGACGGCGAGAAAGCCCATCGACTTGCGGCCAAATCGGGCGGGGCGCAGGTGTACGTAGATGGAATTCAAACTGCCCGTGTTTTGCAGGGTGTATGCGCCAAAGGCGACAGGCACGGACTCGAAATTGCCGCCGAGGTAGAATTTGTCGTCGCCGATAGCATGGATGCAGGTGGCTTCATCGGCGTGGATGCCGCCCAGCGATTTGCCCCAAAGCTCGTTGCCGGAAGGTGCGTATTTGAACACGAAAATTTGGGGGTAATAGTATTCCAAATTGAAAGGGTTGGCAAGTGCCTGGCCTGCGAACTGGAGCGTATCGCTGAAAAAATAGCCCGTGACATAGACATTCCCGGCTTCGTCCAGGCTGAGGCTTTTGGCGATGTCAAGGCTTTGGCAGGGCGTTTCGCCTCCAACCATTTTATGCCAGACGGTATTCAGGTCGGCATCGAGTTTGAGCACATGCGTCTTCGAGTGGACGAGCGGCCAGCCCCAACCGAAACAGTAATCGATTTTCTCCCCACAGGCATATACGTTGCTCCCATGTACCTGCAGGCCATTGAATTTTTCCAAGGCTGGATTGAGGTAGGTATCGAGGATTGACCCAGCGGGGCTGTACTTCACCATGAATGCCGCAGCACTCGTGTCGCTCGTAAGGACGGTGCTGCCAAAAATTGCCGTGCCAAACACCGAGCCACCGACGTAGACTGCTTGGTCGTCGTCAAGGGCCAGCGCAGTGGCTTGCAGTCTGTAGCCCTGCACGGTACCTGTTCGCTCCCAAGCTTGGTTGCCAGCAGTGTCCAACTTTCGAACAAAAACTCGAATGGTGGCTTGTGTAAACTTATCAATTACCTGCCCCGAAACATAAACATTGCCATCGGCATCCAGGGCAACGCTGCTCACTTCATCTATGTCGGCAGTGCCGATTTTCTTGACCCAGGCGAGGGATTTGTCTGCCTTGTACTTCGCCACGAAAGCATCCGTTTCGCCGCTATTGAGCAGGTTCATGCCGCCAATGGTCATGGAGATACTGTTGAAATTGCCGGCCACCACGAAATCGCCATTGGCGGCGGCGGCGGCATCCACGACAAAGTCACGCCCCGAACCGCCGAAACTGGCTGCCCAGTCATATTGCCCGGCATCGTCGACAATGGCCACGTAGCCGTCGTCCTGCCCAGCGTTGTTGAGTGAATAGCTGCCGATGGTAAGGGCGGTAGCGGCGAATGAGCCACTCACGATCACGCTTGTGCCGGCGTATTTGCGGATGGATTTTACTGTGGTGGTGGTGTTTGGGGTGCCAAGGCTATTCGCCCATTTCCAAGCTTGGGCGTGGCCTGTTAGCGGCAACAGAAAAAGGAGAGCGGGGATAAAAATGATTCTTTTTTGCATAAGAAATAAATGATGAATTATAAATGATGAATGATGAATTAACAAAATGTTGCTAATCAATTGTATCAAAATCAAAATTGTGGAAGTTGTTTTGTTGCTTTTACTAAAGGGTGATTTTGGTTGAACAGTCATCCCCCAAGACAGCAATAGTAACATAGGGCGTTGGTGCTATTTTGTCCTATTTTTATCAGGTGCCTGTTTTGTTCAACGAATTGTATTGATAAAACACTGTGCCATGTAGTTTGGGATTGAAGGCAAGCCGCAAACCGCCCGCTGGTACCTAGTGGCGCATCAAGAACTCCAATGAAGCAACGAACGCGCTCGTGTGCGTCTACGACGCGAGCTGCCTTCCTTTTGGAACACGAATCTAACGGATTTAAACGGCATGAGGGTGTGCTATTATAAATCCGTTTTTGTCCGTAAAATCCGTTCAAACCGTGTTCCATTGAAGTTTAAGGTGCAAAATCGCCTACAAAAGAAAATTCCGCGCAAATAAATCCATCCCCCAAAAACCAATCCCCCCTTCACTACGTACATGTGTTTGGTGGCGTCTCCACGCGCCGATTCTCTCACTTTTTTAAACAAACACAACTGATCATGACCAATTTCACAAAACGGAGCGCCTCTTGGGCCTCCATGTTGGCTTTGCTTTGGCTGTCCTGCACCTCGGTATTTGCCTCTAGCCACCGGGAAGCACCGCTGATTGCGAACGACCCGCTGGCAGACAATACCGATCTGTATGCATTCCGCAGCCCAGACAACCCCAATACCGTTACCCTGATCGCGAACTACGTGCCTGGGGCTTTCGCTTTTGGTGGCCCGAACTATTACACATTTGGGGAAAACATCCGCTACGAAATTCACATCGACAACGATGCGACGAAGGCTGGTGACGAGATCGTGTATCGTTTCACGTTCACACGGGTGAACGAAGACCCTACGACCTTCTTCAACATCCGCTTGGGCAAACAAAACCTGAAAACGAGCTACACCCTCCAGCGCAGCATGGATGGCGGCACCACGTTTATGACCATTGTCGGTAATGGTAAAGTACCGCCGCCGAACATCGGCCCACGCTCCATCGAATCGGGTGTAGGTTTGAACACCAATTATGATGCCCTAGTGGCTGGTGCGATCATGACGGCCAGCACCGGCGAAAAAGTGTTCTGCGGCCCAGCCGACGATCCTTTCTTCGTGGACTTGGGTGGCGTTTTTGACCTCGGCGACCTGCCCCGTCAAAACGGTGCTTCCCGCGACGGTCTTGGCTACCTCAACGTGTGTACCATCGCCATTCAAGTGCCGATCAGCACCCTGCGCAAAACGGGCGCGCCAAGCACTCCTACCAGCATTTTGGACGCAGATTATGTCATCGGCGTATGGGCTTCGGCCAGTCGCCCTGCGACCCGCACCCTGGTTGCCAACGGTGGCCAGCCAAACGATACAGGCGCATGGATACAAGTTTCCCGCATCGGTATGCCCCTCACCAACGAGGCGGTTATCCCGATCGGCAGCAAAGACTTCTGGAACCGCCTGACGCCTTATGATGAAATCTCGGATGTGACACTTGACAACTATTTCTACAACCCGGAACTGGCATTGTACATGGACGATTCACAGTTTGGTGGTGCAGTGCCTGCTTTCGCGCCGTTGCGCATCCAGCGCAACTCCTTGCAGAGCTTCGATTTTGGCAACGGTAAAAACGGCTTGTTTGGCCTGAAAGGCTCCGCAGCAGTGGCTGGCACAGCCTTAGACGATGCCATTTTTGGCACTTTGTTGTTACCAGGTGCTGGAAAACCACGCTCAGTTGACCTGTGGCCTATTTTCCACACAGGCGTTCCAAATCTCCCGCCCTACCAATTGGCTACAGGCAAAGGCGGCAACCCACTCGCTGCCGGAAAGCCATTTATCAACAACTTCCTGCCAAACGGCGGCGATATGTTGCGCCTGAACATGGCCGTGCCGGTGACAAGCCGCAGCGATGCCAAATTCAGCCCGCTCGGTATCGTGCAGGCAGCAGTTCTGGGCCTTACCGATGCGGCATATAATACCAATACCAACATACAGGCCATCCCAAATATGGACGGATTCCCCAACGGAAGAAGGTTGGAGGACGACGTGACACTTATTGAATTGCAAGCAGTTGGCGGCGTAGCGCTGGCAGCCATCGGACTTTGGTACGATGACTATACTGTTGGCGGAGCCAACCCGGTAACCCCGGATTTGGTAGGCGTATTGTCATACCGCACCGGGGTCAACGGTAACGACAAGCATTTCAAAAGCAGCTTCCCTTATGTGGCCAATCCTTGGAGAGGAACCGAAATAGGGCAGTAATTGGAAACATCCATCACAAAAAAAATTCAACAATGAATTATTCAATCAATAAAATCCTGCTGGCTGCCGCTATTGTATTGGCTGCCATCTCAACAAGCTGGGCCTCCAGTCACCGCGAGGCGCCGCTTATCGCCGACGATCCGTTGGCCGACAATGTGGACTTGTACGCATTCCGCAGTCCCGACAACCCAAACACGATCACGTTGATCGCGACGTATGTTCCGTTGCAATTGCCTCATGGCGGCCCGAACTATTATTCTTTCGGGGAAAATATCCGTTACGAAATTCACGTGGACAACGACGCGACCAAACCTGGTGACGAAATTGTGTACCGTTTCACCTTCCAACAAGTGAATGAAGACCCCACAACGTTTTTCAACATCCGATTGGGTAAGCAAAACTTGAAAACGACCTACACCTTGGAGCGCAGCATCGACGGTGGGGTCTCTTTTCAAACCATTGTAACCAATGGAATTGTACCGCCACCAAACGTCGGTACACGTTCCATCGAATCAGGTGTGGGTTTGAACACCACCTACGCCAACTTGATGAACGGTGCTATTAACACCGCGACCAGCGGCGAAAAAGTGTTCTGCGGCACTTCCGATGATCCATTCTTTGTAGACCTGGGCGGCATTTTTGACCTCGGGGATGCCAAGCGCCAGAATGGTACGCCTGTTGATGGGCTGGCCTGCCTCAATGTAAGCACCATTGCATTGCAAGTGAACTTCCAGACCCTCTTAAAAGCGGGTGTTTCTCCGGGAGCAACCTCTATCCTGCAAAGCGATTTCGTGATCGGTGTATGGGCTTCAGCCAGCCGCCAGATGACCAGAACGCTTTCTGCTACCGCTGATCCAACTTTTTCGGGCCCTTGGGTACAGGTGTCACGCTTAGGCATGCCCTTGACCAACGAAGTTGTGATTCCAATTGGCCAAAAAGACTACTGGAACTCCCTGACACCATACCAGGAAATCGGCGAGACTACTTTGGACGAGTATTTCTACAATCCAGAACTGGCCTTGTACATGGATGATGCACAGTTTGGCGGCGCAGTACCGGCGTTTTCGGCCCTGCGCATTCAGCGGAATTCTTTGCAGAACTTTGATTTTGGGAATGGGAAAAACGGCCTTTTTGGCTTGAAAGGCACCCCAGACGTGGCTGGTACTGCATTGGATGATGCCATTTTTGGCAACTTGTTGCTACCAGCTGCCGGCAAGCCGCGTTCTGTCGATCTGTGGCCTATATTCCACACGGGTGTTCCGAATTTCCCACCTTACCAATTGGCTACGGGGAAAGGTGGCAATCCGCTCGCTGCGGGCAAGCCATTTATCAACAACTTTTTGCCCAATGGTGGCGATATGTTGCGCTTGAACATGGCTGTGCCAGTGACTCCGCGCAATGACCCTAAGTTCAGTTCTTTGGGCTTGATTCAAGCAGCAGTTTTGGGTCTTACCGACCCTGCTTACAATGGCAGCACCGCAGTACAATTCATCCCGAACATGGATGGATTTCCCAATGGCAGAAGGCTAGAAGACGACGTGACCCGCATCGAATTGCAGGCAGTTGGGGGTGCTGTTTTGGCAGCCATCGGCCTGTGGTACGACGATTACACGGCTGGAGGGCCCAATCCGGTGACCAACCAACTAGTGGGGGTATTGACCTACACCACGGGTGTGGAAAGCAACGACAAAGCTTTCAGCAGCACCTTTCCATACGTTGCCGAGCCAAACAGCGGTACCAGCAATTGCAGCGGCCCGGTGTTTGTCAGCACCAATGAAGTATTCAACGGCGTAATGGGCCTTAGCGCCAAACCAGTGTTGATGAAAAACTTCCCGAACCCATTCCGGGGCCAGACGACCTTCGCATTCAAAGTGAATCAGCCTACAAAAGCTACCCTGCGCATTTACAATGCACAAGGCAGTTATGTGGCAACGGCATTCTCGGGCAACCTGGCCGAAGGCGAATTTGAATATGTTTGGAACGGCGGCAGCTTGCCTGTGGGCCTGTACATCGCCAACCTGTATGATTCCAATGGCAATCTGTTGCAATCAGGAAAACTCTTGAAATCAGAATAACGGGAATAAGTACAATTTGATAATTAGTTAATGTGATAATTTGATAATAACCAACAAGTTACACAGGGAATACACCAAACTAATTATCGTCAAGTACTTAACATATTTATTTGAACATGAAACAGGCCTCCGGATGCGTCCGTGGGGCCTGTTTTTACATGTGGCACTTCTTGATTTTTATTAAAAAAAAGTAACTGGCTAGCAACCCTGAAATCCCGAAGGGATTGAATGTGAATAACCCCGGATGAAATCCGGGGAAGGACGGTAGTGGCTCCCACAACCCTGAAAGGGTTGAATGTTTGCGTTTCAGCCCTACCTGGCTGCTCTCGACTAGTGGGCCTGCAAGTCAGTTTCGACGGGTGCATTGCCATCCATTTGAGCGAAGGGGTTGAACATGCGCCCAAATTTGTAAACATGAAAAAAATGTTGACAAATTCTCATTCCGCCGCCAGGCCAAGCATCTGAACAGCTTTGACAACTTTTTTTTGAAGTTGTCAAAGCTCGCCCAGGCCCACTAGAACATTTGTGGATACACTATGAAGATAAGGATGGCCCATGTTTACTGCTGCAATCTGCTTCATTCCTTCAACTATTATCCTACCTTTGAATTAAATAACGATACCATTTTCACGCAAAATTCTTGTTGCCCAACCACACCACCAGCCTCAACAAATTCATGGAATTGCAGCAAAAATATGATGTCATCATACTTGGCGGGGAGCTAGCGGGCTCTCAATAAACCCCTCAATAGTCCCAAAAAGCGCTCCAGATTCCGGCGGTCAAAACCGATACGATATCTGAGCGGCTATCATTAAATTGTTTAAACCCGCTTGATAGCTGCCATTAGTGGCCAATGAATTGGAGCCAGGCACATCGCGCGTCCAGGAGCCTTGGATAAACTTAGGTGAGACGTAGTAGAAAAGATCGGCCCCAATGGTAAAACGGGGCATGCTTGGGAATAGTAACTGCCCCCCCAATCCGAGCCGGCCCACCGGCATGAACCGTCGGGTAACTTGGTGCTCCACCGTTCCACCGGCTTCCCAGACAAGGCTATTCGTTTGCGAATCAACATTGAGCAATTCTATTCCTTGAGCGGTTTCATTCCTGTCTTGGGTGTAGGCACCAAAAAGGCCGCCACTCAACCGGAGAAAGCTCCATTTCTTTTTAATTATGTGATAGTGAGCTCCGCCTCCAACCATCATTTGGAAGGCTTCGAAGTCACTTGTTTGGCCTTCAATAGCGATGGTAGCGGACGGCAACAGTTGCGGTGACCGGATGGTGGTCTGACCTGTTATGTAGTGCAGCGAACCTTGAGCGCTTAAAAAATAATGCCAGCGCTTATGCCAATGTTTGGAAATGTCTATACCTATCAAAAAGGGAGTTTGCTTGAATGCTTGCCGAATGCCCGGAGCATTGTTTGCAGTGCTGTTTCCCTGTGAACTGTAAATCGGCCATAAATTCGCGTAGGCACTTATGCTTCGGGAGTAATCATTGCCCTGTGCCGCAAGTGCAGAGGCTGATAAAAAGGCGATGGATAGAAACAATGACTTCATGGTGTAGAATATTTGGTGAGCAATCATGGACGTGTTATTGCAATTTTTTTAACGATATAAGGTGAGCCAGGAATGTCTTTTTTTGTAATATGGACAAAATAAATTCCTGTAGTCCAATCGTCGGTATTAATTACCTGCAGGTTGTTGTAGTTGGGATTGGAATACATCAAACGTCCGAAGGCATCCTGTACCTGAACGGAGTACATTGCTTCAATTGAGCCTTCTATTTGGAAAAAATAATGGACGGGGTTAGGATATATCTTTATATCATCGAGTTCAGGCAAGTCGTTAGTTTTAACAACCGAATTAATGACAATTGTATCCGAACAGTTGCTGTTGAAACAGCCGTTTTCGTCAATACTCAACACCCATACTGCTGAAATCCCATAAGGAGGAGGAGCCAAATCCACTTCTTTGAAGCCGGAACCGCTGATAAGGATGTTCCCCGATGGCGTTATAGAACAGCCGTCCGAAAATCCCAAGGGAAATGAAAGCCCTAATACGTCATCTCTATATATTTTTTTCCAAATAAGTTCCCCATTCACATTGTAACGTTCGACAAAATTATGTCCAACTTCAGTGGCAAAAGGGCTAAATTGAATGCCAATAAGATAATAATCTTCGCTATTAGGGTGGGGTAAAACTTGTACTACTTGTATAATGGTAGTATCCACAGCAGTACTGTACTCGGTACAACTATCTAATAGAGATGTTCCGAATAGATCAAAAGTTTGACGACAGGATTGCACAGATGATAAATCATTTGATATAAATGTTTCGTTTACATGGGTTTTTTCAGCCAGAGGGAGCATCTTCCAATAAGTTGAAGAAGCGAAGGTTTTGTGCCATATTATCTGACCTTCCGCTGTGCAGCGCAGTAGCATTCTAGCATCTGACATACTATTCCAATCAATATAATATAAGGCTATGGTGAGATAATTTTCGCCCAAAACCGCGTCTATGACACTATATTCACGATTGTTTAAAACCCCAGGGATTTCAATGATAAAACTATCTATTAGGTGACCAGTTTGAGACAATTCATAACTTATAATTCTTTGAGAGTTAATGTCATATTGTATTCCCATCACATAAAAATTGTTGGAATTGGGTATTTTCAGTAATTGATCGCCTACAAAATAACTATTGCTAGAAGCTGGTGTGTATTCCCATTGTTGCACCCCTGAATCATTCCATGAAAAAACCGTACCGCGTTGGGCATAATCGTTGTCTCGAAATAATGCGGCACCTAATATCAAACTGTCCAGTAACAATAATGGGCCAGCAGAAAAAACTTGATAAAATGGTTCGACTGATATGACAGACTTATTTATGTGCCGACTCCAATTGATGCTCCCGTCTTTTTCAACTTTAGATATTGTTATGCCGGGCTCAAAAACATTGAATGGGTCATCTTTTCCATAGCCGAACACATTCCGGTAATTATATAGTGTCTCGTTATCTTCAGCCCAGTAAGAGGTTTGTATGAGCTGAGTATCTGCCAATGCATAGACATAAGAAAAATTTTGAGCATACGCGAGCATTTGTTGGCACAACAAAACAAAGAACACGGAGAAAACTTTCATGACGGTTGTTTTTATCGAATTAACATGATTTTTAGAAACATTCAAAGTAGAGAAATGTTGTGTCAGAGCCACAAAGCTCCCCTTCTGTTTTCTTTTCCATCTGTTTATGAACTATTATCACGTTCAGCAAATGGCATATGAATGTGGCAGCCCAATTCATATGCCATTTGCTGAACGCGGCAATAGTTCGAATTCTTTTGGGTTAGAGCAACGCCCAGAAAATTCATGATTCAGAAAGTCGTCTGGCAACCCTTAGAGCGACTGAAATCTATCCCTTTTCAATGTTTTGTGCAATTTTCTGCCTCTTCGTTTACAGGATAGCCACAGGATACAGTAGGTCTTCTCTACCTCAAAATCCAAGAACTAGTCTAATACATTTTCGCCGCACTAAGAGTTGCCAAACGGTTTTTGCTAAGTCTTAGAAATAGACAATAAGAATCATTATACGCCCGGGAAAATTAACCACGAAGATATTCTATTTTTCCATTGCGACAATGGGCCTGTGAACGGGACAAAGAGTTTTCGAGTCCCTTGACTTAGCCTAACAGTTGTTGAGCGAGGATTCCAACTTTGCCAGGGGAATTTGATAAAAAAGGCATTGGGATAAGGCCGTAAGGTAATAGACCAAGTTCCTCCATTACTTAATCTTTCTGGTTCCCATGCTTCAGCGTTGTTTTCTAATATTATTGCAAGTGGGTTGAAGGAAAACCAAGTCGGAGCGGATACGACAAAAGCGGGGAAAAAGAAGTTTGTATTACTGCAACTAGGAGATGCTGGGTTACAAGAGTTAATAAAAAATCGGGAACCCAAATATTGAAAATTATCTGGCCCATCGAAATTTTCTTCATACAAGTCATCTGCATAGGTCGAATACCAGATGGGGACTGAAGCATTTGCAGAAATACCAGCGCTATCTGCAACAAACCTTAATCTGTCTTCATAGTCCAACATTTTAGCTATTTTTACTCCGTTTAGATCGCCCCAATTTTCATATTCACTTTTTGACGAAAACATATGCCTATCTATCAACAGAATGGGGGTCGCGCTGCTGCCGCTGGATTCTTGGATTACATCGTGGGAGTGCCATGTTGTGTCTAACGAGGCATACATATTTAAACTTATCACTTCTCCATCAAGATGATAAGTAGTCACCCATTCTGGATCACTTCTTTGATTTACAATTGTACTGGTTGGTGCTTGAACATGGTTTGCCGGGTCGTCGGACTTTTGGCATGATTGAATCATAACTCCCAATGAGAGAAGCATAAGACAGATAATCTGTGCGCTTGAAGAAATTTTAGTCATTTTAATGGTTGTTTAAATGTTAGGCCTCCCACCTCCGAGCTTTCAGCATGAGCAAAATAGTTGGAAATGATGAGACAATTGGGATTCGAGTTCTAATAGTTCGGCTCCTCCACCCCTCACTCGCGCGAACTGCAAAAGGTCAAGAAGCACTACAAAGGTGCGTACCCCCACTGCCAGAATCTGTCAGTTCAGAAAAAAGGTCTGATTCTTTTTGCCCGCCCTTAATGGATAGGAGTTTTTCAGAACCTACTATGATTGAAATATCCAGCTTCACGGCCTCTAAATAATAATAGGTGTTAACTTGCCGATCATAGGCAATTGGGAAGCCTTGAGCGCGCAGGTCAGAAATAAGGCGATATACATCGCGCTCGCAACAACCCATTCGGGAGGCGAATTGTTCTGGAGTTCCGGTAGCGCGGGTGCGGATGAGGTTATCAACCCGCTGAAGGAGAAAGAAGCCGTCGAAGATTTTGATTTTCATGAGGAAAGTCGGTTTATGTGATAGTTTGTTCAGATTCCCAATTCCAATTGGTCTTTCATGAGGTGAAAATATGGTACGCGTTTGGCCACCAATTCCTCAGGATTACCTTGTTCAATCATACAACCCTTATCTAATACTACTATTTGGTCGGCATCGCTGACCCATGATTTTTCAAAATCTTTATGCAATAGCTTAAACTTGCCCGCAAAAGGGTCGGCCAACCATACATGACGGCGATTAGCTTTGTAAATGACCACAAAATGCTGTTGGTTCCAATGTGCAATACAAGGGAGCGGAGCTGTCAATAGGCATGCAGTGCCTTGGCCTGTATCTAAAGACACTTTAACGGTTATTGACCGAAACCCAATGCTTTCGGCGGCTTCCATGATGCCTTTAGCAGACACCCCTTCGAGGCTTATATAACTGCGCTCTCGTAAGTAGGTAAGTGGATAATTTCGCCCGTATGCAGCAGCTACCATCATCAGGCAGGCAGGGCCACAGTCCATAGAGTCGCGTTGGCGGTAAAAGGGAAAGAATATTGGCATGAGGTGTAATTTTTTGGGGTACTACCAGCGAGTGAACGGCAAAAGGAACGTCTTCAACATTGGCGGGTAGTATGTGTTTTACAAAAAATCAGCATGAACCGTAATTCAAAGGTATGTCTTTGAATTTAAAATTTTGTATATTTCGGAATATTAGTTTCAATATGTTTTATATTATAGAACTATATTTTTAATTTATAATAATTTCAAAATATAATACCCCCCCCCCCCGATTAATTTAACGTTTTTTCAAAATGATATTTGGAACTTAATATTTTGGTTTATAGGAACAGGGAAATTCGGTTTGCGCTATGCCCGCCTGCCACAGGTGAAACTCGGGAATGGCTGCGTTGTGCTTCCTGTAGCGATGTTCGCTTCCGAAAAATTACCCGAACCCATTCCGGGGCCAAACGACCTTCGCTTTCAAAGTGAATCAGCCGACAAAAGCGACTTTGCGTATCTTTAATGCACAAGGCAGTTATGTGGCAACCGCATTTACAGGTAACCTTACTGAAGGGGAATTTGAGCATGTTTGGGACGGTGGCAGCTTGCCAGTAGGCTTGTACATCGCCAACCTGTATGACTCCAACGGCAATTTGCTGCAATCGGGGAAACTCTTGAAATCAGAATAACGGGAATAGCATATTATTTTGAACATGCAAAAACAGGTCTCCAGATTCGTCTGCGGGGCCTGTTTTTATTTACAGCCCCCACCCAACCTATAGATGGAAATGGGCATCTTATCTCTATACACGGCAATTAAACAATACTGCCTGCCGGATGATATGTAGCTTATTACATTCTAAAACTCAAACTATGAAAATTTCAAAATCTTTGCTTCAAGCCATTGCTGTGGCTGTTGCCATCAGTACCACTGTAAGTGCCTGTACGAAGGACAATAGCACAAACCCTAACGATGAGGGCATCAAAAAAAAGAACAAGGTTGACAACTACCATGACTGCCCGGGTTGCGGGATGGGATAATGTCAAAAATTCTGCCCTCCATCGCTTGTAACCTGGATGCCAATATTTTGCTGGCAGCGCTACCGCTATTCGAGGCGGAAAAGGTGCAAGCGATCGAGTGGGCGTTCGACACACTTTTCAAACAGGAATCCATGCCTGATTGGTTTTTGGAGCTGCTACAATCATGTGGTGAGCAAGGAAGACTGATCGGGCACGGTGTTTTTTTCTCCCTGTTTTCCGGAAAATGGTTGCCCGAACAGCAGCAATGGCTGGATCAATTGCAACAATTGTCGAAACGCTTTCAATTCGACCATATCACAGAACACTTCGGCTTCCTCACCGGAGAAGATTTCCATAAAGGCGCACCCATCAGCATCCCTTTTACAGCCACTACGCTGGCCTTGGGGCAGGATCGGCTGAAAAGGATTCAAGCTGCCTGCAATTGTCCGGTCGGGCTCGAAAACTTGGCTTTTTCCTATTCACTGGAAGAAGTGAAAAGACACGGCGAATTTTTGGACAAATTGATGGACAGCGTCAATGGCTTTATCATCCTCGACCTCCACAATCTGTATTGCCAACTCCAAAATTTCGACCTTGAATTGGCCGATGTGATCCGTTTTTACCCGCTGGAAAAAGTGCGGGAGATACACATTTCTGGAGGAAGTTGGGAGGGCTCGCTTGTGGCACCCGATAAAAGCATCCGGCGCGACACCCATGATGAGGCCGTGCCAAGTGCTGTTTTTGAGCTGCTACAGTCAGTTATGCCGCTATGCCCCAATTTGAAATATGTCGTGTTGGAACAACTTGGAGTCGGCTTGGAAACAGAACAAAGCCGGGAGCAGTTTCGCCGCGATTTTATACAGATGGAAGCGCTAGTTACAGCCCATCACGACAAGCGCAGCCCCCAGCAAATCCAGGCCTTTTCTCCTCCATCCAATATTTCATTTCCAGATACGCCCATAGAAGACCACCTGCTGTACGCCCAACAATTGCAGTTGTCTAAAATCCTGGAAAACGCCGGGTCGCTGGAATCGGCCCAACAACAGCTACAAACTTCCGCACTCGCCAATTCTGATTGGGAAATCGAGCAATGGCAGCCTTATATGCTGGAAACGGCTTTGGCTATTGCGCAGAAGTGGCGCTAAAAGGAGCGTTTACTTCCGTAATTAAGCCGCGAAAAGCGCGGTATATTCGTTACGTTTGCAGGATCTACTTCTTCCAACGAATAAACTACGAATGAACATGAAAACGAACTTCCTCTCCTTCGCTTTGATGCTGGCTTCTGCTACAGCCTTCGCTCAAATTCAATTGGAGCACACTTACCCAATAGGCTGGCTCACACGGGTAAATTTAGATGTCAGCGGCGAGCGATATATGTGGGTTTCCAATTCGCAGCCCTACATTGTACGCGTGTTTGATGCCGACCACACCGATCCAGGCATTTCGTTTGACCCATTTGGCTCCAACAACGCCCTAAGATTCGCAGATATACCTTTCCTTTCCGAAAAACTGCTGGACAACGATCCTGAAATGGAACTCCTCGCTCCGTGGTATTACGATGGAGAAGATGTATTTGGAACTAAGCTCGTCCAGGAATCTGGAGCAGTAAGTGATTTCTTTAGCAGTTCCTTCAGGGCTTCATTGGTACCTACGCCTAAATTGATCTGCTTCCGAAAGGTTTACGCCTTGCCAGGATTAGCGTTGGAGCATGATTACGATGATTTTTATGAAATCCGACGCATTGTATTTCCCATAGACGGTGAGCGATATTTGTTGTCCAAAAGGTATTCAAACTATGACGGTATCCATGTTTACGATGCCGCGCACAACTGGGTGAAGACATTTGATACGGCATTGGGCGACCAACCCCTGGGTTCCATTTCCCAAACGAATTACAATGACGATGCCTTGTTGGAGGTTGCGGGGAAAGTTTATTTGCCAACACCAGATGCCAATGGCAATAATGTGCTTTATCAGGTCATTCAGGAGGACGGCACGGTTTTACTCAGCGAGCCGTGTATCGATTGGGGGTACTCCTCTGTCGGTATTATCCTGAAATATTACAGCGCACCTGGGCAGCTTACAACCAAAGTTCTGGATACCAAATCTTATGCCTTGCTGCATACCTTTCTGGGGAAGGTTGGGCCATTTTCGCCTGATGGCATAAAAAATTATTTCAGGCTCGATGCAGGTTCAAGTGACACCTTAGTAATTTATGATGGTGATACATATATTGCCAAAAGCATCTCCTTAGGCTATAATGTGAGCACAATGCAATTTGCCCGAAACCGCTTTGAAAAAACTGGAAAACTTGAAATCTTTTTCAATGTTCCTGCTGGGCCAGCTTCTTCCATAAAGAAGATTGTTTGGATCGATGAAGACGGTATTATATTGCATACTTTTGAAAATGCTACCAGCGCCATTATTGACAAACAACCCGGGATGCAGGACAAACTGTTTGTTCGATATCCCGATAGCATCCAAGTTTATCATTTTTCATCCCCAAGCAGTACCAGTCCCGGTATGCCGGAAGCCATTACAATGTCAGCTGCTCCCAACCCGTTTTCCAATACGATTGAGTTGACATTCCCCAGCACAGGCGATTATGCGGTTAGGGTTACAAACCTTGTCGGACAGTGTATTTTGACGCAAATGGTTAAGGGTCAGGGAAAAACGACATTGAACGTTCCCTCAAATGCTGCAAACGGTATCTACTTCATTGATATCGAAGGAAAAAAGCTCCAAAAGTGCATTCGAGTGATAAAGGCCTGGCATTGAGGTTCGGAAAAAATAGGTGGTCGCTTGTTTGGTAATTTTTCCCAAATTTGCGGGCATTGGACACAAACACCTAATTTTTCCTGAAACTCATGCGCAACACACTCTTTGCATTCCTCCTCATTTTCTTTGCCTGCCAATCGCAAAAGCCGCAAGAATCGACCAAAACAACCTTGTACGTTGGCACCTACACCCAAAAAGAAGGGCACGTAGATGGCAAAGGCGATGGCATTTACAAAATGACTTTTGACCCGGCCACCCTTGCACTGACCGTGACCGACACGATAAGCGGCATGATAAACCCCTCTTTTTTGGCTTTGTCGAATGATCAACAATCGCTCTATGCCGTTAACGAGATCGGTCCAGGAAGCGAGGCTATCGGATTGTTTGAAGCCTACAACATCCGTAAAGGAGATTTTGGTAAAAAAATGTTCTCCAATAGCACACAAGGCTACGCCCCCTGCCATATTGCCTTGAGCCCGAATGGAAAGCTGGCCATTGTTTCCAACTATGCTGGCGGCATGGTATCTGTTATTCCGCTGTCAGTACAAGCAGATTCAGGCGTGCAAACCATTCGTTTGCCAGCAGTGAAAAAAAGCAGCCCAAGGCAAGACGATTCCCACCCGCACAGCGCCATTTTCAGTGTTGATGGTAAAATGGTGTATGTGGCCGATCTCGGTACCGACCGTATCATGGCTTTTCAGGTGGATGAAACAAACCAAAAACTTGCTCCCGCCTCAAGCCCTTTTTTCGAATTGCCCGAAGGCTCAGGACCCAGGCATATTAGCCTTTCTGCTGATGGTAAAGTATTATATGCCCTTTGTGAATTGAACAACACAATTGCCGTGCTCGACATCTCCAGCCCGGTGGATATCCATTTGCTACAAAGCATCAGCACCTTGCCCGCCGATTTTCAAGGCAAAAGTTATGGGGCGGATATTCATCTTTCAAAAGATGGAAAAATGCTGTACGCCTCGAACAGGGGCCATAATTCCATCGCCATTTTTAAGGTAAAATTGGATGGAAAGCTGGAAAGTAAAGGCGAAGTAGGTGCCGAAGGTAAAACCCCGCGCAATTTTCACCTGACCAACGATGGGCGCTGGATGCTGGTTGCCAACCAGGACACAGGCAATATTGCGTTGTTTGACTTGAAAAAGGAAGAATTGCCCGTTTTTGTGAAAAGCATTCAGGTGAACACCCCTGTCTCCATTGTTGAGGTTAAGTAATCCAAATTTTTAAACCATTCTCCCTGATTTCTGTTACTTTTGCAACTGAATTTTTAAGACAAATATTAATTATGGAAGCTGTAGCTGCAAAAAGTCCCGTGATGTTGTACACCGAGCAAACGCCCAACCCGGATGCGCTCAAATACGTCACCAACCGCATGCTTTACCGCGGCATCGCCGATTTTAAAGACAAGGAAATGGCCGCTCAGTGGAGCCCATTGGCCAATAGCCTGATGGAGCTGCCCTACATCAAGAGCGTTTATTTCAACAACAACTACGTGACGGTGATGAAGGAGTTGAACTACGAGTGGGAGGATATCATGCTCAAAATCAAGGAGTTCATTAAAGACTACGTTGAAAAAGACGGCGTTGTGGTGCTGGAAGGCTTTTCCGAGTTTATGGAAAAAGCAATGGCAGAGAACAACGCCGCCCAATTCAGCGGCGAAGGCGGTGAAATTGCCAAAAAAGTCAAAGAACTGATCGATACATACGTGAAACCAGCCGTCGAAATGGACGGCGGCAACATCGAATTCAAAGCTTTTGAAGCCGGAAAAGTGTACGTCACCATGCAAGGCTCTTGCAGTGGCTGCCCCTCTTCCTCGGTCACGCTGAAAGCGGGCATTGAAGGCATGTTGAAGCGGATGATTCCAGAAGTGCTGGAAGTAGTGCAGGAGATGGAATAAAAGTGGGTTTCCGGTTTCTGGTTTCAAGGTTTCATGGTTGTTGATACTTTTGGCTCCACATTTACAGTACCATACAATAGGTTTTTAAGTATTAATTGACATTTACGCACCTTTCACCAAGGCGCCAACAATATCAAGGGGTTGTGTCAAAATGTATGCAAGGTTAAAATTTAAAAAAGCGGTCCGATTTTAATTTGGCGTTTGGCACAAAGTTGTCAACTTTTAAAAGTTGACAACTTTTCACGCTATTATAGCCAACTATTATTTCGCAATCGAGCCGTGAACTTTTTTCTGCATACCTTTTGACATAACGCCTAACACGAGCACATGTCCCTAATTAAAAAACTCGCTGGCGAAACGGCGCTCTACGGCCTTAGCAGCATTTTCGGGCGCTTTTTAAATGTGATGTTGGTGCCGCTCTACACACGGACCCTGGGGCCTGGCGAATACGGCATTGTTACCGATTTGTACGCCATTTCGGCTTTCCTTATCATCATTTACGCCTATCGGATGGAGTCGGCGTTTTTCCGTTTTGGTACGCCGAAAGAAGATCGCGAAAAGACATTTTCAACAGCACTTATTTCATTACTGATAAGCACAGCCATCATTACCGGCGTGCTTTTTTTGTTTGCCCAACCCATCGCCTCGGCGGCGCAATACGATGCGCACCCGGAATACATCCGCTGGTTCGCCTTGATGCTGGCCTTTGATGCGCTCTCGGAGCTGCCTTTTGCGCGCTTGCGGCTGGAGCAACGCCCCATCCGATTTGTCAGCACCAAACTGGTGAACATCGGCACCAATATTTCCTTAAACCTGTTTTGGCTCGTTTTCTGTCCCTGGGCGGCCAGCAACGGCATCACTTGGGTGCATTGGGTATGGTCGCCAGGTTTGGGGGTCGGCTACATTTTCTTGTCAAACGTACTGGCCAGTTTAATTACCCTAGTGTTATTGTTGCCAGAGTTTCGCGCCATTCGCTTGCCTTTTGACAAGGCATTATGGACTAAAATGATGGTATATGCGGCGCCACTCATCATTGTTGGTTTTGCAGGCATGGTGAATGAAATGCTCAGCCGCACCATGATGAAATACTTGCTCACGGGGACACCCGAAGAAAACATGGCGCAACTGGGTATTTTCGGAGCCAATTACAAGCTGGCCATGCTCATCACCTTATTTACCCAAGCTTACCGCTACGCTGCAGAGCCGTTTTTATTTAGCCATGCTGCCGACGAAAACGCCATGCAAACACAGTCGGAGGTGACAAAATGGTTCACCATAGCAGCCGCCACCGGTATGTTGGGCATCTTGCTGTTTTTGGATCTGGTCAAACATTTCCTGGGCAAAGATTTTCACAGCGGGGTAGGGGTGGTGCCTATATTATTGTGTGCCAACCTATTGCTGGGTGTGTACTACAATTTCTCTGTTTGGTTTCGGCTGAAGGATCGCACTGGCCTGGGTGCCTGGATTTCTTTGGCTGGCGCAGCAGTTACCATCGTGCTGAACATTCTCTGGATCCCAACCTTTGGGTACATAGGTGCTGCCTGGGTCACCCTCATTTGCTATCTTTTCATGTCGTGGGCAACCTGGATGACCGGCCGCAAGCATTACCCCGTGCCTTACGAAATAGGCCGCATGGCCTGGTATTCCATTTCTGCCCTGGGTTTGTGGGGAATAAGTACCCTGCTGGAGCCATTGCTGCCAATGGCTGCCATCTGGAGCTTGCGGGTGTTGTTGTTTATTGGGTATTTGGTGATGGTGTGGTGGTTGGAATTGCGGGGGAGAAGTGGCTCTAAAAAGGCTGAATAGGCAGCGTTTCCTATTTTTGGCCACAACCTCGTAGGTTTTTTTCTAACCTAAGCGGTTTAAGTCGCGGCACAGACGATGAAAAATCATCGGATCAAACGGCCCTCGTCTGACCACTTTTCGTGGTCCGACGAATAAGTAGAAACGGATGCTGCTTCTTTCTCCTCGTCCCTCCTGCTAAATACATGGCCATACTTTCTTTGTTTTTTAATCTAGCGCATCTACACAAATCAAAAGCTAGCTAGAATCAATTGGCAAAGCAATTGCTTCTATTTTATTTCCAAATTGAAACCCAAGCAGGCGTGTCATTCCGAGCGAAGCGAGGAACCTGATTCTAGATGCTAACACAGGTTCCTCGCTTCGCTCGGAATGACACGCCTGCTTGGGTTTTAATATAATGCACGGTTGGTGCCCGCCAATGCGAAGACATGCACATACACTTACTTTTTTCGACCCTACGAAGTTTAAGTCATGGGATAAGTAAAGGGACTGGTTCCTTCCCAAGCACCCAGCCTCTTTTGACCCGCGGCCTATTTATATGCCCGCCATTCGACCCTTTTTTCCTATTTTTCCGCCTCATTATAAAATGTTCCATGAAAAACATCCTTGCCCTCCTTCTTCTTCCAATAACCCTCTCCGCTCAAAACGGCCAACAGAACGGGTTCTCCTTAGGCTTCGGCACTCCGCCGCCCGATGCCTGGCATATCGTGGCCGACAACATCGACCCGGCGCATTACTTCGGCATCACCGTTGCCAATGGCATGATCGGCCTGGTGTCTTCGCCAGAGCCCATGAAAGTGAAAGACGTGGTGCTGAATGGTGCTTACGACAACTATCTCCGCGGCCGCGTATCCAACATCCTCAAAGGCTTCAATTTCATGAACATGAACCTGGATGTGGACGGTCGGCGCGTCGGGCGTTCCGATATTTCGGCCTACAAACAAGTGCTGGATATGCGCCACGCGCAATTGGAAACCAGTTACGACGTAGGCGATAAACTCTCCGTGAAACAAACGCTCATGGCGCTGCGCCACCTGCCATTTTGCGCCCTGTCCATCGTGGAAATTACCGCCAAAAAAGACGTGACCATCACCCCCATGGCGGTCATTGAAGCGCCGGAGATGTTGCAGGATGTCCGCAATTATTACGCAGAAATCGACCGGCCACACGTGCTGATTCCATTGCTGACCTCAGTGGGTAAAAGCCCGACCGGGAAATACACGGTCGCAGCCTCCAGCAGCTATATTTTTGAGGAACCTCATGGCCAAGAACCCGATCTGATCCACGAAGATTGGGACTACAACATGCACCTGCTGAAATTCTATAAAAAACTGAAAGCAGGGGAAACGTACAAATTTGCCATTGTCGGCACGCTCATCAGCACCGCCCACACCGTAGATGCCCACAACGAAGCCGAACGCCTCACCATTTTTGCGGCACTGGAGCATACCGAACGCCTGCTGAAACGCCACAATGCTGAATGGGACAAACTCTGGGAATCTGACATTACCATCGAAGGCGACGTAGATGCTACCCGCGACGTGCATTCGGCTATGTACCACTTGTACTCCTTTGGCCGGGAAGGCACCGCGCTCAGTCTGTCACCCATGGGCCTGAGTGGACTGGGCTATAACGGTCACGTTTTCTGGGACACCGAATTGTGGATGTACCCGCCGATGCTGCTCCTGCACCCTGAAATCGCCAAGTCTTTCCTGGAATTCCGCTACCAATTGCTGGAACCAGCCAAACAAAACGCCTTTTCGCATGGCTACAAAGGCGCCATGTACCCCTGGGAAAGTACGACGACCGGACAAGAAGAAACACCCGTTTGGGCCTTGACGGGACCATTCCAACAGCATATTACGGGTTGTGTCGGCTGGGCAGCCTGGCAATACTACCTGGTGACCAAGGACAAAACCTGGCTGAAAGAGCGCGGCTGGCCCATACTAAAGGAAGTCGCCGAATTCTGGGCGAGTCGCGTGGAGCGCAATGGCCCCGGCCATTACGACATCAACAACGTGATCGGTGCCAACGAATGGCAGGAAAATATCGACAACAACGCTTTCACCAATGGCATGGCCATCACTGTACTGCGTTACGCCACCGATGCCGCCAAAGAACTCGGCATGAGCCCCAATCCTGATTGGGCGCACGTTTCAGACAATATCCCCATCCTAAAATTCCCCGACGGCACGACAAAGGAAAACGCAACTTACAACGGGGAAATAATCAAACAGGCGGATGTGAACTTGCTTTCTTACCCCTTAAAGGTCATCACAGACCCGGTGCAAGTGAAAAAAGACATGGACTATTACCAGCCACGCATGTCGCCGGAAGGCCCGGCAATGGGCAATGCTGTCCTCACCGTTTCTGCTGCGCGAGCAGGCGATGCTGAGCGCGCCTATGATCTTTGGGTGAGTAGTTACAAGCCTAATGAAGTGCCGCCATTCGGGGTGTTGTCGGAAGCGGCTGGAGGTAGCAATCCTTATTTCGCTACGGGCGCGGGAGGGTTCTTGCAAGCCACTATTATGGGCTTCGGCGGTCTGGACATTACCCCGCAGGGCATTGTTCAATTAAAAACGAAGCTGCCGAAGAAATGGAAGTCGATGACGATTACGGGGATTGGGGTGGAGAAGAAAACGTTTGTGGTCAGGAATTAATGATGAGTGATGAGTGATGAATGATGAGCGATGAATGGCGCGCGTTGCTCAAGGATTTGGAGGAGTTTTGGGCTGCTTGGTTTCAATTTTTAAAATTTTAAAAATGAAAAATATTGGTTTTCCTACAAGGTTCGTAACCACCCGCAATATGTTGATTGTGACGGTGTTGTACATGTTGTTTCCCCTGTTTGTCTTGCCACACGCCCAAAGGACATTGGTGGCAGCTTCCGGCAAGGCAAGCTATGTGCCCCTGGATTTAAGGCCAGGCTTTTCGCCCGACCAAGCCTGGGAAGCCTTGGATGCTTTGGGTGAAACGGGTCGGCAGCAATACCGTTTTATGGAAATGGTTATGGATGTGGTTTACCCGCTTACCTACGGACTTTTCTTCGCCTTCTTGATCGTTTTCCTGTTCCAATTAGTGGGCGGCAGATTGGGTAAAATGACGGCGGTTGCATGGCTGCCCTTGGTCGGCATGGTAGCCGATTGGCTGGAAAATTTCGGCATCATTCAATTGATCGATGCCTTTCCTGCACGGGCCGATGGCTGGGCGCGTTTTGCAGCTGCAGCAGGCCAGGCAAAGTGGTTTTTTTCAGGCGTCGCGCTATTGTATATCATGGTGGGTTTGGGGGCCTGGGGATGGAAGGTTATAAAGCAGCGGCCTTGACGAAAAATTGGGTTTCAAGGTTTCAGGTTTCAAGGTTTCAGGTTTACACGATCTGTTCGTGGCCTTGAAAAAGAGTTTCAAAGCAACTACAAATCGCGTAAACCTGAAACCTGAAACCCTGAAACCTGAAACCTTGACAACCTGAAACCTTGACAACCTGAAACCCTTTTAAAACTCAAACCCCTTCCCTTTCGCCTGCTCCACCACAGCCTCAATCAGCACATTGTCAAGCGTTTGCGTCGCACTTTGCTTTTTCATTTCTTCGGCAATAAACGCCTGCATTTCTTTCTCCAGGGCTTTCAACTCCTCCCGAACAGCCGCCCGCTCCGCGCTTAGCTGCTCAATGGCCGCTTTCAATTCCGCTTCAGTTTTGCCGCGCAACTCAACAGGCAATTCGTCTTTTTTTACCGTTTTGGCGAAGTCCTTGTCGTCTTTTGCAGCATCCACAATATCCCAGTCTGCATTGCTATACGAAGCTTTGCATTTTGCGGCGGCGCGTTGCACGGAATTGGCTTTACCGTACACGGCTGCGTTTTCGTCTTGCTTCATTTGCCGTTCTTTTTTGGATTCGCCTGCTGCGCCGTAGCCGAGGTAGGTTTTGTTCAGCCGCTCATTGAGCTTCATGATTTTGTCGTCGTAAGGCGTTGCAATATGCACCACCTTTTCGCCGGTGTCGATGTTGAGGTACCTGCCATTGCCGATGGTAGCGCCCTCTTTCCAAAAGGTGCGCACGCCAGTATCATAATCGCCGCAATAGATGGTGTTGATGACAATGCCACTTTGGATGGCGCTGGCGCAACTGCGCCGGAAATTTACCTTGCCTTGGTCGAAAGGCTCATTGCCGGCGATGACGATGATTTTCAAATGACTTTGGTCCGTAGACCAGGGCAATAGCTCTTGGGCAGATTGAATGACCCAGCCGCAAAATTCATCGCCACCATTCGTGCGCAGTTCGAACAACTTTTCAGAAAGCCCGTCGAGATCGGTGCCGAGCGGCTGAACCAGCCGAACATAGCCTGTTTTGCCGTCGAGCCCGGCATTTCCGTATTCAAACAGGGCGATTTCAAGTTCAACAACTTCGTCATTTTTCTTTGCAGCGGCGAGTGCATTCACCATTTTCCAGAGCTGGGCTTTGGCCTGATCGATGAGGCCGTCCATGCTGTTGCTGGTATCGAGCAGCAGGGCGACTTGAATTTTGGACCGCGGGCCATCTTTTTGGGTTTTGAGAATTTGTGCCGGAAGGGTTTGTAGGGGTGTCGGTTGGCTGCACTGGAAGTAGGAATGGAGCAGCATGAACGAAGCAAGCATTAATTTCAACATCTTGTCTTTAGGTTTGTGAACAGATTTTAAATGGATGCCTTACAGTTTCTGAATTACACACAGCGGAATTGAAAATGTACCTTTGCCCCAACAAAAAAGCTCCACATGGGATTTCGTTCCACCCTTATTCGCCCTTTTGCTAAATATATAGCCCGGAAAATTGACCGCTGGTCGGCCAATGCCTTAGCTTGCCAGGAAGCACTCATGCACAAACTTGTACATGATGCAAAGGAAACAGCCTTTGGCCGTGATCATAATTTTCAAGGAATCAAAGATTACGAGGGTTTCAAACAAGCCATACCAATCCGTGACTACGAGGATGTCAAAGATTATATTGAACGCGTAAAACATGGGGAAAGCAATGTGCTTTGGCCGGGAAAACCAGCCTATTTCGCTAAAACAAGCGGTACTACCTCCGGCGTGAAATACATTCCGATGAGTAAGGAAAGCACGCCGCCACATTTTGGCACGGCAAGGGACGCTGTGTTCAACTACTTTGCGCGCACAGGAAATGGGCGCTGGCTCGACGGAAAAATGATCTTTCTCTCCGGAAGCCCAACGCTCGATGCGGTGGCTGGTATTCCCACGGGGCGATTGAGTGGCATCTCCAACCACCTGGTGCCGGGCTGGATGCGTACCAACCAGCTGCCAAGTTGGAAAACGAATTGTATTGAGGACTGGGAGGAAAAACTGGAACGCATCGTCGATGAAACCATAGATGCCGATATGCGCCTCATTTCCGGCATTCCACCCTGGGTACAGATGTATTATGAGCGGCTTTTGGCACGAACGGGAAAAAAGACAATCTTGGAGATTTTCCCCAATTTTTCCGTGTTTGTCTACGGCGGGGTGAATTATGAGCCTTATCGCGCCAAGCTGGAGGAAATGGTTGGCGGCCCCATCGACAGCGTTGAAGTGTATCCGGCATCGGAAGGGTTTATCGCATTTCAGGATGGATTTTCAAAAGACAAACAAGCGGGCATGCTGCTCAATACCGATGCGGGCATGTTTTTCGAGTTTGTGCCTGCCGATGAAATTTTCAAGGAAAATCCCAGCCGTATCTGGCTGCGCGATGTAGAAATTGGCGTGAATTACGCCCTGATCCTCCATACCAATGCAGGGCTTTGGGGCTATAATATTGGGGATACCGTGCAATTTGTAAGCAAAGACCCATACAGGATCATCGTAAGCGGGCGTGTGAAACATTTCATCTCTGCTTTTGGGGAGCACGTTATTGGCAAAGAAGTAGAAGAGAGTATCATGCCGGTAGCGAATGCCCTGGGAGTGCATATTGTCGAATTTACAGTAGCGCCCCAGGTGAACCCTGCCGATGGTGGACTTCCCTACCACGAGTGGTTTGTCGAGTTTGATACACCGCCGACCGACCTGAATGATTTTGCCCTGGCCGTAGATGCCCGCATGCGGGTTCAAAATATTTACTACGATGATCTAATCAAAGGCAATATTCTCAGGCCATTAAAAATCAATTCTTTGCGCCGGAATGCCTTTCGGGACTACATGAAATCTCAAGGAAAATTGGGCGGGCAGAACAAGGTGCCGAGGCTTTCCAACGATCGGAAAATCGCCGATGAACTCGTTGCTCGTTGATAGTTGTTGGTTGTTCGTTCACATTCTCTCCATTCCAATGACCAAGCGCTCAGAAACGAACAACCAACAACTATCAACGAACAACGAAAACAACGATCAACGAAATCTGGCCTTCCACTCCGGCCTTGGCAGCATACACTCCTCCCGGCGGCCCCACCAGCGATACCTGTTTTTCGCAATCCAGTTGTATACCACATCGCGCAGGGCGCGTGGGATAATCTTGAAAACATACAACAGTTGCCAAAAGCCGCCCAGCCGGCGGACGATTTCAAGGGGCACATCGGAACGCAGGAATAGATTTTTACCTTCTACAAGCACCACCGTATTAAAATTTTGTGTGTCCAGGTTATGTTGCTTTAATAAGTCCTGGCCTGTATCAGATTGAAGGGCTGAAAAATGGAAAACGCCTTTGGGGTCGTGCAGCAACACCCATTGCACCGAAGCATTGCATAGGTTGCACACACCATCAAAAAGTAGGGTAGGGTGCTGTGGGTTGGAAAGTGACGACTGATTTTTGTCCATAATTTTTGAAGAAAGATAGCTATTGTGATCATCTGGTTTTTAAGTAACATTATTTAATTTGGGGTACGTGTAGTCCATTGTACTTTCGCAGGTACAATTCAAGAACCCGTGTATCTGTCGGGTAACTAATTCAATATCACCTTGCCTTCGTTAAAGCTACGGAAGGTAAACCATCCAATCATGCCCACAGCGCTCATCATAGTATTCGTCGGTTGCATTATTTTTATGTCGCATTGGTTTTCAACGCTATTTGTCCGGACAAAAATACCCGATGTGTTGTGGCTCTTCACCATTGGCATTTTGTTGGGGCCTGTTTATGGGGTAGTCAAAACGGACGATTTTGGAGCTGTTGGCCCAGTTTTCACCACCATTACCCTTGTTTTTATTTTATTTGAAAGTGGCATCGATCAGCGCTTGGAGCCTCTTTTTAACTCCTTGGGCGGGACGGCAAAAATCACTACGTATAACTTCGTCGGAACCAGTTTGGTTGCGGGGGGAATTGCTTATTTCAACACGGATTTGGGTTTTATGCGCTCGCTGATGCTCGGCAGTATCGTGGGGGGCACTTCTTCGGCGATGGTTACTACTTTGGTTCGGCAGTTTTCCCTGAGCGAAAAAACCCGCACTATTTTGGTATTGGAATCGGCGTTTTCGGATGTTTTTACGCTAGGAGTACCGCTTACCTTGCTTACCGCCTACAAAATAGGAAAGATAGATGTCGCTTTTGTGACGGGTCAGATGATAGCGGCATTCATCCTTGCAACCATGCTGGGTGTAGCGGGTGCATTTGGTTGGGCAGTGCTCCTGAACAAAATGCGCACCCTGCAAAACACGGTATTTACCACCCCCGCATTCGTTTTTATCTTATACGGCATTGTTGAATTGCTGAACTATTCGGGGCCAATTGCTGCACTTGCTTTTGGTATTACCCTTGGCAACATGGACGTGCTTGGCCCGCCAATCATGCGCAGGGCTATGACACTGAAACCTATCTCGCTCAATGAAAAAGAGCGGGCTTTTTTTTCTGAAGCCGTATTTTTGCTCCGCACTTTTTTCTTCGTGTACATCGGCATTTCAGTTCACCTTGAAAATTGGTGGCTGTTGACTTTAGGGGCCGTTATTACTGGAGCTTTGTTTCTTGTTCGTATTCCGATTGTGCGCATCTCGGTGCCGCGCATCACCTCCACCAGGGATGCTACCTTTATGGCAACCATGATTCCAAAAGGTTTGGGTGCCGCAGTACTTGCTTCCCTACCCGCCCAGCAAGGCGTAGAAGGCGGTGAAATGATCCAGTCAATTGTGTTTTCCATCATATTGTTTACCACCCTTTTTACCACCATTTTGACATTTTTAGTCGACAAAACTTGGCTTGCACAACTTTATGGTGGGATTTTCAAACTGCTTGGATTGGGTAAAGCGCCGCCAGTTGCCCTAATCGAACCAGCGCCTGCCAGCTTGGAGAAGCCTGCCAAAACCTCCACTAAAAAAGCAAGCCCAAGAAAAAAACGGAGCGAACCAAAACCCTAATCTACCTACCCAAACATACATTTTGGGGCATTCATTCGTTGTACCATTCACGTTCTACACAGCAATTTGCGGCGCTATCGCCTGATTTAAACCTTCATTACATTGATTTCGAGCTATTTGAATTGTAAAATAAAGACAGCGAGAACCCGCTTGCATGCATATCCCACAGTATTAAAGTTTCCAACTGTAGGGCTACTAATTTTGCTCGCCTACTTGCCGCCTATGACACTTTCTGCCCAAGCGCCAGCCCCAGCTTCGGCGGGTAAACCCGCCTCTGTCACCCAGGAAACGCCAACGGCAGCTTCGTCTACCACCCGTCGCCCAGCATCCACAACCAACCCGCAACCGTCTAGCCGCACACGTCAACCCGCCTACGCCCCGTCCACCATCACCCGTCCACCGTCCACCGTCACTCAGGACACCCAGAAGCTCAAAATCGAAACTGCCCTGGTGATCGAAAATTTCAGGAAGCGCGACCGTGATGCCCAAAAGCTGAGCGGGAACGTGCGGCTGCGCCAACAGGATATTCTCATTTTCTGTGATACCGCTCTTATTGATAAAGACGATGCCATTCTAATTGGAAATGTGGTGATTCAGCAAGGTGATTCGGTGAAAGTATTCTCCGATTCCACCCATTACCGGGCGGATACAAAAATCGCCGATCTCTACGAAAATGTGGTGCTGGAAAACGGTAAGCAGCAGCTATTTACCAAACGAATGCGCTATAACGCGGCAACCAAAGTAGCCGAATACCATACCGGTGCTACCATGAGCAATGGAAAAAGCCAGCTAAAAAGCAGGCACGGATACTACCACGTCAATGAAAAACAGGTTTTCTTTAAAGGTGATGTGCTGGCAACAGACCCGGAATTTACGATGCGCACCGATACCATGCAATTCAACACAGAAACCCAGATTATTACGTTTGTAGCGCCCACCCTGATCAGCCAGCCCAAGGGTAAAATTTATACGGAGGGTGGATTCTATGATATTGAAAACAACTTCGCAGAGTTTGACCAGAACCCTCAGTACGAACGCGAAGGGCAGCGCGGAAAGGCCGAAAAAATGCGCTACAACGGCACCAGCAAGGTGTATACCCTGCAAGGCAATGCACACATCGACGATAAAACAAAAGGACAAGAGACCGATGCCGACGTTATTTTTTACCTTGCTGACGTTGAAAAAACAATACTCAAGGGCAACGCTCATTTCAAAGACAGCATCCGTGACATCCGTGGCGAGGATATCCGGTACGACAGTCGAAGCAAAAGCTATCAAATCAAGGGCCGTGGCCGTGTACTTGATGGCGTCAACATCATCGAAGCAGATTCGCTGGATTTTAGGGATGAGTTGGGCGCTGGTTTGGCCCTGGGCCAGGTAGAATGGGTGGATACTGCCAGCAAGGTCACCGTGCTGGCGCACCGGGTCGATTTCAATAAAAAATCAGACTACGTTTTTGCTTATGGAGGCTTCAACGATGGCGCTGGTGGCCGGCCTATGATGAAGTCGCTCATTGATCGGGATACCTTGTACATGGCTGCCGATACATTAAACTCATTCAAACCAGATTCGGCAAGCGATACCCGCTTGCTGCTGGCCTACCGCAATGTGCGTATTTTCAAAAGCGATATGCAAGCTGTCTGTGATTCCCTCACATTCAGCAGCGCCGATTCTATCTTCTGGTTTTACAAAATCAACAACCTGCCCATCATCTGGTCAGATACTTCCCAGTTTTCTGGCGATACCATTCGTATGTTGATGAAAGACAAGAAGATGGATCGCATCTGGTTGCGACAAAATTCGTTTGTAATCAATTCTGAAGACGGGAAATTATTCAATCAAATCAAGGGCAAAAACACCACGGCATACTTCCGGGAGAACGAAGTGCGGGAAATGTTGGTGGATGGAAACGCACAAGCCATTTATTACGCCTTGGACGATAAACGCGCTTATATCGGCGTAAATGAAACAGAATGCTCCGAAATGCGCCTCTATTTTGGCGACAACAAAGTAGAAAGCATCAAATTCTACCAAGAGCCAACCGGGAAATTTATCCCCATGAAAGCGGTCGGCAAAGAAACAAAAAAGTTGGATGGGTTTTTCTGGGAAAGAAAGCGAAGACCCTTATCTAGTGATGAGTTATAAGTGATGAGTGATGAGTTATAAGTTATAAGTGATGAGTGATGAGTGATGAGTTTGCACAGCGTCCGAGATTGATTTTGTTTGAGTTTTTCAGCACTTTTGGTACTGAATATCTTGTTTTGTGAAATTAGGATACGGCCTTCCAAATGTAGAACGAAGCAAAAACCTTCAAGGTTATTCGGCAGCACCCCTACCATTAATTCTCAATTTAGGTGCTGAAAAACGCAGCCCAAATAAAATTCAGATGCTGTGCAAACTCATAACTCATAACTCATAACTCATCACTTATAACTCATAACTCATAACTCATAACTCATAACTCATCACTTTAATGCTGCTTTGCGCAGGCGTTGTAAAAACGGTGAAGCAAATATAAACGACTGCAAAATCTCATTATCACAGTCGAAAACCTCGTCTTTGGTGCCACTCCATTCGAGCATGCCTTCATGCAAGAAGCAAATATTCTCTCCAATTTCCATCACCGAGCTCATATCATGGGTATTGATGACTGTGGTGATGTTTTTTTCTTTGGTGATACTGCTGATAAGCTCGTCAATCAGGATAGAAGTTTTTGGATCGAGGCCGGAGTTCGGCTCGTCGCAAAAAAGGTATTTTGGATTCAACACAATGGATCGGGCGATACCAACCCGTTTTTGCATGCCGCCGGAGAGTTCAGAGGGATATTTTTTATTGGTGCCTTCTAAATTTACCCGTTCGAGGCAATAATTGACTTGATCGAGTTTTTCTTTGGCGGTCATATTGGTGAACATGTCAAGCGGGAAACGGATGTTTGCTTCTACTGAAAGCGAATCAAACAAAGCTGATCCCTGGAACAGCATTCCGATTTTCATACGAACGGCACGCATTCCTGGCTTGTCCAGCTGGGTAAAATTGAGGTCATCGTACCATATCGAGCCAGATGTTGGGACCAGCAAGCCAACCAGCGTTTTTAGCAATACCGTTTTCCCAGCGCCAGAGCTGCCGATGATCAGGTTGGTTTTTCCGACTTCAAAGGTGAAATCTATACCTTTGAGTACTTGCTGCTCTCCAAATGTTTTTACTATTTTTTCTGCTCGAATCATGTTGAAATGCCTTTAGGGGCAGGGCAAATATACTGTAAAAAGGGGTTTCAAGGTTTCAGGTTTCAGGGTTTCAGGTTTACGCGATCTGTTACTGACCTTTGATACACCTGTTTCAAATAAAAGGGGGGCTGGTTGTAGGGACTTTTAGTATTTGGCAAAAAGATTTACAGCGCTTACGGCCAGCAGTCCGGCGGTTTCGGTGCGGAGGCGGGCGGCACCGAGGCTGACACCGCTGAAGCCGTTCTCCAAAGCGGAAGTGATTTCATCGTTGGAAAAATCGCCTTCGGGACCTATGGCGATAATGATGTCATGGGTTCCGGTGATTTGGCTAGACAAATGTGGCAAGGGCTCGTCGGCACACCAGGCGATGAATTTATTGGCGGTGTTGGGGGCTTTTGCAAAGGCTTGAAAACGGGTGAGCGCGTTCAATTTGGGCAGCCTGGCGCGCAGCGATTGTTTCATCGCTGAAACCAGTATTTTCTCCAGGCGATCCAATCGGATGCTGTCGCGTTCGGAGTGTTTGCACAGCAATGGGGTGATTTCATCAATGCCTATTTCTGTGGCCTTTTCTAAAAACCACTCCAGGCGATCCATCTGCTTGGTTGGGGCAATCGCGATATGCAATTTAAAGGGGCGCTCAGCCGGGGCAGCAATTTTAGAAATAATGCGGGCTACAGCATGGCGCTTGCCCGTTTCCGATATTTCAGTTTCATAAAAAAAACCCTGGCCATCCGTAATTTGCAGCGGATCACCCACTTTCCGCCGCAATGCAGCCAGCAAATGCCGACTCTCCTCCTCGTCCAAATACGCGAAGCCATTCTCGATGCGCGGGGTATAGAAGAGCTGGTTCATACTTTTTTAATGTGATAATGTGATAATTCGATAATGTGATAATTGGGGCCACTCGGGAAATGCTAGCATTCGGGCAAAGTAACAATGAAGATGCCGAGCTGTTGTCGAATTATCAAATTATCTCCTTATCGAATTATCAAATTATTTTATAATACTGACAGCAGTGCAGATTCCAATTCCGCGTAAGTGAGTTGTTCTTCAAACACCAGCACCTTGTTTTTCTTTTTGGAGACGATCATGGTGGAGGGAATGCCGCCTGTCCAGTCGGGGCTGACGAGGCCAATCCAGAGGTTGGCATCCGGTTCGTCCATAAAAACGACGCGGCTCTTCAGTTTCTTCTTGCGGAGAAAGGGCTTGAGTTTGGTCTCGATGTTCATTTTAAAATCGTTGCTGACCAAAATGACCTGGACTTTTTGCCCGGCATAGTCCCGGGTTAATTTTTCAAACACCGGAAGTTCATCCACGCAAGGGTCGCACCAGGTGGCCCAAAAATTTACCACTAAAACGGTGTCGCTCGTGGTGTTTTTCCAGCGATTGATTTGTTCGCCGTTGATGAAGGGGATTTCCTGGGCGCCGAGCTTGTTGCTCAAGGCGAATAATAGGGGAATCAAAAAGTAAAGTTGTTTCATAAGCTGATAAGCGATTAGAAAAAAGTTGTTCAAATATGTCGTTTCTGACCAAATCCTGACGCGTGTTTAGTTAAGAGTCACTAACCTTGCGCTAAAATTCAAAAAAAAATATATGCGCCATTTAATGCTCCCCCTTGCCCTTTTTGTCCTGTTACAAAGCAATCTTTTTGCACAGGAACACCAAGCTCCCGCTTCCTCGGCAGCACCTGTGCCGGAAACACATTTAAAGAATATTCGCCAACTGACCTTTGGCGGGGATAATGCGGAAGCTTACTGGAGCCCCAATGGGAAATCGTTAACATTCCAAAGCAATAATTCTGCGTGGGGATTGGAATGTGACCAAATTTTCGCCATGAAAATAAAGGATGCGGCAGGTAAAAAGGACTATAAACCCAAAACGATCAGTACTTTGAAGGGTCGTACTACCTGTTCATATTTCATGCCAGATGGAAAACACGTCCTGTACGCCAGCACGCATTTAGGTGGCGATAAATGCCCCGAAGCTGGTGACTTGCGCGCAGGAGGCAAGTACCTATGGCCTGTATTTTCGACCTTCGACATCTTTGTTGCCGACATGAAAGGGAAGATCACCAAACAACTCACCAATACCGCTGGCTACGATGCCGAAGCGGTGCTCAGCCCAAAAGGCGACAAAATTCTCTTCACCAGCGACCGCTCCGGCGACCTCGAACTCTGGACCATGAACATCGACGGCTCCAACCAAACCCAGATCACCTTCGACCTGGGCTACGACGGCGGCGGCTTTTTTAGTCCCGATGGTAAAAAAATCGTTTTTCGAGCCAGCCGCCCGAGCACAGAAGCGGAGATCAAAGAATACAAAGACTACCTCGCCAATCACCTGGTCGCGCCCACCAACATGGAAATATATACCTGTAATGTTGACGGCTCCGACTTGAAGCAAGTCACCCACCTGGGCAAAGCCAACTGGGCACCCTATTTCCATCCTTCCGGCAAAAAAATTCTGTTCTCCAGCAACCACAAGTCGAGCCGTGGCTATGATTTCCAAATTTACATGATCAACGCCGATGGCTCCGGGGACGTGGAGCAAATTACGAGCGAAAGCATTTTTAATTCCTTTCCGATGTTTTCACCCGACGGCAAAAAAATTGCTTTCAGTTCCAACCGAAATAATGGGGGAGGGCGCGATACGAATGTGTTCGTCGCAGACTGGATTGAGTGAGTGCGGAATGTGGAATGCGGAATGCGGAATGTGGAGTGCGGAATGTGGATTGCGGAATGCGGATTGCGGAATGTGGAGTGCGGAATGAGGAATGTGGAGTGCGGAATGTGGATTGCGGAATGCGGAATGCGGAATGCGGAATGCGGAATGTGGAGTGCGGATTGCGGAATGCGGATTGCGGAATGCGGAATGCGGAATGCGGAATGCGGATTGCGGAATGCGGAATGCATTGTCTGTGGGTGTTGATGCAAGAAAAGGTCTCAGTGCCGCTGCCAAGCTGCGTTGGTGGCCAAGCGCGACTTCCCGAAAGTTTTAAACTTTCGGGAAGTTCTAGCAGCGAACGAAATATTCCTACTTTTTTGCACCATTGAATTACATTTGCTCCGGGTACTTTTAAATCCCGAAACCTGAATGAGCAAAGAAAAGCCAGCTATTTTCATCAATTACCGACGGGCGCTTAGCCAGCGCGATGCGCGGCTGTTGTACCTGATGCTCGATTCGCGGTTTCCAGGCGAAGTTTTTATTGATGAAGAAACGTTGGTTGGTGGAGACCGCTGGAGGCCGAAAATCGAAAGGTGCATAAAAAACTGTTCGATCTTTATTACGCTGATTCCGGCAGGCTGGGTAGGGCATCTAGATAGATTGGGCATACAAAGCAAGTTGTATTTCGATAAAAAATGCCATGTGCGCAATGAAATTGAAGCAGCGCTTGAAAATGGAAATACCATTATTCCGGTGCTGGTGAATGGTGCGGTGCAGCCCCTGCAAGAACAGTTGCCAGCTTCTATCCAGGCACTGTTCGAAACTTTCAACATCGGAATGCCACTCGATTTTATTGATAACCCTAATGTGGCGAATTTTGAAAAGTTTTTCAACCAAATTGCACAAAAAGCCAAGCTACAGCAGCAGGTTGAAGCAAAAGCAGAAAACCTTTTCCACTCATCCCTCGACAAAGAATTCCCCCTTCCCGCCGACCTCGCTGAATCCTTACCAGATACGCTGGTACCATTTATAGGCCTGAAGCCATTTAAACGGGCCGATGCCCGCATCTTTTTCGGCAGGAGCCGGGAGATTTACAACCTTTGTTTCAAGATTACCAAAGAACAAAAATCCCGGCTTTTTCTGTTGGATGGCTACTCGGGCACTGGAAAATCTTCATTGCTGCAGGCTGGCCTGATCCCGAGGGTGCAAGGCCAGGGCTGGGCGGTAGCTTACCGCCGAAGGGAGGAATCGCCGCTACAGGGCTTGAAAGGCGCCTTCAATTTGTTGCTGGAAGACGCAGCCCAATCCCCCGAAAAACACAAACTGCTTATCCTCGACCAGGTGGAAGAAGCCATCACGGACCACATCGCAGGGCTTTCAGATGAATTGGAGGAAATGGCGCAAGCCTTAAAAGAGGCCCTGGGACAATATCCCAATTACAAGTTTGTACTGGGTTTCCGAAGCGATTACATGGCCAAGATCGCCCCAGAGCTAGTAAAAAAGAGGCTTTCCTTCGACAATGAGAATACTTTGCAACCACTCGACCTTATCGGCGCCACCGAGGCTATATGTGGTGCTGCGTACGATCGTACCCTGCACTATAATCTGAGCTTTACGCCAGAAACTTTGCCCGGTGATATTGCCAAGAGACTGCTCAAAGGTGTGGAAAACTACCACATCGCACCGTTTATTCAGGTCAGTATGGCGCTGTTGTGGCAACGATGCCTACAGCCGGACGGCTCTGTAACCATTACCAGCAAAGAAAGCGAAAACATCATCGATCGGCAGGAAGGTCTGCTCGACCATTATTTAAAGAAAATCAGAGAAAGTATTTCTGAGGGCCAGGCCGACGACCAGAAAATACTACAGTTGCTCGATGAGTACGTAGCTGTCGAACCGACTTCCGCCAGTCGTTTTGATGCAGAAATATTCACGAAGGAATTATTCAAAAACGATCCCATTTTTGAAGGTTTGCACAAGGAACTGAAAAGCCATTATTTACTGACTGAAATTAAAACCAATGGGCAGCTTTCTACCAGATTGTCGCACGATGTATTGGCTAAAGTGATACGGGAGCGCTATAAAACGCTCACGGAAACTAAATTAGAGCTCACGGAAACAAAATTGGAATCCACCGCCGGGGGCTATTTCGATGAGCTCAAAGAAAAATTGAGCGGACAGATATATGGTCTGGAATACTTTGAGGCCCAGTCAACCCTCAACACCATGTTCCAATTGAACATTCGCCGGGAAGAGCTTATTCCTTTCCTATTTGAAATGCTCTTTTTCTGGAATGAAACCAAGGGAATACAGCCCTTAGAACAAACCTTTGCCTTTTGGCGCGACAGTAATCTCCTCAGCCAAAACCTGGCTACGGAATTCCAGCTGCTCCTTCAGAAAAATGATCGGGACAGCATCCG
The DNA here is from genome assembly GCA_038246345.1 of Chitinophagales bacterium. Taxonomy (GTDB): domain Bacteria; phylum Bacteroidota; class Bacteroidia; order Chitinophagales; family Saprospiraceae; genus M3007. The sequence goes on from JBBRWA010000016.1 coordinate 35,435, forward strand.
GCAATGGCTTCAAAAGTTCGATCCAAACAAATACGATGACCTGCTCAAAAAATACTGCGCCCCCAAGCACTCCGTCATGCTGGAAATAGCAGGGGGGCAACTGGAAATTGGAGAAGACAAGGGAAAGCGCCTCGCCAAAGTGCCGACCTTTCATTTGGCAAACGTGCAAACCACCTGGTGGCAATACGGCCTGTTTCTATTTGCCACAAGTAAGGAAAAGGAACTCAAAGACAAAACCCCTAACTGGGGCATAAAAGGCGACCACCCGGTGGTGAAAGTCTCCTGGTACGATGCCATCGAATACTGCAACTGGCTCAGCAGCGTACAGGGATTGGAAAACGCCTATTCCATCGACAAAACAAAAAAAGACCCGGCGAATGAAAACAAAAATGACAAAGTGAAATGGCTTGTCACGATGAACCCCAAAGCCAACGGCTACCGATTGCCCACCGAACTCGAATGGGAATTCGCCGCCCGTGGCGGAACGGCCACAAAAAAGACAAAATATGCCGGCAGCGACGACCTCGAAAAAGTGGCTTGGTACGATAAGAATGCCAACGGAACCACGCACGCCGGTGGCGAACTGAAGCCAAATGAATTGGGGTTATACGACATGAGTGGCAATGTGTGGGAGTGGTGTTTTGATTGGAAGGATGATTATCCGCAAAATTTGCCAATAGATTTTTCGGGCGCTGAAAGCGGATCGGGTCGTGTGTTGCGTGGTGGCGCTTGGTACGACGGTGATTACATTTGCCGGGTGGCGTTTCGCTACAGGTATGCTCCAAACCTCAGGAACTACTCAGTGGGGTTCCGGTTGGCTCAGGACTAACTTTACCCTTTTTTCTTTTACCCTTTTACCCTTTTTGGGCTTAATGCGTTGGGTAGCGCGGCATTCATGCCGCGCTACCCAATAAACCGCCCCTGTCAGGAATGG
>JBBRWA010000017.1:0-36367 GCA_038246345.1 Chitinophagales bacterium
ACTAATGTAGCCTTTGTTTAGCCCAATAAGAGCCGCCTGGAACAAATCCAGGCGGCTCTTAAATTTTTACCCCTTCTAAATAGCCGCTCATTTCAAAGGTTTTTCAAACCTAATTACAATGCACCCGTTTCGATTGCTAGCTTTGTAGCGAAAAACTGTGCGCAATTAATTTCCTTTGCAGCTGCTTACATTATTCATGGCAATCGGAATTAAAAATAAGCAGCATTTCACCCTATTATTTATCATTCATCATCGCATTACGAATGAGTTGGTTTACTAAATATTTTTCTTCTTCGATCGGTCAAAAGGTCATCATGTCGCTAACAGGCGTGTTCCTGATGTTATTTTTAGTGGTGCATCTGGCCGGGAACCTCCAATTGCTGAACGAAGACGGCGGAGAATCCTTCAACACGTATGCGTTCTTCATGACCCACAACCCGCTGATCAAGGTCATTTCGTATTCACTATACGCCTTTATTCTGCTGCATGCTTTTCAAGGCATCGCCCTGTGGCGTGGAAACCGCGCGGCACGGGGCAATTCCCGCTACGCCGTTAACCACACCCGCAGTAACGAACGTGCGGCACGCAATATGGCATGGTTTGGCATTGTCATTTTCATCTTTTTGGTCTTGCACCTTTGGCAATTCTGGTTACAAATGAAAATGGGCGTTTTGCCAGCCGTGGAAGTAGAAGCCTACGATCATCCGGTTCAAAACCTCTTCCTGCCCGTCATGGAAGCATTCGCCAACCCTCTGTACGTAATTTTCTACGTTATATGTATGGTAGTCGTTGGTTTCCACTTATGGCACGGCTTCTGGTCGTCCTTCCAAACCCTCGGCCTCGATCATAAGCGCTACACCCCACTCATCAAGTCCGTAGGATATGTATATTCCATCGGCATGTCCGTCGGATTCGCCATCATCCCCATCTGGATATTCCTATTCCGTTAAGCCCCAGAATAGCGCACAACCTGAAACCTTGAAACCCTGAAACCTGAAACCTTTTTCAAAGCATCCATTCTTAAGAAAATATGGCAAAATCTACTGCCCCCGGCGCTACACTCGACTCCAAAGTTCCCGAAGGGAAAATGGCCGAAAAATGGGAAAACTTTAAAGGACATGTTCCCCTTGTTTCCCCTAACAACAAGCGCCGTATTGACGTAATCGTTATTGGCACTGGCCTTGCTGGCGCAGCTGCGGCGGCTTCTCTCGGTGAATTGGGGTACAATGTAAAGGCATTTACATTTCACGATAGTCCACGTCGGGCACACTCTATCGCGGCACAAGGCGGCATCAATGCTGCCAAGAACTACCAAAACGATGGCGATTCGGTGTACCGCCTTTTTTACGACACCATTAAAGGTGGCGACTTCAGGTCCCGCGAATCCAATGTACATCGCTTGGCGGAGGTCTCCGTGGATATCATCGACCAATGTGTGGCCCAAGGCGTTCCTTTTGCCCGGGATTACGGTGGTTTGCTGGACAACCGCTCCTTTGGCGGCACGCAAGTGTCCCGTACCTTTTATGCCCGTGGCCAAACTGGGCAGCAATTGCTGATCGGTGCGTACCAGGCGCTTAGCCGTCAGGTTTCGCTGGGCACCGTAAAGCTGTTCAACCGCCATGAAATGCTCGATGTTGTTACCATTGATGGTCAATGCCGCGGCATCATCGCCCGCAATTTGCTGACCGGGGAAATAGAGCGGCATTCTGGCCACGCAGTGGTACTGTGCACCGGTGGCTACGGCAACGTATTTTACCTCAGCACCAATGCCATGTTGTGCAATACCACAGCAACTTGGCGCGCACACCGCCGCGGTGCTTTCTTTGGCAATCCTTGCTACACACAAATTCACCCGACTTGCATACCGGTTTCTGGAGAATATCAATCCAAACTGACATTGATGTCTGAGTCATTGCGCAATGACGGACGCGTATGGGTTCCCAAAGATGCCAAGCATCGCACGACCCCACCAACACAGATCAAGGAAGAAGACCGCGATTACTACCTCGAACGCCGCTACCCTGCTTTCGGCAACCTGGTTCCCCGCGACATCGCCAGCCGTGCAGCTAAAATAGTCTGCGACGAAGGTCTGGGCGTAGGAAAATCCGGCCTGGCTGTGTACCTCGATTTTGCAGATGCCATCAAACGCGAAGGCAAAGCCTCGATAGAAGCCAAATATGGCAACTTGTTCGAGATGTACGAAAAGATCACGGGCGACAACCCTTACGAAACGCCCATGCGCATTTACCCCGCGGTGCACTACACCATGGGCGGACTGTGGGTCGACTATGAATTGATGACCACCGTGCCGGGCCTTTATGCCTGCGGTGAGGCGAATTTCAGCGACCACGGTGCCAACCGCCTCGGTGCTTCAGCCCTGATGCAAGGCTTGGCCGATGGCTATTTTGTACTGCCTTACACCATAGGCTCCTACCTTTCCAATGAGATTCGGACCGGCACCATCCCAACGGATGGGCCAGAGTTTGAAGAAGCTGAAATGCAGGTTAAAAACCGAATTGAACAATTGACCAAAATTGGCGGCAGACAAAGTGTGGAAAGTTTTCACCGTCGATTGGGCAAAATCATGTGGGATAAATGCGGTATGGCCCGCCACGCCAAAGGATTAACAGAAGCCATCAGCGAAATACAGGCTTTGCGTGCGGAATTCTGGCGCGATGCTTTCGTGCCCGGCAGCAACAATGAATTTAACCCGGAACTCGAAAAAGCATGGCGTGTGGCCGACTTCCTTGAATTGGGTGAATTGATGTGCCAGGATGCCCTGGACCGCGAAGAAAGTTGCGGCGGCCATTTCCGCGAAGAACACCAGACGGACAAAGGCGAAGCCGAACGCGACGATAAAAAGTATATGTACGTGGCTGCCTGGGAATGGAAAGGCGAAGATACCAAGGCAGCGCTGCACAAGGAAACGCTGAATTACGAAGAAATTAAGGTAGCACAACGGAGTTACGAATAGCCAGTAGTAGGCCATTGAAGTTGAATAACCTGATACCGTTCAATAACCATCCATGAAGTGAAAAACTATTTGATTCTCGTGCTTTTTTTGTTGACCGGGAACCAAGTCCGGGCGCAAGAGCAGGTGTTGGATATTGTGGCAGGAGCCATCTATCCTGTAAGAACAGATAAGTTTGCCGACAATGCAACACCCAAAGTAGGTTTGAACTTTGGTTTGCTTTACCGAATAAAGAATGAAAAAGGGATTGTTTGGTCGGCAGGTGCCAACTACCAGTTGTTGCAAAACAAAAAGAAAGTGCTGGTCAACAACAAGGAAGCAGTTGAAAAGGAAAAGTTTGAGCTGTTTAACTTGAATGTAAGTCCGCTGGTATGGCTGGTGGGAAAGAAAAAGCGCGGATTTATAGAGATTGGCGGGTTTGCCAATTACCTGTTGCATGAAGAGAGCGAGTTGCAAGGCAACTTAGTCAACAACACCAAAAAACTGCGCAGGCTAAGCCTTGGACCCCGTATTGGAGTTGGCCTGCAACTAGGAGAAACCATGCGAAAAAGCGTGATCATAGGCCTGCACAACGATTATGGAGCCATAAGCATTGGAAAGAATCCGAGCGGAGGAAAAGCGATACCATTGACATTCAACACCATAAGTCTGTATTTAGGACTCGGTATTTGACAATAAAATTTATCTGATACATGAAATTGACACTCAAAATCTGGCGGCAAGGTGGCCAATATAAAGGACAATTCGTTACGTACGAACTCCCTAATGTGGATCCCGACATGTCCTTTCTGGAAATGCTCGACGTGCTCAACGAACAGCTGGTGGAAAAACGCGAAGCTCCCGTGGCATTTGAACACGATTGCCGCGAAGGTATTTGTGGCTCTTGTTCCCTTGTTATTGACGGACAAGCGCATGGCCCAATGAAAGGCACCACTACCTGCCAGGTACACATGCGCCATTACAAAGAAGGTGATACCATTGTGATTGAGCCTTTCCGCGCACGCTCTTTCCCGGTCATCCGCGACCTTGTGGTTGATCGCTCCGCATTCGACCGTATCATACAATCGGGTGGCTATGTGAGTGTGAACACAGGACAAGCACAAGACGCCAACAGCATTCCTATTGAAAAAGATCAGGCTTCGACAGCTTTTGATGCTGCTGTTTGCATCGGATGTGGGGCTTGTGTGGCTGCTTGCCCGAATGCATCGGCGATGCTCTTTACAGCAGCTAAGATTTCGCACCTCGCCCTCCTTCCACAGGGACATGTTGAGCACCAAAAACGGGTATTAAATATGGTCGCTCAGATGGACAAAGAAGGTTTTGGCCGCTGCTCCAATGTGACCGCCTGTGAAGCCGAATGTCCGAAGGAAATCTCCGTGTCTAACATCGCCCGCATGAACCGGGAGTACGCTGGTGCTGTTTTTGCATCGGATAAAGCAATGGTTTAAGCAATATTTTTGGATACGAAATAGTTGTTGTGTCGAAATAGTTGACGAATGCAGCGGCGCACCTTTGTGTCGTTGCTGTTTGTTCGAAACCAAACTACTTGATATGAACATGAAAGCCTCCGTTATCCTCCATGCGGTGTTCCTGCTGCTGCCAATTGTTTCTATCTCCGCACAGGATCGCATTGAACTAAAAAATCCATCCTTCGATTCCGACGCAGCCCAAATGGGCAAAACGCCCGAAGGATGGATTGATTTAGGGGTGGAGAACAGCTCCCCTGTTGATATTCAGCCCGGTTTTTGGGATGTCACGTTGCCGGCACAAGATGGTAGGAACTTTGTAGCCATGGTCGTGCGCGAGAACAATACCTGGGAAGGCATCGGGCAAGTTTTGGAAGGCTGGATGCGCAAAGATTCCACCTACAGCTTCAGCGTTTGGCTGGCAAAGTCCAGAATTTACATGTCGCCCTCTCCAAATAGCAATGGCGAAATATTAAATTTCAAAGCACCCACAGTCTTGAAAATCTGGGGCTACAATACTTCCACCCGCGCTGAAGAGTTGTTGGCTGAAAGTCAGCCTGTTGGCATTGCCGCCTGGACCAAATACACCTTCGTTTTTACCCCACGCATTGCAGATTACGATGAAATTGATTTGATGGCGTATTATGCCAAAGGTCAGGAGGGGAAAAATGGCAATTTGCTGTTGGATAACTGTTCCGCAATCATCCAAGTACCTAAATAATCGTTTCAGATCAACACCCCTTAAATGAAACACAACTACACTTACACGCTCCTGGCTTGTGCTCTAATTTCAAGCAATTTCCTTTTCGCCCAAAAGATCATCACCCTCGCCAATCCCTCCTTTGAATCTGACGCGCCAAACATCAATACGACGCCGACAGACTGGGGTTCGTTTGCTGATGAAAAAAGTCGTTATCCAGACTTGTTGCCTGGAGATTATGAGGTCAACGCCAAGCCGCAAGACGATAAGACATTTGTAGGCTTGTGTTCGCGCCCCTATGAAATTTACGAAGGCATTGGTCAAACCTTGTCGCAGCCACTTGAAAAGGATTCAATTTATACGTTCAGTATTTGGCTGGCACATGCTTCCAAATATATCGTACCGTCTTTTAAAAAAGGAAAACAGCGCGGCACCAAAACATGTGACGGCATTACCACGCTACGGATATTAGGCGTGAATTCAAAAAGCCGGTTAAACGAAGTATTGGTTGAAACAAAGCCCATTGACCACGATGAATGGCGCAAGTACACCTTCCGGTTAAATCCTCAGACGATTGATTGTGATCAAATTATTTTCTCAACAGGCAACACAACAGAGGCAGTCCCGTATTTCGGCAATTTATTGATTGATAATTGCTCCGAAATAAAAATGCTGCATTGGGGCCAACCAGGTTACATTGTGGCCTTAGATTTTTCATCCTTCACACCTTCAATGGCTACTGAAATCGCTGATTCCGGAGCGGGCCAAATGCTGCTCAAGAGTCCCTCTTTTGAGCAAGATATTAACGAGCACCATCCCGATCCTAAATTTTGGGATGATTTGGGTGCAAAATATCAATCGCCGCCAGATATCCAACCAGGCGGTTATTCGGTGACCAAAGCGCCACATCACGGCCGTCAATACCTAGGTATGGTGACGCGTGAAAACGGTACAAGAGAAGCCGTTGGGCAGCCATTGCCAAAAAAAATGAAAGCTGGAGTCCGGTATTCTTTTAGTGTTTGGTTGGCTATATCTTCAACATATGATTCCATGACAGGGTCTGGCTATGTAGAACCTTTTACCAGCCCTATTTTACTACAAATTTGGGGCGTAAACTCCAAGACCTTCGAAAAGGAATTGCTTGCTACAAGTAACCCCGTTGATCATGAACAATGGCGCCAATATGATTTCACCTTGTCTCCAACACAGGACGACCTTGACTATTTCGTGCTTGAAGCCGGGTATGATCTGGCCTTAAAAAAATCTTATAGGGGCAACTTGTTAGTAGACAATTGCTCGTCCATTCTGCCGATAAAAAACTAATTATCAACCCTTTACAAAACCTCTACCACCACTTTCCCTACTGTTTTCCCCGTTTGAAACAACCGTACAGCATCCGGCAATTTATCAAAGGTGAAACGATGCCCAACATGCGGCGGCGACAATTTCAAAGCTTCCAAATCTTGTAACAGTGTGTGCAGCAATGCTGCCCGTTCGTACAGCCAAATCAGGTTGAAACCCAATACGCCGCGGTTGGTTTCCGGCAGCTGTTGCGGGTCAATTTTAGGGCGGGTAAGCCACGTTTTTATCATGTGCCATTTATTGGGCCGATCGCCCGGTGTAGCATAACGCGCCGAACCAAACACCACGACCCTACCCATCGGCGCAAGCATGGAAAAAGGAATGCTGAAAAACTGACCGCCGACACTGTCCATCACCAATTCGAGGGGCCGCTCTCCCAGTGCATTTTTTAAATCTGCCTCGAAGGTGCTTTTGTCGCGTACAATCACCCGATCATAGCCTTCTTTCAAGGCGAATTCAACCTTCCCGGCATGGCCAACGGTGCCTATGGTAAAACAATCATAAGCCTTGGCGATTTTCAGCGCCTGCAAGCCTACCCCACCGACTGCACTGTGGATCAGCACGTTCTGGCCGCGCTGCAAAGCCCCCAGGTGCAACATGCCGTAATAAGCCGTGAGGGTTTGCACCAGATACGCAGCGCCCGTGGCAAAATCCCAGTCTACGGGCAAGGCAATGGCATAACGGGCATCAATATTCAAATGGGTGGTGTATGCCCCAAAACGGGTGACACCCATGACACGGTCGCCTGGCTTAAGGTGTAAAATTTCGGAACCTACCTTTTCCACCACCCCCGCATATTCGAGGCCGGGCGTGAAAGCCCCTTTTGGCGTTGCGCCGTATAATCCCCATATCGCAAACACATCGGCAAAGTTCAATCCGATGGCGCGCACGGCAATTTGAACTTCCTGGGGTTGGGGGTTGTCCAGTTCAAATGGTTGGACTTGCATGTCGGCCAGGTTGCCGGCTTGGAGTACGTATCGTGAAAGCATTTTTTTAAGTGATGGGTGATGAGTGATGAGTGATGAGTTATGAGAGATGAGTTATGAGAGATGAGTTATGAGAGATGAGTTATGAGAGATGAGTTATGAGAGATGAGTTATGAGAGATGAGTTATGAGTTATGAGTTATGAGTTATGAGATTGGACAAGTTAGAACAATAGAATCTATTTACAGTGCTAAAATTACTGATGCGGCCAAATTGCTTGCTGGGCGTAATGCGCGGGAGCGTCAAGGTAGATGGGTGGGTCAAACGGCATAAATGCCAATGCCGTTGACTTAAGACCTCGGAGAGGTCCAACGTTTGTAGAAATCATTGGCACCCATTATTACCAGACCTCGGAGAGGTCCAACATTTAAACGGAAACCTGCATATTATTTAACGTTACACCTCTCCGAGTTCAAATTACTAACGCCTGATCAATGCTACAAATGTTGGACCTGTCCGAGGTCGAACATTCTTAAGTCAATGACATTGGCATTTATGCCGCGCTATCAAAGTTCGAACCAGTTTTTGTAAAGCCAAAGTTCAACGGTAATGGAAATTCTGGACATCAAGATTAATAATTAGCAGTAATTTTTTTTAGTGATTTAAGTGATTTTTTTACAGATCATCTACTTTTTTTGCCGTCAGGCCAATAAGTAGTGACAGATTCCCCATCTTTGCCACTTAAATACAAGTTGGTGCGGACAAGTTCCAAAATCAACCTTCAACAGAAAAAAGCAAGCGTAAAATGGCGTACGAATTCAAACTCCCCTCCATGGGTGATGGTGTTAGTGGTAAAGTGACCGAAATATTGGTAAAACCGGGTGACAAAGTAAGCAAAGAACAAGTTGTTATCGTGGTTGGCACCGATAAAGTTGACGCTGAAATGCCCGTCGATGTGGACGGAGTCGTGGAGGAGATATTGGTAAAAAAGGGCGACGAAGTGACGGAAGGCAGCGCTGTGTTACGCCTTCAGGTATCAGATGCTGCGGCTGCACCCGCTCCTGCTCCTGCGGCGGCGGCACCGAAAGCAGAGCCTCCTCCACCTCCCGCGCCTGTTGCAGCTGAACCGAAAGAAAAGCCTGCTGCCGCTACAGCCATACAGGCTGAAACTTCGTCGAGCCTGCGTGTATCGCCCCTTGCCCGCAAACGCGCCAAGGAATTTGGCATTAGCCTCTCCGATGTACGCCCGGCAGAAGGTGCCAGCCGCATCTCCTACAAAGATGTAGTCGACTTTGTGAAACGCAAGGTAGATACTGGTGGAGGCTCCGTCATGACTGGTACCGTGGCGCGCAAGCCACTGCCCGATTTTTCAAAATTTGGCGAAACAGAGCGCAAAGCCCAAAGCAATGTCGGCATCAAAACCGCCGAGGCAATGGCCTATTCCACCAACACGATCCCACACGCCTGGATCACCGACAAAGCTGATATTACCAAAGTAGAGGCATTGCGCCAACAATACAAAGAGCAGGTGAAAGCAGCTGGCGGAAGTCTCACCATGACCGTCATCCTGACCAAAGCGGTGGCCGCGGTATTGCGCAAAATGCCCCAGTTCAATGCCAGCCTTGACGTAGAAACCAACGAGGTGATCTACAAAAAATACATCAACGTCGGCATTGCGGTGGACACACCCAATGGTCTTTTTGTCCCGAACATCAAAAATGTGGATCAAAAAGGGCTTACCGATATTGCCATAGAACTCAGCGAAGTCTCCGGCCGCACCAAAGCCGGAAAAGTCACCATGCCCGACATCATGGGCGGCACCTTTACCATTTCAAACATCGGCGGTATCGGTGGCACCAACATGATATCTATTGTAAACTGGCCGGAAGTGGCCATCCTCAGCATCGTGACCGCACAAATGGAGCCCGTTTGGAGCGAAGCTACCAAGTCCTTCGAACCGCGTTTGATGATGCCGATGACCATCGGTTGGGATCACCGGGTAATCAATGGCGGCGATGCAGCGCGCTTCCTGGTGGAATTGAAAAATATTTTGGAAGAGCCGTTTTTGGGCTGGCTGTAACGTTAAGCACATCGCCCCCCTTAGCCATTTCCTTTGGAGTTGTTTGCCACACACAAGATGACCGTTACTTTTTTTTCAACCCAAAACTATGACCGGCTGTATTTCGACCGGCACAACAGCCGAAAGCGTGTACTTCGGTACGTCGAGGTAGCGCTAGACGAACAGACCGTCGGGCTGGCTGCGGGCAGTGATGCCGTATGCGTGTTTGTCAACGACCGGGTAACAGCTCCTGTAATCCGGCAATTGGCCGCGTCGGGTATCCGGCTTGTTGCCCTGCGCTGCGCGGGTTTCAACAACGTTGATCTTCCCGCCGCCGCCGAAGCCGGGATGGCCGTCGTTCGGGTGCCTGCCTATTCGCCGCACGCAGTTGCCGAACACGCCGTTGCACTAATCCTCACCCTCAACAGAAAAACACACAAAGCGTACAACCGCGTCCGGGAAGGCAATTTTTCGCTCGATCGCCTGACAGGCTTCGACCTTTTCGGGAAAACGGTCGGTGTGGTCGGCACCGGAAAAATCGGGGCGGTATTTTGTGACATCATGCTTGGTTTCGGCTGCCGCGTTTTGGCATACGACGTGACCGAAAACCCCGCACTGCTCGCAAAAGGTGTGCAATACCTGCCGATATCCGAATTGCTGGGCGCTTCGGACATCGTGTCGCTGAATTGTCCGCTAAACCCGCAGACCCACCACCTCATCAATGCAGATTCAATCCGCCTGATGCGCCGTGGAGTAATGCTCATCAATACCGGACGGGGAGGGCTGATTCAAACCAAAGCGGCAATCGACGCGCTCAAAACCGGGCAATTGGGATATCTAGGACTGGATGTCTACGAACAGGAAGAGCACCTGTTCTTTCGGGATTTCTCGGAAACCATCATACAGGACGACCAGATCGCCCGCCTGATGGCTTTTCCGAATGTGCTGGTCACCTCCCACCAGGCTTTTTTCACAGAAGAGGCCCTCACGGAAATTGCACAGGTTACTTTCCATAACATCGCTGATTTTGAAGACGGCTTACCCCTGGCAAATGCGGTGCAGGTTACGCCAACGCCATAAATCGCGTAAAGACACTTGCCCCCTCAACGACGAAGCCTAGCGATGAAAGCTTTTTTGGAACATCACGGTGGCTGTTTTTAATTGACGCGTGGCGAGTACCTGGCTTACGAATGTGGATGTATTAAACGGCCACCGGCGCTTTAATTCCCGGCCAAGGCTCATAATGCAACACCTCAAAATCTTCGTACTTAAACCCGAAAATATCGCGCACCGCCGGGTTTATTTTCATGGTCGGCAAGGATCGGAAACTGCGCGATAGCTGTAGCTCTACTTGCTCCAAGTGATTGATATACAAATGTGTATCGCCGCCCGTCCACACAAAATCGCCCGGCGCAAGGTCGCATACCTGGGCGATCATCATCGTCAGCAGCGCGTAGGAAGCAATGTTGAACGGCACACCGAGAAACACATCGGCGCTGCGCTGATACAATTGGCAGGAGAGCTTCCCATCGGCTACGTAAAACTGGAACAAACAATGGCAAGGCGCCAACGCCATCTGCGGCAAATCGGCCGGGTTCCAGGCTGAAACAATGATGCGGCGGCTGTCGGGATTGTTTTTCAATGTTTTTACTACCTCGCTGATCTGGTCGATCGTTCGGCCATCAGGGGTAGCCCAGGAACGCCACTGCTTGCTGTACACCGGACCGAGATTTCCATTGTCATCAGCCCATTCATCCCAAATACGCACGCCGTTGTCCTTTAGGTATTTGATATTGGTATCACCCTGCAAAAACCACAGTAGCTCGTGGATGATACTTTTGGTGTGTACTTTTTTGGTGGTAAGCAGGGGGAATCCTTCCGAAAGGTTGAAACGCATCTGGTAGCCGAATACGCTGATGGTGCCGGTACCGGTGCGGTCGGATTTGCTGGAGCCCTTGTCAAGGATATGGCGGAGTAGGTCGTGGTAAACTTGCATGATGCGATGATTGAATGGATATCTAAGGTAAAATCCTTTTGGTATAAAATTGTCTTAAAGCCAATGTTACAATATCTCAAGGCAATTCACGAGAATAACCTGAATCCAGTTGCGAATATCAGGTAAAAATAGCAAAACAACTTATCTTAGAAATATCTGAACGGAAAATTTCATTAGAAAATGGTAATTTTGCAGAAACTATATCATATGAATAATAGTGAATTGTTGAAAACAATAACCACTAACCCCGCAATTTGTGGAGGGAAGTCTTGTATTCGTGGGATGCGAATTCGGGTGTCAGACATTCTCGATTTACTTGCAAATAATCTATCCCCACAAGAAATTGTAAAAGAACTTCCTGATCTGGAAATACTTGATATTCAGGCAGTATTGACTTATGTTGCTCGCCGGTTTGAACACCCCGTTCTTGTCCCCGCCTGATGGAAATATGGCTGGATGCACAACTGCCGCCATCACTTGCTTTGTGGCTTACTGTAGAAATGAACCATGTCAGTTATGCATTGCGTGATTTGGGTTTACGAGATGCAACAGATATTGAAATCTTTCAACGGGCTAGCTGGCTTTTGCCCTACAAATACTGCAAAATGGAGATGAATTGGTGGAAATTATTTAAATATACTCCCGGTTTTTATTAGAATGGCTGTCAATGCTTGGATTTGACAATTCATAGCCGATAATTTCAGGAAAACCGCCATTTTTGCCCCTCCCAAGAACAATTCCCTTTGTATTAAACACTCGAAATGCAATTTCTATTCCCAGGATTTCTCGCCGCCCTTGCGGTTTTGACCATACCCATCATCATCCACTTGTTTTATTTCCGCCGTTTCAAACGCGTGTACTTTACCAATGTGCGCTTTTTGAAGGAAGTAAAAGAGGAAACCAGCAACCGACAGAAACTCCGGAACCTGCTGGTGCTGCTCATGCGCTGTTTGGCCATTGCAGCCATGGTACTAGCCTTTGCACAACCCTTTATTCCACTGTCAGGCGGGGTAAAAAAAGGCGAACGCGCCGTCAGTGTTTTTGTCGACAATTCTTTCAGTATGAATGCATTGTCTAAGGAAGCCCCCTTGCTGGAACTTGCCAAACAACGCGCCCGTGAAATTGTCTCTGCCTTTCGCGTGGAAGACCGTTTCCAAATCCTCACCAACGATTTTGAAGGCCGCGACCAGCGCCTCATCAGCAAAGAAGATGCCCTCAACCGCATCGAAGAAATACGAACCAGCCCTGCATCCCGCGACCTCTCCAAAGTGCTGATCCGCCAACAACAATGCCTCAACACGGGCAAACAGGAAAACAAAACGGCCTACGTCGTCAGCGACTTCCAGGCCAATATTGCCGACATCAACAACTTCCGGGATACCTTGATCGAAGTGAACCTTGTACCCATGCGCGCTGTGCAGGAGCGCAATGTCTCGGTCGACAGCGTCTGGTTTGAAACCCCTGTCCAAATCCTGAATCAACCTTCCAACCTGCTCGTAAAAATCAGCAACCGCAGCGATGAAGCTGCCACAGATGTCCGCATCAGCCTGCGCCACGATGGGCAAACCAAACCTGTTGGCTCCATCGACATTCCGGCAAACGGCAGCCGATTGGATACTGTTCCTTTCAATATTCTCCATGCTGGTTGGCACGAAGCCCGCATTTCCATCACGGATTATCCCGTACAATTTGACGATGAATATTACCTGTCTTTCAATGTGGCAGAGCGGGTTAATATCCTGGCAATCAATGGCTTGCAAGCCAACAAATATTTAAGCAACGCCTTCCTTGGCGCCAAATATGCACACGTTGACAATGCCGATTCCCGGTCGCTGGACTATTCAAAATTTGGGGATTATCAGTTGATCGTGTTGCATGAACTAAGTTCCATTTCTTCTGGCCTTGGCACCGAACTCAAAAATTTCGCCCAAAACGGCGGCACTGTCCTCGTGTTCCCAAATCAAACTGCCGACCTCAGTTCCTACAACGCCTTCCTGCAAAATTTCGGTGCCGGAGAACTGGGCAGCTATGAACCTACGCCGCGGCAAGCCAGCCAGGTCAACACCGAGGAGTTTGTATTCCGCGACGTTTTCATGAACAAAAGCGCCAACCTGCGGCTTCCGTCCACTCAGGGCAACTACAAAATCGCCCCCGCACGCGGCGAACACATCCTGACCTACCGCGATGGCTCAGCATTGATGGCCAAATACACGGTCGGCGAAGGAGCGCTCTATTTCTCTGCTTCACCACTCAATGAACAAAGCAACGACCTGGTGCGCAACGGCGAAATCTTCGTGCCCATGCTTTTCAAAATGGCCATTGCTGGCACTAAAAGCCGCCAAGTAGCCTACACCATCGGCAAAGACGAGGTGCTAGAAGCCAAACACAAGGTGGCTGCCAGCGGCGAAACAATTTATAAGTTACGGTTGACGGTGGACGGTGGACGGTCGACGGGAGACGGTGGACGGTTGACAGGAGACGGCGGACGGGAGACGGTGGACGGACAGCAACCGGCAACTGACGGCGAATTTATTCCGGAACAGCGCATTATTGGTTCTAAGGTGTTGCTGACACCAGGCACCCAAATTCGGGATGCTGGCTGGTATCGCCTTCATTTACAAGGGGATAGCACCTTGGCGGAATATGGCTTCAACTATGATCGCAAGGAAAGTGACCTGCAGTACAAAACATCCGAGCAACTTTCTGAAGGGCTTTCTAACAATATAAAAGTGCTGTCGGAAACGGCGGAGGCCAACTTCGGCCAGGTGGTGGATGAGCAGGAACGCGGCATCGTGCTGTGGCGCTGGTGCGTCATCTTTGCGTTGCTGTTTTTGGCGCTGGAGGTGCTGTTTTTGCGGCTTTGGAAGGTGTGAGTTTAAAACACATAGACACATAGGAACATAGAAAACATAGTAATACCCGTCACGACATAAAAAAAACGCGCACAAAGCCACAAAGCCACAACGAAAAAGGCTTCGCTTTTGGTGCTTTCAACGGTTTCTGGCCAATAGCAACGCGACTTTGTGTCGTTGTGGCTTGGTGTGAGAAAATTTATTTCGTGTTTGTCGTGCTATGTTTTCTATGTGTCTATGTGTCTATGTGTTGAAAATTTGTGCGTTTCCCCTGTCGATGAAAAAGGACGGTTTACAAGCCCAAACATAGCATTCGTCAAAGAGCGGCAACCAATTACCCTAACGCGCGTTTCAAGGGTACATTTCTCAGACACACAATCATTTATCCAGATATGCTCAGCGCAAGCAACCTCAGCAAACATTACAAAACCGCCAACGGTACTGACCTCGCCGTTTTGGATGACGTAACTTTTGACTTGGCCCAAGGCGATACTTTTGCCATTGTCGGCCCATCCGGTTCTGGCAAAACCACCCTCCTTGGCCTTTGCGCTGGACTGGACCGCGCCACAAAAGGCTCTGTTATCCTGAATGGTATTGCCCTCGATGATTTAAATGAAGATCAACGCGCGGCGGTGCGCAACAAACACGTCGGTTTTGTTTTCCAAAACTTCCAATTGATACCAACCCTTACAGCACTTGAAAATGTAATGGTGCCGCTTGAGTTGCGCGGCGATCCCACCGCAGAGACTGTATCACGGGAATGGCTGGCTAAAGTGGGCCTTGGCGATCGCCTCGACCACTACCCGGCACAACTATCGGGCGGGGAGCAGCAGCGCGTATGCATCGCCCGTGCTTTTTCCAACAACCCACAAATATTGTTTGCTGATGAACCTACGGGCAACCTTGATGCTGAAAACGCATCCGGCATTGTGGACTTGATTTTCAACCTCAACCGAACAGCTGGCACCACCCTGGTGCTGGTGACGCATGATCCGGAATTGGCCAGCCGCACACAGCGGGTGCTGCGTTTGAAAGGTGGGAAGATGGAGTCTATAGGTTAGGAGGACTTCCGATACACCAACATCGGTACTTTACTTATAAAAGAAAACGTTTCAGACCTGCTGACACTAAACACTTTGTCGAACCAAGTCTTGTTGACATTTCTAAAAAACACCACCATATCTGGCTTGAGTTTTTTGCTCAACACGTCCAATTGTGCTGCGAAGCCAGACGTTGTATCCAATTGTTGCATTATCACGTTGTCAAGTTCCGGGTACTTTTTTTGCCACATCTCGGACAGTGTTCCTGCGTCAAGCTTCATGGATACCTGATTGAAAAAATTTGCCAGATCAACTTTCGCGCCCAATGATTCAGCCAATGGCGAAATTACCTGCATTTGCTGATCCAGGTTTTCCAAGTCAGAAGCGTAAAGAATTTTTTTGATGGGATGGATGCGGTAAGTATGGGGAATTGCCAAGACTGGAACCGCAGATTTCAAGATGATATTGCTGGTGTTGGTGCCCATGATCTTGCGCAATTGACCTGCGCCACGGGTGCTCATACAAATAAAACTAAAGCTATTTTTTTCGGCATAATCCAGAATCATGACCTCCGGATTAAGGTCGTCTATAACTACTGTGCGATAATTTCCCGGTGTGATATTCACTGATTTGTACACACCTTCCACCAACTTTTTCAGTTTTTTCAAAAACGTGTCCCCCTGATTTTCCAGGGATTTTTCGATCCTTTCCCTAAAAACAGTGGTAGGGATCAGTGCCTGAAAACAATGGAAGAAAACCAATTCCACTTTTTTTTGCGCTGCCAGTTGAATGGCGAAGCGCATGCCAGCTTTGGAGTGGATGGAGAAATCGGTGGTGACAAGTATCTTTTGCATAAAACTTTTTTTAGTGCTTGGTGCAAAAATGACCCAATTTGATGCAAAAAAGGGATGATGAAGGTCACCCAGCAAGGTGATTTCATCCTAGTGGCGCTACTAGGGTGCATGTAATTTCAGGGACAACTTTGGATTGCCATAAAAAGCTCCTTTTCTTCGCATCAACTAACAACACCGTTGATCCGATATGAAGAAACTTTTCTCCCTGCTCCTGTTATGCGCTGTTGCATCCTTGCGCGCGCAAAACAACCCCATTCAACTAATCCCCCAACCCGTTGATATTCAGCCCCTAAGCGGCTCTTTTAGCCTCTCAAAGTCAACCTCCATCAGTTTCAACCAAGCAGCAGCTGGTACCGTGGCGGCCATGCTGGCACAAAAACTGAACACGCCAACGGGAATGGCCATAAAAGCCCAGCAAGGCGCAAAAAGCAGCATCCAATTAAACCTGAACGCCTCCCCCACCCCATTGCTCGGCAAAGAAGGCTACACGCTGGAAGTCACGACAAAAGGCGTGGTATTGAGTGCCAACCAGCCCGCAGGTCTGTTCTATGGCATGCAAACCCTGCTGCAATTATTCCCCAAAGAAATAGAAAGCAAGGCTGTAGCAACGGCCAACTGGACCATTCCCGCCGTATCCATCACCGACTATCCGCGTCTCGCCTGGCGGGGCATCATGCTCGACGTGAGCCGCCATTTTTTCAGCAAAGAGGATGTGATGGCCTATATCGACGAAATTGCCCGCCTGAAATACAATACTTTTCACTGGCACCTGACCGACGACAATGGCTGGCGTATTGAAATAAAATCACTGCCAAAACTCACGTCCGTGGGTGCCTGGCGGGTAGCGCGCGCGGGACATTTCGGCGATCGCGATGACCCTAAACCCGGCGAAGCGGCTACCTACGGCGGGTTTTATTCCCATGAAGATATCAAAGCGATAATCCGCTACGCTCAAGCGCGCAATGTGACCATCGTGCCTGAAATTGATGTACCTGGTCACTCCATGGCTGCCATTGCCGCATACCCAGAATTGAGCTGCACCAAAAACCCGAATACCTTCGTGGACCCTGGGACAAACTTTGCGGATTGGTACGGCAACGGCACCTTCAAAATGAAGATCGAAAACATGCTAAATCCTTCGGACGAGGCGGTGTATACTTTTCTGGACAAAGTATTTACCGAAGTGGCGGCGCTGTTTCCCAACCAATACATCCACGTAGGGGGCGACGAGTGCTACAAAGGTTATTGGAAAGAAGACCCCGGTTGCCAGGCATTGATGAAAAAACTCGGCATCCGGCATGTGGAAGATTTACAGGGGTATTTTATGGGCAGAGTTGAAGGTATCCTGAAAGCCAAAGGCAAAAAACTGCTGGGCTGGGATGAAATCCTGGAAGGTGGTATTTCGCCGGAAGCCACGGTCATGAGCTGGCGGGGAATCAAAGGCGGCATTGAAGCGGCGCAAATGGGCCATGAAGTCGTTATGACGCCTACTACCTTTGCTTACCTGGATTACACCCAGGGCGACCCATCTGTCGACCCGCCCATTTATGCCAACCTGCGCTGCAAAAAGAGTTACAGCTATGAGCCCGTGCCTGAAGGCGTTGACCCCAAGTACATCCTCGGCGGACAGGGCAACCTTTGGACAGAGCATATCCCGTCCCTGCGCGCTGCAGAATACATGACTTTCCCACGAGCCTGGGCTTTGTCGGAGGTGTATTGGTCGCCCAAAAGCGCCAAAAACTGGGAAAACTTTGCGGGCCGGATGGAAAGCC
This sequence comes from Chitinophagales bacterium, assembly GCA_038246345.1. Taxonomy (GTDB): domain Bacteria; phylum Bacteroidota; class Bacteroidia; order Chitinophagales; family Saprospiraceae; genus M3007. The sequence goes on from JBBRWA010000017.1 coordinate 17,998, forward strand.
ATTTTGCCCGCGCCGATGCTGCTGACATCAACTACAGCCGCGCGGTGTACGATGCGATGGTGAAACCGATGTGGAAGGATGGAAAACTGTGGCTGGAATTAGAAGCGGAAGTACCCAACCTGGATATTTTTTATACCATTGACGACACGATGCCCGACAACCATTCCACGAAATATTCCAGTCCAGTGGCGTTGCCGGATGGGCCGATTACGCTGCGGGTGGTGACGTATCGGAATGGGAAGGAGATGGGGCATTTGATTACGTTGGGGAGGAAGACGCTGGAAGCGCGGGCGGGGGGAGAATAAAACGTGTTGTACAGACTCCATTTGAAGCCGCTGTGGTTATTCTCAAGCCACAGCGGCCTCAATAGAAGTAAATCACTTGATTAATTTCCCAACAAATAACAAATTGGAATGAGTCTCAGCATATTGAAGCGTTCCAATATCACCATCAATGATGCTTGGGTGTACTTCCCAATTTCTTTCAGCCAGCATAGACTCGCCGCCGACAAACCCGCCATACATTTTCACGTTGGACTTTAATTCAAAACGAATGGTTTTGTCGATTCCAGCAGTGGGGTGGTATATGGATTGCGCGACCCAAATAGCATCGCCAGACTGCGCGGCAGAAAGGCCATTATGCAAACTGGTAAATGCGTTCGCCCAAGAGCTGCCGTCGTTTTGGCCTTGGGCCAATGGGTTCACATAATGAACTGTTTGGCTGGAAAGTTGGATGGCGAACAAAGAAAAAATTAGGTAGAAGTACGGTTTCATGTTTATATATTGAGAAAGAGGGGTGTATCTTCACCCGTCTAAATTATTTAACAGTTTACCTATGCGTCGCATCATTTCCTTCCTCATTTTCACCGCCCTCTGCATCTCACTTCATTCCCAAGACCTCAAATGGACTCCCGAAGGCGATGGCTTTTTCCTCCAAGAATCAGGCCAGATCATAAAATCAACCCTACCTGGTTTGGAGAAAACAGCGGTGGTGACGGCAGCACAACTCACCCCCGCCGGCCAGGAGAATCCCCTGAAATTGCGCAACTACTTCTTTTCTAACGACCGCCAAAAGGTGCTGTTGTACACCAATACCAAACGCGTTTGGCGCTACGATACCAGGGGCGATTACTGGGTATTGAACCTGAAAAACAACAAGCTCTCCCAATTGGGAAAAGGCCGTCCTGAATCCACGCTGATGTTCGCAAAGTTTTCACCAGACGGTACACAGGTCGCGTACGTGCGCGAGCGCAACCTGTATGTGGAAGACCTGGCTTCGGGTAAAATCAAGCAACTGACCCAAACAAAGGGCGCGAATAAACTCATCAACGGCACTTTCGATTGGGTGTACGAAGAAGAATTTGATTGCCGCGACGGTTTCCGCTGGTCGCCCGATAGCAAGAGCATCGCGTATTGGCAAATAGATGCCGGGAAAATCCGCGATTTCCTGATGATCAACAACACCGATTCGATCTACGCCTTTAATGTTCCGGTGGAATACCCTAAGGTGGGAGAAGCGCCATCGCCGTATAAAATCGGTGTGGTGAAGGTGGCAACTGGTAAAACAATGTGGATGCAAATCCCCGGCGACCCGCGCCAAACCTACGTGCCGCGCATGGAATGGACACCCGGCGGACAAGACATTATGATCCAGCAGCTCAACCGCAAGCAAAATGAAACGCAGCTGATGTTGTGCAATCCTACAACAGGCAAGAGCCGCACCATTTATACAGAAAAAGACGCTGCCTGGATCGACCTGCAAGCCGATGGCGCGGATGGCTACTGGGACTGGACAGACGGCGGCAACGCTTTTTTGTGGACCAGTGAAAAGGACGGATGGCGGCATATTTACAAGATTTCTGCGGATGGAAAAACGGAGAACCTGCTCACGCCCGGCGAATTCGATGTGATTACCCTGAAACTGTTCGACGACAAAAACGGCCTGCTGTATTTCATGGCTTCGCCCAATAATGCCACACAATCCTACTTGTACCAGATTCGCAAGGATGGCAAAAGCGCCATAAAACTTGTCTCCCCAGCTGGCCAGAGCGGCACGCATGCCTACCAGATTTCACCCGACGGACAGTACGCCTTCCATACATTTAACAACCACTACACGCCACGCGCTTCCGAATGGGTAAGTCTGCCCGGGCACACAGCGCTTGAAGGCGAAAAGGCCATTCCCACGCAAATAGCAGTACCATCGGATGCCGCGGTATCCTTTTTCCAGGTGACAACCGAAGATGGCGTCACCATGGACGGCTGGATGGTAAAACCCGTTCCATTCGACCCGACTAAAAAATACCCGATCGTTTTTAATGTCTACTCCGAGCCGGCAGGAGCAACCGTGCGCGATGTTTACGGCATTGGCAACAACCGCTTGTACCAGGGCGACATGGCCAAAGACGGCTACATATATGCTTCGCTCGACAATCGCGGTACCCCAGTGCCCAAAGGCCGGGCCTGGCGCAAGTCCATTTACCGGAAAATCGGCATCGTCAACATCCGCGACCAGGCGATGGGCGCCAAAGCCATGTTTGAAGCCTACCCTTGGATCGATACCAGCCGCGTAGCTGTGCATGGCTGGAGCGGCGGCGGCTCTGCGACACTAAATCTTTTGTTCCAATACCCAGAGATTTACAAAACAGGCATCTCTGTGGCGGCAGTGGCCAACCAATTAACTTACGACAATATTTACCAGGAGCGCTACATGGGACTTCCCCAAGAAAACCGCGAAGATTTCGTGGCGGGTTCGCCCATCACCTACGCCAAGAACCTGCGCGGCAACCTGCTCTATATCCACGGCACGGGCGACGACAATGTGCATTACCAAAACGCGGAAATGCTGATCAATGAGTTGGTGAAATACAACCGGCAGTTTCAGGTGATGCCTTATCCGAATCGCTCGCATGGTATTTTTGAGGGGGAGGGGACATCGGAGCATTTGAAGACGATGTTTACGCGGTATTTGAAGGGGCATTGTGCGCCTGGGGGGGTGGATGCGCGATCTTGAATTCCACGCTAAAATGTAGCTATCCAGGTAACTTCAGTGTCAATCGCTTCCCTTACCCTGAGTCGTCCTGCTGTAAGCATCCGTCCATGTAAAGTGCGCTGAATGCACAAATACTGCAACATCTTGCTTTGCTTTTTCCCTTGTGACGTGGACGGATGCTACAGCACGACAACTCAGGGTAAGGAAAAAGTCTGGAAGTGAAGCCTCCAACGAAGGCTAGGATAGCCATAAGCAACGGCAACCAAGTCAGCCGATTGGGCATCGCAAGCGGCTGGATAGTTATCCTACTTTTCAGTGCCTTGCAAAAACTCCTCAGCAGAAGGCGCATCCTCAAACAAGTCCCCAAGCTTCCGCAGTACCGTTTTATCCATAGCGTATTTCTCCCGGAGCGCGTCTATATTTTTGCGATAGGGTGGCGCTATTTTTTCAGAGAGGATGTCGGTACTAGATGGCGGTTTTGAATCACTTTCGGATGCATATCCATTCAAAATATCCTCGAATAAGGATACAAAAAAGGCCCTATCTGATTGAGATAGCTCTATCAGTGCAGATTTAAGCGCTTCTTTAGAAATGTCCGTCATTGGTATTGTTTCTGCAAAAATAAGCACTTTTGCACATAATGTTCAATTTAAAGATTTGGGCATTTCTGCCAAACTCCTTGCACCATGCTTATGCACCGTAATGCGCCGCCCCATACAACACCGTTTTAGGGTTCTTTATCAAATACACTGGCGACGATTCCATCAGCGCGCGCAAGCGCCCCACTTCAAAAAAAGATTGCAGGAAAACTTCCTGTAAATCGTCGTTCCAGATTTTTGGCGGAATGCCACCGCCAATGAAGATGCCGCCGGTGGACTTAAGCTTGAGTGCGAGGTTGGAAGCTTCCACCGCGAGGTATTTTACAAACAAGTTCAGGGTCTCTACACATAAGGCACAGTCTTGTTTTGCGCCCAGGGCAATGGCGGCCGCGGGGTCCAGGAGTTCCATTTGCTTTGGCATACCATCGGGTTCTTTGAAGCCTTTCACATCGCGCAGAAAAAGGTATATCTGATGGATGCCTGGGCCGGAAATCAAGCGTTCCCAGCTCACGTGGCCATATATTTTTTGTAGGTGGTGCAGCAGTTCCCAGTCGAAAGGGCTGCGGGGCGAAAAATCCGTGTGCCCGCCTTCTGTCGCAAAAGGGTGCAGCTTGCTGCCGTCCCAATACATGCCCGCTTCACCCAAACCCGTGCCGGGTGCAATAATGGCCACATTTCCTTCCATCGGGGCAGTTACTGGGTGCACCACCCTGAAATCTTCCGGGGTCAAAAAAGCAATGCCATAAGCGCTGGCTTCAAGGTCGTTGAGCAAAAAGGTTTCCGGGATGCCGAGTTCTTGGCCAAGAGCCTTAATGTCTACACTCCAGCTCAAGTTGGTGGCCTTGGCCCTTCCGTGCAGCACCGGCCCGGCAAAAGCAATGCTCAGGCGTTCGGGCATGGGCGATTCCTCCATAAAATGCCGGATGAAATCGGCCATCGCGCCGAATTTTTTGGACGAGTATTCCGCTTCCTTCAACAGTGTCAACGTGCCTGTATGTTTGTGGAACAGGGCCAAGGCTGTTTTGGTACCGCCAACATCGGCGGCAAGGATGTGCGCGCCTTCTGGCAGGGGTGGGTGGGTGGGAAGTGCAATGGGAACGAATGGTTGCTGCATAAAAATGGTAAGGTTCACAGGTGTTGTTGGAAATCGTCCTGACCGCATGGATTTACGTCATTCGACGCTGTACAATGGGCGAAGTTCTTCCGGCAAGGTAGCTAAGATGTTTTTGATTTTCCGTGCTGAAATGTGGTATTTTAGAACTTTGAATTTGGCGTATTCCCCTTTTAGGCAATTACGCACCATCCCTAACCTTGGATTAACTCAATCCCGTAGTTGGCCCAGTGTAAGCAATAAATCAAAGCCCAAGTAGGATCGTTGGGCATACAAATTGGATGTCATCCCAAATTCAAACCCAAAATACTTGCTGATAGGGAACTCCATTTTCCCTTTGATGGAAAGCCCAAGGGATCTATGGGTTACCTGGTCATAGGAATAGTTTGCGCTTAACCACTCGGTTTTCTTGCGGAAGTTTTCAAGCGTTCTCTTTGACTCAAAAGCGGGTCCTACTTCAAAGCCAAAGCGGATACTTGCAGCACCTGTTGGAACCTCTTTCAATGCGCGCAAAGTGACGGTCTTTATATATTCATCGGGTATGCCATCGCCTAAAATGATTAACCCGGGACTGAAATCAGCGGGAAGGTTCTTTGCATTTGGTGATTGAATTTTAATGGTGCAGGAGCCTCCCCAGCCTTTTTGGGAAAATGCCGTTACCGCAAAAACACCGCCTATTGGTGCCGGAACATATACGCCAAGCCCCAAATAAAATTGGGCACTTGAAAAGGGCGTGGTACTCAGACTGTCTTGATAGATATTTTGAGCAATTGCTTGACTGCAAATTAATACAAGCAATGAAATCGTCGTAATAATTGCTTTTTTCATATCAGTTTATTGTTTGGTCGTAATGATAGCCTTTATTACACTGAATGCCTATTATTATTTTAAAAAAACGGTTTATTTCCACATAAAACCTACCATTATACCCCCAAACACTGTGTTGAGTATCTTGCAGCGCAGTGCCAAAACAGTATTTTATCACCGGGGTTCCAGATTCTGTTTTTGGTGCGCAAGTTTACGCTACTTTGTTCAAAAACACAAAAATCCTTATTTTACCTTGGTGCCAGAACCAACAAAACAACTAAGCGTTTGAATGACCGCAACCACTCAAAAAAGTTTGATACCCATGCTCAACACCTTCCTCCACAAATCCCAAACCATCGCACCACCCAACTTCAACCGCTGGCTGGTGCCGCCCGCTGCCTTGGCCATTCACCTGTGCATCGGCCAAATCTACGCGTACAGCGTGTTCAACAAGCCGCTGACCCAATCGATTGGGATCACCGAATCCGCGCCGGGCGATTGGTCGCTGGTGCAGGTCGGGTACGTTTTTTCCATCGCGTTGTTTTGCCTCGGTGCTTCGGCGGCAGTGTTTGGGCGCTGGCTGGAGCGCGTGGGCCCGCGCAAGGCCATGTTTGTGTCGGCCCTTTGTTTTTCAAGTGGGTTTGTAGTAGCGGCATTTGGGGTATGGACGCATCAAATCTGGTTATTGTACCTCGGGCACGGGGTGTTGGGCGGTATTGGGCTGGGCTTGGGTTATATCTCGCCCGTTTCCACTTTAATAAAATGGTTTCCCGACCGGCCCGGTATGGCAACGGGCATGGCCATCATGGGTTTTGGCGGGGGTGCCATGCTGGCCTCGCCGCTGTCGATCCGGCTGATGGACTGGTTTCAGACAGCGCAATCAACGGGGCTTGAGCGCACGTTTTTGGTGATGGGCGCGCTCTATTTTGCATTTATGCTATTCGGGGTGCTGAGCATTCGCATCCCGGCAGCAGGTTGGGTGCCCAAGGGCTGGAAAGGGCTCACAAGCTCCACGGCAAAACCTGCGGGCGCGGACGTGGATGCCAATACTGCTGTTCGCACGCCACAGTTTTACCTGCTTTTCGGGGTATTAATGCTCAATGTTACGGCGGGCATCGGTGTGCTGGGGCAAGCTTCGGTGATGATACAGGAAATGTTTTCAGAAAAAATACTGGGCGCTGGCAAGGCGGTGACGGCTGCTGTTGCGGGTGGTTTTGTGGGGCTGCTCAGCCTGTTCAATATGGCGGGGCGTTTCTTCTGGTCTTCGCTGTCCGATAAAATTGGGCGCAAAAACACCTATTCCGTCTTTTTTCTGCTGGGCGCTGTGCTTTATTTCCTGGTGCCCATGACGGGTCAAGTTGCTAACTTGGTACTTTTTGTTGCGGCCTTCTGCGTCATCATGAGCATGTACGGCGGCGGTTTTGCGACCATTCCGGCTTACTTGCGCGACATGTTTGGCACCATGGAAGTAGGTGCCATCCACGGGCGATTGCTCTTGGCCTGGAGTATGGCGGCTTTGCTGGGGCCTCAATTGGTGAACAATATCCGCGCATATCAGATTCAAACCCTGCACATACCCGCGGCGAATGCCTATTCTACCACCATGTATATTATGGCTGGGCTGTTGCTGATCGGGTTTGTGTGTAATATCAGTGTCCAGCCGGTGGCGGAGCGGTATCGATATAAGGCAGACGCTGCTGCAAATATTCCTTCAAAACAAAGCGACGGCACGCAGGAAACAGCGGCGAAAAATGCTGAAAAAAGTTCCGGTCTTCGGCTCTGGCTGGCCTGGGCTTTTGTGGGAATCCCTGCCTGTTGGGGGGTGATGGAGACGGTAGTGAAGGTGTTGGTGTTGTTTCAGTAGGCACTGGACATTTTTATTTCACACAACGACACAACGACACAACGAGGAGTATATGCTTGGTGGTGGCTATGACCTTATAGTGACCATTATCAATGCCTGAACTGACATCCATCATGGTTTTTAATAGGTTTTTGACTGAACTTTGTATAAAGCAGTTTTGCTTTTTTCATGTCAAGAGACTTTCAAAATCCTACTCATGCGCCTATACCATCTTTTTCGACACAGTTTATTGCTGATCCTTTTTTCAACAGCCTTGTCGGCCCAAAGTGACAAAGCACTGCTACGTGAACTCGCCGAAGAGAACAAAAAATCCGTGGAGGCACTAGCGCTTTACCCTTCGGAAACGCGCTTAGCCATCCTGGAGGCGGCGAAACATCCGGAGTTGCTGATAAAAATGGACAATGCCCGCCAGAAAACGGCTGCAGCATTCCGCACGCTCATTGAAGACTTCCCACGGTCGACCCAAACGGTTTTTTATGACATTGCCGCTTATCCCGGTTTGGTGCGGCAAATCGCGGAAAAACGGGAATCTCCAGCAGCCATCCGCGAGATTTTGACCCAGTTGCCTGAAGACCAGCGCGCAGCGACTTTCGACGTTGTACAAAGTCAGATGCCCACCGTCCTCAAGATTGATGACTTGGACTACACAGCCCGAAATACTTTTGAGGATATGGTAGAAGGTTATCCGGCACCGGCGCTTCAGGCATTTCGACAGTTGATAGAACTGCCGGAAGTGCTGGAAATACTCAATCAAGATATTCGATTCACCATACTGGTCGGCGACCTCTACCGAGAAGACCCCGCAGGGGTGATCCACATGACTGACTCGCTCAATCTTGTGGTCGCCCGCCAGCACGCCGAAGAATTGGCGGAATGGAAAGAATCTATCGAAAAGGATCCCGAAGCTCGAAAAGAGTTGGAATCTGCTTCACAGGAGTATGCTGCTGAATATGGGTACACGCCCGACTATTATGCCGGGGACGATCTGTATTATCAGAATGTGTATGCTCAGCGCCGATATGTTGTGGACTACCACTACTCCTGGTGGTTAGGCTACCCCTGGTGGTATCCGGCACCCTACTGGCAGCCGCACCCATGGTGGTACGACTCAGGGTTTTACTATCAAAACAACCGCTTTCAGGCCGTTTACATGCCCTCTTGGTATTTTATGGACTGGTATTTTTACCATCCACAGCACCACAGCCACTACAGCCGTTTATCCGCACATTTCGTGAACCACTACAACGGCCATCGCCGCTCCGGCACTACTATTTCCGTAGGCGTGGGCGCCTGGCGCGAGCGCAACCGGACGGTCATTTCAGAGGAATGGCTGGGCGACAAAGGCCGTCTTCCTGAGCGCATGAAAGCATTTGGGACGTTTGAAGCGGGTCGGCAAAACTACAACGCCCGCAATCCGAAAAATCCTGTTACACAAGCGGAATATTTGGACAAAAACGCGCGGAAATACCCTGATTTGGAACGCTCAAAAACGCAAGCGACACAAGATATCAGGCGTGAAGAGGAAGCGCCGCAAGCCCGGCCTTCCGAATGGGCACCGCGCAAAGAACCCGCCCCGGCAGTGAAAAGAACCGAACCGCGACGCGAACCCAATATTTCCCAGCCGGCAAAACCCGACACCAAACGTCCGCCCAGGGTGTTGCCGACCACGCCGGTAAAACCCTCAGAAAATCCACAGCGGCCCAATACGGAAAAACAGCGGACGGAACAACCAAGCGCGCGCCCGGCAGAAGATGCCAAAGACTATCACCGTCAACAATGGGAGGAAACAAAGCGCATTGAACAAAAGCGCGAACCCCAACCTGTTCCTGCTCCAAGAACGCAGCCTCAAAAAAAGATAGAACCGAATACGAGGGTTCCTAAAAGCCCTAGCAAATCAGAAAAAACCAGGGGAGGCAACTAATAATAACGCAGTTCAAAACTTTTATTCATGAAAAATATCCAAATCGGCATCTGGCTCGACTTTAAAGAAGCCTATATCAGTAAGTTTAATGATGGGAATCTTGGTATCATCTAGCATCTCATTTCAAAAGTAACGCACCCTCAAGTAAAGGGGTGGCACACGCTCAAAAACGCCTTGGGGGCCACAGTATTCCCCCGCAGATGAAACCTCCTTAGAGCGGGCAAACCATGCCGAGCAACAGTATTTCCAGGAAATCATGGCCATGATTCCTAACGACACAAACGAAATTGTCATTTATGGGCCAGCTGAAGCAAAGTTGGGCTTAAAGAAGGTGATTGAATATATAAAGCACTACAAACCACAACTGGTGGGCGTATTCCCTGCTGATTACATCACGGAAAATCAAATGGTGGCATTGATGCGGGAGTTTTTCCTGAGCTCGGAAAAAGCCGAGTAAAATGAGGCCGTTTCATTAGCGCGTCGGAGTAGGTAGCGCGGCTTTTAAGCCGCCAGTACAAGGCCATTTATGGCCGTTTATTAGGTAATTACGGCCATAAATGGCCTTGTACTGGCGGCCTGAAGGCCAATGTCGTTGACTTAAGAATTCAGGCCTCGGAGAGGCCCAATGTTTGTAGCCATTTTGTGCGTATTTTATTTGGCCTCGGAGCGGCCTAACGTTATATAATATATTGATTGCCAAACAAATGTTGGGCCTCTCCGAGGCCTGGGAATATTGGCGGCCAATGATTTCTACAGACGTTTGGCCTATCCGAGGCCTTAAGTCAACGACATTGGCCTGAAGGCCGCGCTACCGACTTATGAGACGGCCTGAGTAAAGTAGGTGTTAGTGTTAGCATCCATCGCAGAGTGTTATAAACCCACCTTGAATTGTGGATAGTGGCTTCCCGGAATGCCGAACTGCCACTATCCTTATCTCTGGCGAAGAAGATATAAAGTAAATAATGCGGTAACCCTGAATTACCAATTCCCGAAGGGATGGCAAATTGGTTTCAGGTACAACCCTGCCAAGAAACGGAAATTGTCAATGAGTTCTGCGCCTTTGAAAAGGGCTTCCAAAACCGCGCCTGCATATTTTTCAGAGGCTTCATCCTGTAAAAATTCGTATATCTGATGCAGGTCGTCGCCCGCACTTGGATCCCAGATTACTGTTTTGCCCATTGTTGCGCCTGTTTTCGTAGTGCTGCGGTAGAAAGTCCTTGCTCACCAGCCTTGGCTCGTGTTAGCGCTCCGTTTATTTGTTCAATAAGCGCTGTTTTTTTATGGATTTCAGTCAATGACCACTCGCCCATCGAAGATTCTCCTGCTAAAGCCTCAATATCTTCTATAGTTTCTTGCTCATTTGTTAAAATACCGCCAGCCTGATTAGCCAAATCCATTGCTCGGGCTACCGCTGCTTGATACTTCAGCAACTCAATATAAACCAGCACCTTTTGCTGTAAACTATTGGGTAGGGACTCTGCTTCTTTCTGTATCTGTGCAATGGTAGACACGTCGTATTTTTCTACAAATTTACGTAAAAAACGAATAGGGTTTCAGGTTTCAAGGTTTCAGGTTTCAGGTTTACTCGGTTTGTTGTCACATTTGAAATACAGTTTCAAGGCAACTACAAATCGCGTAAACCTGAAACCTGAAACCCTGAAACCGTCCTTGATTAAAGGACAATATTTATCATGCGCCCCGGCACAAACACCACCTTTTTCGGCGTGGCACCCTCCAGCCATTTCTGCACCTGCTCCAAAGCCAGCGCTGCCGCTTCTGCATCCGCTGCTGAAATATCCGTGGGCAGTTCCAGTGTTGCCCGCAGCTTTCCGTTGATCTGAATCGGGTATTCTTTGGTATCCGTTTTCAGGCATTCTTCGTTGAGCGTCGGCCAGGTAGCATCGCAGACGGTGGTTTTATGCCCCAGCATTTGCCAAAGCTCTTCGGCGACATGCGGCCCGAATGGTGCCAGCATGATCACCAATGGCTCCAGCACCGCGCGTTTGGAACAATCCAGTTTCCGAAGGTCGTTGGTCGCGATCATGAAATGGCTCACGCAGGTGTTCATGCTCATGCGCTCCACGTCGTCGGTCACTTTTTTGATGCAGGTGTGCAGGGCGCGGAGTTCGTCGCGGGTTGGTGCCTCGGCGGAAACGGCGAACTGTCCCGATTTGTCAAAAAACAGGCTCCAGAATTTCTTCAAAAACCCGTTTACCCCGCTGATTCCCTGGGGGCTCCAAGGTTTTGCATCCGTGATAGGGCCCAGGAACATTTCGAACATACGGAAACAATCGGCGCCGTATTCCGCCACCATATCGTCGGGGTTCACAACGTTGTACTTTGATTTGGACATCTTTTCCAACTCATAGGAACAGGTAAACTTACCGTCCGGATCCAGCTTGAAATTTGCTTTGTCAAACTGTTGGATCAGGCGTGCTTCCTCAATATTCAGGACATCCGCTTCCACCATGTTGACATCTACATGCAACTGCGTAAAAGCAGCCGGGCTATATTTGTACAGCAAGCTGTGGGAAACGTAGAGCTGCTCGCTCTCCGGTTTTTCTTGCGTGACGATAAACTCGGCAGTGCTTGCCAATGCCGCCCGGATTTTTTCAGCGGTAACCTCCGGTTCGTTGACTGAATCGGCGATTTCTTCGGTATACAACAACAGCAACCGCTTTCCTTCTGCCAGGGCATTTTTATGAATCCGTTCTATTTTCTCCTCCTGTTTTATGGAAGTTGTTTCAATGACCAGGTCGCTATTTTCAAAACTGAAGTCGTACGTGTAGTCCTCTTCATAATTGGGATTGGAAACAACTTTTGGCCCCAATTCAGCGAAGAAAGGCATCAACACCTTGTTGAGCAGGTATTCTTCAAAAAACAGCTCTTTGGCGCGAAACACAAAATTTGATCGACCGCCGATCATACCTTGATTTACCAATTTTTTGGCGAATTCCCGGTGTGGCACCAAGCCCAGGTCATACATGAATTGATTCCAGAAACGGCTGTAGAGCAGGTGACCCACGGCGTGTTCGGAACCGCCGATGTAAAAATCCACATCCTGCCAATAGTCTAATGCCTCTTTGGAACAAAAAGCCGCGTCGTTGTTAGCATCCATGTAGCGGTAGAAATACCAGGAAGAACCCGCCCAACCGGGCATGGTGCTCAATTCGTATTCATCCCCTTTGTAGTTCCAATTTTCTGCCCGGCCAAGTGGCGGCTCTCCCGCTGTTGTGGGTTCATATTTGTCAATTTCGGGAAGCAACAGCGGCAATTCGTTTTCCTCGATCAGGTAAGGCACCCCGTCTTTCCAGTAGGCTGGCACGGGTTCGCCCCAATAGCGTTGGCGGCTGAACACCGCGTTGCGCAATTTGTATTGGGTTTTGCCTTTGCCCAAGCCGCTTTTTTCCAGGTGGCTGATCAAGGTTGGAACGGCTTCTTCGTAAGTCATGCCGTTGATCATGCCGGAATTGATGTAGCGCCCTTCCTTGCTGGCATCGGCGGCTGTATCCAAGGCTGTTTGAGCATCGGAAATGGCAACGATGGGCAGCTTGAAATGGGTGGCGAAATTCCAGTCGCGCTGGTCGCCGGAAGGCACGGCCATGACCGCGCCGGTGCCGTAGCCCGCCAATACATAATCCGCGATCCAAATCTGTATCTTTTCGTTGTTGAACGGGTTGATCGCAAAAGCTCCGGTGAAAGCTCCGGTGACCTTTTTTGATTCAGACATGCGTTCAATCTCGGAACGGGATGCTGCCCAGCGCATATAAGATTCTACCGCCGCCTGTTGTGCTGGCGCAGTAAGGCCCTGCACCAGGTCATGTTCCGGTGCCAGTACCATAAACGTGGCGCCATAAATGGTGTCGACCCGGGTCGTAAAAACCTCGATGTGAACGCCGGCATATCCGTCAACCGCAAACTTCACAGAGGCACCCACAGATTTTCCAATCCAGTTGCGCTGCTGGTCTTTGATGGATTCCGGCCAATCAATGGTATTCAGTCCATCCAACAAACGGTCGGCGTAGGCCGTGATACGCATGTTCCATTGGTTCATCAGTTTCCGCTCTACCGGAAATCCCCCGCGTTCGCTGAGGCCGTCTTTCACCTCGTCGTTCGACAATACCGAACCAAGGCCAGCGCACCAGTTCACATAAGCCTCCCCAGGGTAAGTCAGCCTGTATTTCAGCAAAAAAAGCTGCTTGTCCCGGTCGGCCATAGCTGCCCAATCGGCTGCTGTAACCAAAGGTGTTTCCTCATCACAAGCCGCTTTTATCCCTGCATTGCCCGCTTGCGCCAATTGACTTTCCAGGTGGCTGATGGGCATTGCTTTGTCTTCCGTCAGGTCGTAATAATGGTTGAACAGGTGCATGAAAATCCACTGCGTCCACTTGTAAAAAGCGGGTTCACTGGTGCGCACTTCGCGGCTCCAATCGAAGGAGAATCCGATGTTGTCCAGTTGTTCCCGGTACCGGCTAATGTTTTTCTCTGTGGTAACAGCCGGGTGCGTACCCGTCTGGATGGCGTATTGCTCCGCAGGCAAACCAAAGGAATCGTAGCCCATCGGGTGCAGCACGTTGAAGCCGCGCAATCGCTTGTAACGGGCAAATATATCGCTGGCGATATAGCCGAGCGGATGCCCCACGTGTAGCCCCGCACCGGAAGGGTACGGAAACATATCGAGGATGTAATATTTAGGCTTATCGCGTTGAATATCAACTTTATAGGTTTGATTTTCTTGCCACCAGCGGCGCCATTTTGGCTCTATTTCGGACGGTCGGAAATCCACTTTTTGAGTTATGAGTTATGAGTTATGAGAGATGAGTTGGGGGTTGGGGGGGCAAAAGTAGGGATTCGTGGCGAATGATATTTGTTGGAAGAACAAAATTGGGGGAAAAGATGGTTCCTGGAAGGGAAAGGGACAACTCATGTTGTATATTAGGACGTTAAGATAGACAATTCACCTGTTTTTTTTGCGTTCTGCTCCTAGCCACTTTTGTGGCAAGGATTTTGCACTTATCCGCCTTAGTTACCTCTTTTTTTAATCCGTGCAACTTACATCCTGTGATCCGATTTACAACGCATTGCCCACATGCGCCAGCCTTAAAAAGCTTGGCGCTCCTGTTCCTGTTACTTGGACTTACCCCTGGCGTAACAGCCCAGTGCACCCTTGTTTGCAATCAAGGCATTCAGGTTTCCCTCGATCCTGCTGGACAGGCGCTTATTACCACACAATTGATAGCACCCAACGCCCCAAATTCTTGCCCGGGGCCGCTTGAGCTAACGCTGTTGAATAACGTAGGTCAAACAATACCCAATCCGTTGACCTGCAACAACATCGGGCAAAGCATAACCGCGAGGGTACGGCACATTGCCTCAGGCAATTTTTGCACGGGCAATTTGGAGGTTTTTGATGCCCTCAGCCCAAGTGTCAGTTGCCCCGACAAATTTATTTTCTGCAATCAGAATTCGGAACCTTCCGAAGTTGGCGTGCCCACGGCTACCGACAATTGCACCCCAAGCAATGACCTGACGCTCCATTATTTCGACAACCAAACCACCCTCGGCTGCGGCGCAATGCAAAATGGGTTCCCTGTTCTAAAACGCATCGATCGCTCCTGGATCGTAACGGATGCACACAACAATTCCAGTACTTGTGTGCAAAAAATCTGGCTCCGGCATATCAGCACCACGGATGTCACATTTCCCCCAAACCGCGACAATATCGCCGCGCCTGCCCTTGCTTGCGGCAGCGACCCTACCGACCTCAACCTGACTGGCGCACCTTCCGTGGCCGGTGTGCCACTTGACAATTCCATCGACTGTGAAATCGGGGTAGCCCATACCGACCAAATCATCAACAATTGCCCGCCCGCTTCCTTTACCGTGCTGCGCACCTGGACCATCATTGATTTTTGCACCAGCGCCATCAGCACGCGCATCCAAATTATTAAGGTGGAGGATAAAATTGCTCCGGTAATTACACCGCCAAGCGACCTTACCATTGGCACCGATGGTTTTACCTGCGGCGGCAGCCTCACCCTGCCACAAGCCTCGGCAACGGACAACTGCTCTGCCTTTACGATTGCCCCAAACTGGGTGTTTGGAACCGGATATGGGCCGTTTACCAGCATCCCTCTTGGTACCCACATCGTCACCTATACCGCTACCGATGCCTGCAACAATACCGCCAGCACGACCATGCGTATCACCGTGGAAGACACTACCCCACCCCAGGCAATTTGCAGCTCTAGTTTACAACTGTCCTTGTCGGCGGGCGGTGGCGCCTTGTTGAATGCCGGTTCGCTGGGGCCGAACAGCTCCGACAACTGCGGGCCTGTGGTGCTGACAGCCAGTCGCGATGCCGTAAATTATACCGCGCAGGTGCTTTTTTCCTGCGCCGATATTGGCCAACCGGTATTGGTCACGCTCCGGGTGACCGATGCGGTAGGGCTGGATAATTTCTGTGAAACAGAGGTCATAGTGCGCGATTTCCTGAAGCCCAACATCCTGTGTCCGCCCGCTGTGACGCTCAGTTGTTTGCAGGATTACAGCAACTTGGCCATCACAGGCCAGGCAACAGCCACAGACAATTGCAGCCTGCAAAGCCTTGATTTTCTGGATAATATTACTTTAAATGCTTGCAACATCGGCAGCGTCACACGGGTATGGAAAGCCGTTGATGCTGAAATCAATGTAAAGACTTGCGTCCAAAACATCACCCTCAGCGCAATCAATACCACCACGGTCACTTTTCCGGCAAATTACCTGGTGAATGGCTGCCCCAATTCCGATGCAGTGCTGCCCAACGCCACTGGCTGGCCGGTATTGAGCGGCCAAGCTTGTTCCCAGCTTTCCATGGATTACACCGACCATGTATTTACCGGCGCACCACCATTCTGCGCCCGGATATTGCGCGACTGGAAAGTGGTCGATCACTGCATCTACAATCCCAACGGCGGCAGCGCGGGCATCTGGGAACAGACGCAAATTATTGATATTAAGGACAATACAGCGCCATACCTGGAAGTACCCGCCGATATTACGCTGATTGCGGACCCAATAGACTGTTCCGCCAATGTGCTGCTGGGTGATGTATTTACCAGCGATTGCAGCAGCATGATCAGCGTTTCAAACAACAGCCCTTTCGCCAATGCTTCCGGGCTCAATGCTTCCGGCACCTACCCTACTGGCGTGCATGTCGTGACCTTTATCGCCAGTGATGCTTGCGGCAACAGCAGCAGCCAAACATTCAGCATTACGGTCAAAGATGAAACCCCACCGATTGCTGTTTGCCAGTCCGGTGTGGCATTGGTGCTTCCCGCAGGCGGCATCGCAGTGCCTGACCCATCAGGATTCAATGGCGGAAGCTCGGATGCTTGCTCCCCACAAAACAGCTTGATTTACAGCATCAGTCCCGACACATTTAACTGCCAAACCCTTGGCTTGCAAGCCATTACCCTCAGTGTCCAGGATACTTCAGGCAACAGTGCCACTTGCAATACCTTCCTGCTGGTAAAAGACAACGACCACGTTTGCGGCGGTGGCGGCTTCACATTGGACGGCATCATCCGTACCCCAACCGGGCTTCCCTTGCGCAATATCCCGGTTCGAATGACGCTGGGCATGGTATCGGAAACGCTCGATTGCGACACCATGGGCCATTTTGTATTCCAGGATGTACCAGCGGGTGATACTTGTATCATTCGTCCGATAAACAACGCCAACTGGCTCAACGGGGTCACTACCTACGATTTAGTGCTCATCAGCAAACACATATTGGGCATCGAGCCGCTCAATTCACCGCTGAAAATGATCGCCGCCGATGCCAACAAATCCAATTCCATCACTACTTTCGACATTGTACTGCTCCGCAAAGTACTGCTCGGCATACTGGACACGGTGCCGGGCAATACCTCCTGGCGCTTCCTTGACTCCAACTTTGTTTTTGTCAACCAGTTTAACCCGTTCAGCGCGGCTTTCCCGGAAGAAATTGCGTTCCAAGGCTTGAATGGCAACCAATTGGGCAACAACTTTACCGCGCTAAAAATCGGCGACGTGAATAATTCCACCGACCCGGCCAATGCCCGAAGCCCTCAAGGCACCTTGTTTCTGAACTTGGGCACCAGCACCTGGAAGGCCGGAGAAAAAATCGCGGTACCGATAGCGATACCGGATTGGAGCAACTTGTCGGGTTTTCAATTTGAATTGGAATTCGACACCGAAAAAGTGCTGGTGGAAAGCATCGACTTTCCCAACCCGGCCCTGTTGAATGAAAAAAACGTCGCGCTGCGGGATGGAAAATGGCTGTCTGTCAGTTGGGATGATGCCTTGTTTGGCGGTGATGGTAATGCGCCAATGTGTACGCTCAACTTGCTTGGGCTTGCGGCATCCGATATCCAATCTGCCGTCAAGCTGCGCCGAAAGCGACTGTCGCCGGAGGCATATACCCTTGATAATGATGAAATTAAGGCACTTGAATTAAACCGCAGTTCCATTGCCAGCGCGTCTGAACAAGCTTCCTTGCACCTGTTTCCCAACCCCAATTCCGGGACATTTCAAATCGCCAATCCACTGCATGGCGCGGCGGAGCGTTTGCGGATATTGGACGGCATGGGCAGGGTGGTGTGGGAGCAATCCGATGGGCTTTCTGACATGATTACGGTGTCGTTGAAGGGGTTGTTGCCGGGGGTTTATTGGGTGGAGTTGAAGGGGGCGGGGGGCGCGTGTGGGCGGTTGATTTTGCTTTAAAAAGCCTGCTCGCCACCGCAAGCCCCATCGGGGCTTTACCTTTGGTGTGCAAAATGGCAAAGGATATTGCGCCCGTTCCAGCGGAACGGTATCTAATAATGCCCAAAAAACAAGCGTATGCATTTGCGCACCCTTCCTACGACAACCAATAAAATTTAATTATTGGATTGAGCGGAGTGAGCATTTGTCAACTTTTTTTTCAAGTTGACAAATTTGACTCGATGCCAAAACATAGTTTGAAATGCTGTTTTTCGCACCCCGGGCAATTGACTTTTGACACGCCCCCGGGATGAAGTGTCCCTTTCGAAATCTAAAAAAGTCAGCTTATA
>JBBRWA010000018.1:0-36322 GCA_038246345.1 Chitinophagales bacterium
ATTATATTACTACCCAGGTTACTCGCTTCGCTCGGAATGACACGACTGCTTGATTTTTAGCTAAATTTTATGGTGATGCCCGGCAATGCAAGGATGTGTATATTCGCTTGGGCTGTTAATACCTGCGAGGGTTAAGACCTAACGCAAAAGCGTCACTTGCCCCTTTGTACCCCCCTTCTCACCTGTCGTCAATTCATACTCCAAAGTATAGACATACACATCAGAGGCAAGCGGGAGGCTGCCATATAAACGGCCATCCCAGACTTCGCTTGGTGTGTATGTTTCGAAAACCCGCTCTCCCCAGCGATCATACACTGACAGGTGGTAGTCTCTGAAAATATTTCCCGAAAAAACAGGCCCGAAAAAATCGTTGGCCTGATCGCCATTGGGTGTAAAGGCATTGGGCATATCGAATTTGATTTCCGTGCGGACGGTAACCTTCAACGTTGTGGCATTGGTACAGCCGTTGGCATCCGTGCCAGTAATTGTGAAAACGGTGGTGGTATCGGCTTTAAATGCTGGATTGGAACATTCAGAACAGTTTAAGGAACCGCCTGGCTCCCATAAATAAGTTTCGCCGCCGCTGGCAAGCAAGGGGACAATTTCCCCCGCGTCAACGGTGTCTTTTCCACTGGCCGTAATTTGCGGCTGCGGGAAAAGCGTGATCAAAAAGGTGTCGGTCTTTCCAGCACAAAGATTCCCTTGCTTGTATAGTACCT
The DNA here is from genome assembly GCA_038246345.1 of Chitinophagales bacterium. Lineage (GTDB taxonomy): Bacteria > Bacteroidota > Bacteroidia > Chitinophagales > Saprospiraceae > M3007. The sequence goes on from JBBRWA010000018.1 coordinate 720, forward strand.
GGTAATTGCCCGCGGCCAACCCAACTGCATTAAACACGCCATTTCCATCAACGCAATTACCACAATTAGCACTCCAGGTACCGCCTGCCGGAGCCATTGCATTCAAGTGTATGGTATCCGATACGGGAATACAAAGCGACAAGGTTTGGGTGGAGCCTTCCTGCTGTGGAGCGGCTTTTAGTACCTTTATACTGCAATCCTCTCTTATTTCTATGAACTGCTGCGGGGCGATATCCATTATGGGGCATGTCTTCCCAGAAGGCCATAGTACCGAAATAAAATCGACCACGGAAGCATCACCAAAGCCAAAATGTTGCCACATCGGGTTTGTACCAGTAGCGGCAGTTTGTGACGATATTTGTCGCGTTTGCCAAACATTATCACCATTGATTTGTGCTTGGGCTACGATCGCGGTGCCAATGGCGGCATGGTTCGTTTCCTGGCCAACGCATTTTATTTCCAGCCAGGAAGCACAAGGGCTGCCGAGGTTTTTGTAAAAATGATCTTCTGCAACATCTGGTTGCGTAACATGCAAGTCGAGCCAGCCATCCATGTCGTAATCCACCCAGACGATGCCATTGCTGTTGGAGCCATTGGTCGCAGTTGGAAACACGGTAGGGAAGTTGCCGGTAATATCAGTCAAGTTTCCTTTTCCGTCATTTTGCCAAAACCGGCTATCAGTGCCAAAAAAGCCAATCGTAACCAAGTCCTGATCGCCATCGTTGTCAAAATCACCCCAGTTGGACGACCAGGAGGTATGGTTGAGTGCACCGACGGGTTTGCTGGTGAAGGTGCCGTCGCCATTGTTGACGTGCAGCATATCCTGTCCAAATTGATTGCAGACAAAAAGATCAATCCAGCCATCGTTGTTGACATCAACCCAATTGGCGGAACGCGCGTTCTGGGTTGTGTTAACAATGGGGCCAGCGCCTGTCATTTTCGTAAAAGTGCCGTCGCCGTTGTTGCGGAATAAATTATTATTTCCCGGTGCGGTCGGCCCAATTTGATAATTGATGACGAAAAGATCCTGATCTCTGTCATTGTCGTAATCGCCCCAAAAGCCGCCGGAGGTCCAAGCCAGGTCATTGACCAAAGCACCCGTGGTTACTTCTACAAAGTTTCCATTGCTGGTATTGCGGTAAAGTTTGTTTTTCAAATCGTTCCAGCGCGGAATAAACAGATCAACCAGGCCGTCATTGTTGTAGTCAGCCCAACTAACCGTGCCTTCATAGGGCTGTGCCAGATTTGGTGTAGCGCCAGAGTTGGGTGTCAAGGTCAAACTTGTCCCGCCGTTATTCAACCATAATTCGTTGATTCCTGCACTGTTCCAGGTAGCGCCGATGTACAAATCCAAGTCGTCGTCGTTGTCCACATCTGCCCAGGCATGGCGCATGGAGTTTTTCTGGGCACTGTTGAGCAACATGGAATTGGTAAAGTTACCATTGCCGTCGTTTACAAAAATGGCGGAACGGTTTACAAAATTTGGGAACACGCCACCGGCACCTGTGACACAAACATCCAGGTCGTCGTCGTTGTCCACATCAATCCAGGAAACACCGTTGAGGTAGGAATCGCTGTCCAGGAAGGGTAGGGTAGGCATTGACTGGAAAGTGACTTGGGAATGGGCGCTTATGGAAAGTAATAAAGCGAAGGAAATTAGGGTGTGTCGTATAAAAAGGTGCATAGTCTAGAATTTTTATGTAATCTTCAAGGGTTTCAGGTTTCAAGGGTTCAGGTTGTCGTTGCTCTTGGTCTTACAAAGTAAATGATCCTTTAATTTTGTTGTTTCTTTTCATCATCTATCCAGCAAAGCCAAGAGCAACGACAACCTGAAACCTTGAAACCAGAAACATGAAACCCTTCTTTTATTTCAGCGCCCCAATGATCACCGCAAAATCATCCGGCTTAAGGGATGCGCCGCCAATCAGGCCACCGTCTACATCCGGGCAGGCAAATAGCTCTGCGGCATTTTGTGCATTACAAGAGCCACCGTACAGGATGGGGATTGCATCTGCCACCGTTTTGCCGTATTTTTTAGAAATCAATACCCGGATGGCATGGTGCATGTCCTGTGCTTGCTGGCTGCTGGCGGTACGGCCGGTTCCTATGGCCCAGATGGGCTCATAAGCCACTACCACTTTTTTGAATTCTTCCACGTTCAGGTGAAAAAGGCTGGCTTTCAGTTGTTTGGCGACGTAGCCGACATGGGTATCTACTTCCCGGACGTGCAATGGCTCGCCACAGCAAAAAATTGGCCGCATACCGCGGGCGAGGGTGGCGTTGACTTTTGCCGCCAACACGTCGTTTTTTTCTTTGAAATACTGTCGGCGTTCTGAGTGCCCGATGATGATAAACTCAGCGCCAGTGGAGGCTATCATGTCTGCCGATACTTCGCCGGTGAACGCTCCTTTGGCTTCATGGTGGCAGTTTTGTGCTGCGAGGTGGAAGTGTTTGCGCACCCTTAGCATTTTTCCAACTTCCTTAAGGTGGGTAAACGGCGGCGCAATGACCACCAGTCCTTTGGGTTTATCTACCTTCTCGAGAATGGCTTTACACAGCTCAAGTCCCTCATCGAGGGTCGTGTTCATTTTCCAGTTTCCGGCTACAATTTGCTGACGCATAGGGAATTATGTTTTTTTGTTATTTCGTGTTCGAATATTTAATGGCCAAAAATACGATATCGCGTCGTTCTAATAGCCGAGGCTACTAACTTTCGGCTTTCTTTCGGTTCAAAATTCAAGCTTTCCCATGCAGAGATATTGCCTTGCGCTAGATTTAATACCCGATCCAAGTCTTATCGCTGATTATGAAGCGTATCATCGCGCTGTTTGGCCCGAAATCACTGCAAGCATTCGGGAGGCAGGAATTGAACGACTGGAAATTTACCGCGTTGAGCAGCGATTGTTCATGATTTTAGAGGCCAATGATGCTTTTTCATTTGAAAAAAAGGCACAAGCTGACGCTGTAAACCCGAAAGTGCAGGAATGGGAAGCACTCATGTGGCGATATCAAAAGGCATTGCCCTCGGCAAAACCGGGGGAGAAGTGGGTGCTGATGGAGCGAATTTTTACATTCTCACGGTAGATGGTGGACGGTAGCACAACAATGATTTTCAGGTTTGGTATTTCTGTTTCAGCACCTTTGAACCTCCATATTTTGGACTAAAGTGCTGAAACACCCATTCCAAGAAAAAAAACAGATTTTGTGCAAACCGTCCACCGTCCTCCGTCGGCCGTCCACCGTACTAATGCAATTCAATCGTCGTCACTTCCGGTATCCCGTGCATGATCAGTTGAATGTGTTTAGCGTGTGCCTTCGATTTATAAGCTTGAAAAATCTCCAAAATATCGTAGTCGATGTAAACGCTGTCCATTCCATTGATTTCCACGACAGCATACGGCGGAATGGCGTCCAGGAGTTCTGTGAAGCGTTTTTTGTTCAGAAAGCTTACGTTAAGTGCGAGGCGGATGGTATAGTGCCGGATATTTCCTTCCAATTTTTCCTCCAGATTGAATCCTGCCCGATAGGTGTGTTTTATGAGGAAGTAAACGGAAAAAGCAATGCCAATGAGCACACCGATCAGTAAATCAGTGAAAAGAATGGCCAACATGGTGACGATAAAGGGTAAAAACTGCTCCCGGCCTTGTTTGTACACCGCCAGGATCATTTTGGGCTTGGCTAAGTTGTATCCAGTTCTAATTAAAATGACGGCAAGAACAGCATAGGGGATATAGCCAATCAATGGAATGGCGAAGAGGACTGCTAACAGCAACCAAATGCCGTGTGAAAACGACGATAATTTTGTTTTTGCGCCCGCCTCAGCATTGGCAGAACTTCGAACGATTACAGCGGATATGGGCAGCCCGCCAATTAAACCGCTGGCGAAGTTTCCAATCCCTTGAGCGATCAATTCACGATTTTGTGGTGTCACCCGATTCTGGGGATCTATTTTATCAATGGCTTCAACGCTCAACAGCGTTTCTAAAGTGGCGACGAAACAAACAATAATGGCAGTTTGCCAAAGTTCAGGGGTAGTCCAAAGCAGGTTGAAATTCGGTAACTTCAGGGTTTGAAGCACATCGGTCGGAATGGAGACGAATTGCGCCTGATCCAACTGCAGCGCTGGCAAAAAATGCTTAAATACCCATGCGAGCAAGCTGCCAACAAACACCGTCATAAACGAAGCGGGTAGGACCGCGGCTGTTGCCGGAATTAATTTGTTCCAATAAACAAGCACCAGTCCAGCGGCAATGGCTGTAATGATGGCACCGGCAGAAATCTGCGCCATCAAATTTTCAATATGCTCAAATGCATGGTTGAACGTAATGATATTGAACAGCTTGTTCCGCCAAAAATCAGGTTTCCCATAACCTATCAGCATGGGGATCTGCTTCGACATCAAGATAACCCCGATGGCCGCCAACATCCCTTTAATGACCGCTGAAGGGATGAAATGGGTAAAGCCTCCCAATCGAAAAACACCCAGGCCGATTTGCAGTATTCCGGCAAGAGTTACTGCTAGCGCAAAGGCTTCAAAGGAGCCCAGACTAACGATAGAGGCAGCGCAAATAGCCGTCAGTCCCGCAGCTGGGCCGCTAACACTCAAGGCAGATTTGCTGAACAGGGTAACGACAACACCACCGATAATGCCGGCGGCAAGGCCCGAAAAAACAGGGGCGTTGGAAGCAAGCGCTACGCCCAGGCATAGCGGAAGGGCGACAAAAAACACCGTAATACTAGCCCGAAAGTCGTGCTTTAGAAAGACCGAGGCGTAGTAATGGGCTTTATTTTGGCTCATGGATGGATATGCTTATATTGGGATTTTTCACTAACACAAAAGTAATAAATTCGTTCATAAAATTCGCAAAAGGTGCTGAAAATCAATGCTATGTCAAAGGTAGATATTGTCAATAGCTTCCAACCACTTACGCCGAGGCTTCGGCGGGTAAACCGTCTGCCGAATAATTTAGAAGAATTCGTACAATTGCATTGGTTCTACGCCAAATAAATACAAAAACGGTATCTGCGGCAATTGCCCTTTTCTCAGCCACCTGGTAACATGGAAAAAGGGGGCCAAACCATAAGGAGCATGATGATGATGTTCCTAAGCGGTTTAATTGGATTGCTCCATTATCTGTTTTGTGCTGCTTTTGCTACCTTTTTTTCCTTTACGCTTTGGGCGCAACCTGGTAGTTTAGATCCTACGTTTGGGATTAATGGTATCAACACATTCTTACCGCAGCCGGTATTCAACAAGGCATACAGCACCCTCATTCAGCCGGCGGATCAAAAAATCCTGGTTGCGGGCTATTCGCTCGCCGGAACGTCCAATGTTTTTTCCTTGGCCAGGTTGCAGCCCAATGGCATACTGCTTTTGCCCTGGCGCGCTATTTTACGGGCTTTGAAGTGGGTGTTTCGGAATTGCCGCCTCTGCAATTGGTGGCTTTGGCACCGAATCCAGTACAGGATCAAGCGGTATTGACCTTCGAAACTTTATCTGCTATGGATTTAAGCTTAATCCTATTAGATGCAAAAGGGAGTTTACTGCAAACTTTTTTCATGGGCAAAAACTTTGGCGTTGGGAAGCAAAGTGAAGCACTGCATTTACGGCGTGATTTGCCTAGCGGTTCATATTGGTTGGAATTGCTGGGAGCAAGCCAACCCACGATGCTGAAAATGCTGAAAAAATAATGTGCGTCCTTCGGGGTTGGATATGGCTGAGCAAGCGTATAGCTACTTTGCGCTCGAATCCTAAGGAACGACTTTCGAGCAAATAATCAGAATTTTCCCCCCGTCGCAATTGGTACAGGCAAAGATATAGGTATCACCTCCATCTTTCAGTCCCAGTTTTTTACGCACCTCAGCAGTGCTTTCCGGGAAATTTCTGGTCGTAATATTTGCCTTCCCGTTTGGAATTAAGTGGGCGACCGCTTTTTTGTCATACTTGCAAATAGCATCAATGCGGAAGGATCGCGCAGGAAGGTCTGCAACCAAAACATCCGAACTATACAAATGCGTATTGGGATGTAACTTATTGATTCCAAATTGTTTGGCAAAGCTTTTGAAGGCACCAGCTTTAAGAACAGCGGGTATGGGTTCGTACAAAAAACCACCGGGTAAGGCGTTGGCCACCATGGCATCTTGTTCTGCTTCCAGGGTAAACACAAAGCTGTGTATCGCTGCGCCGGAATGATCTATGGAAACGGCATTTATAGGAATCGTTGCTGGCTCCGGCGCTTCTTTTTCTAGTAAATACAATACCTCCCGGCACTCGCCTTCGTATTCCAGCACCCAAATTTTAGAAACGTTTTTTAGTTGCTGAACGGCTTGATGAATATCCAGCAAAGGCGCTGTTTTTATTAAAACCCTAGGCGATTTTTGAAGCAACAAATCTTTGATTTCCAAAACATTTGGCGTGCAATCTGCCAGTTGGAACACCTTGCCTTTGCGATCGTCGCGCCGTGCAGGATCGAGGTATATAAGGTCAAATCGTTGCTTGGAGCTGGCCAGGAAATCTTCGGCTTCTCCTTGGGTAAATTGTAGACCCTTTACTCCCAATGCGACAAGATTGTGTTGCGCGGCGTTAAAAATTTCGGGGATTTTTTCCACGTAATGAACCTGTTCAAATTGCCCGGCAAAAAACGAGGCATCCACGCCAAGGCCTCCCGTCAGGTCGGCCATTTCAGTACCCGAAAACAACGCAGCCTTGAACCGGGCCGTTGCCTCCGAAGAAGCTTGTTCCAAAGATATAGCAACCGGAAACTCAAGTCCCGCTTGATACCAGGAAGGAATTTTGCGGCGAATTTTTGATAGCGAATCTATCTGCCGGGCGATATAGGCTATCGGCAAATCGGGGTGCTTTTTTGCCGACAAGGCCAGCTTCACCGGATCATCTTCCCGGTGCTCCCAGATAAAGCGCTGCAATTCCGTCATGCGGCCGTTTTAGGCTTCATTTTCGCCCGGATAAACTCCACCAGTATTGGCAGCACCGAGATGCAGATAATCCCGATGACAACGACTTCAAAATTGTCGCGCACAATCGGAATTTTTCCAAAGAAATAGCCCGCCAAGCTTAGAGAGCTGACCCAAAGGATACCGCCTGAAACGCAATAACTGATAAATTTTCGGTATTCCATTTTACCTACACCGGCTACAAATGGGGCAAACGTGCGTACAATCGGCACAAAACGCGCCATAATCAGTGTTTTACCGCCATGTTTTTCATAAAACTCGTGCGTCTTATCAATATACTTGCGTTTCAGGAACCAGTAGTCTTTCGTAAATACCTTTTCACCGAGAAATTTTCCGAAAAAATAATTGGTGTTGTCGCCCAAGATAGCGGCGCAAAATAAGAGGGGAATAAGCAGCCAGATATTCAAGATACCCGTTTTGGCTGTAATGGCACCAGCAGCAAAAAGCAGGGAGTCGCCCGGCAGGAACGGCGTTACCACCAGTCCTGTTTCGCAGAAAATAATGAGAGCAAGTATCAGATAAGTGGCCAATTGGTACTCTCGCATGATGTTTTCAAGGTGCACATCGAGGTGGCGGATGAAATCAAGTACCTGGGTCAAAAATTCTACCATGGAGCTGTTTTGTGATTTTGTGGGGCAAATGTATGACTAACTAACCTTAAAAACCGCACCATTTAGAATCATCCAGCCTTCATTGGCCAAAGCAAGCATGGCATCGTCACCTGAAGAATTGCCATAGGCAATGATTTTTTCAAAAGTTGGAAGGTCAAAAGCAGCCTGGATGCGCCGGGCTTTTTCCGGGCCGTTGCAGTTGGGGCTTGCCAGCTTGCCAGAAAATTTGCCGTTTTCAAAATCAAGTTTTGTACAGATCATTAGGATGTTTTCGGCAGTACATAAAGGGCGCAACCAAATGTCAGCAGAAGCGGATACCAATGCAACCGTATCGCCAGAATCGCGGTATTCCCGCAGCTTTGTGAGCATCTCCGGACGCAACATGCCCGTAGTAATGCGCTGTTTGTAAAACTCGGTGCCAAGTGCTTCAAGTTCCGCCTGAGATTGTCCTTTAAAAAAAACAGCCAACAAGGTTTCTTTGGCGCGTTCATTGGTCCAGTTGCCAGACAATACAAGGGCCAAGAATTTAATTAGAACTTGAAAGCTTCCAATGACAATTTTCCCTGGAGATACTGCAAACAGCAAAAATCGCAGCAGGGAATCGCCCTTGATCAGGGTGCCGTCAAAGTCGAAGAGAATAAGTTTCATAGGTACAAAATTAGTTCTTTACCATATCATATTTTTTCTAACACATAGGCATATAGGGACATAAAAAACATAGCACTAATATACGTACACGACTTAAAAAATATCTCACACAACGCCACAACGCCACAAAGAAAAAGGCTTCGCTCTTGGTTTTTTTAGAGATTTTTGACCAGAAGCAATGCTGCGTTGTGTCGTTGCGTGAAAATATTTATGTCGTGTTTGTCGTGCTATGTTTTCTATGTCCCTATGTGTCTATGTGTTAAAAAAAATTATTCCAGACTTACCTGAATCACCAAAAAGCATCTACTCTCCTCCAAGACAACGCCAGCGCCCAAAACCTCCTTTGTAAGCGACAACTCCGGATCAAGTTTTATTTTTTCAAGGTATTCCTTTTCAATAAACATCAAAGGTTTCAATGCTTTAATAGCCTTGTAAATCAATTTATTATCAGCATTTGTCTCGCGATTTACTACCCAATCCAAAGGAAGGGGCGGGCGGGTTCCTGTCAGGTAGTTTGCTTGGGGAAACGCCGGCAGCACCGTGAAATTCGCACCATATTTTTCAGCCAGCTGTTTCAAATCCTGGTAAAGCGCCAGTGTTTGAGGGCTTGAATATACGCCTGAAAACTTGGGGAAAGTGGCACCTAGGCTCACCGTCATTTCGCTCCGCTTCCCATCGCGGTACACAAATTCATGGCCTATCCTAAACACAGCTATCAGGACCAACAACAGGCCCACAGCGAGCCAGTTTTTTAGATGTCCAGTCATGATTGCCAGTTTATCCGAAACCTGCATTACCCCCCAAATCAACGGTGTAGCAAATAATATTGGTAGATTGTAACCCCAGCTTATGGCCGCCGACCAGCCAATTCCCAGCAAAAGGACGGCTATAAAAGTTGGTTTATCTTCCTGGATTTTTTTCCAGGTTCCGCCTTGCCAAATACGCCCTGCAATTACAACTACCGCTACCCAAAACAGCACTCGCGCTTGCGCAAAAGGCACCGTATGCGCCTGACGCAGCCAGGTAATGGCGGCATAGCTTAACACCAAGGCGAGCAACCAAGCCTGCCACACCCAACAAGTCCATTTCTTATTTCCTTGTTTTTGGTAAAGCCTATAACCAATGGCGAGCAAGCCAAGGCTTGGCACCGCCAACTCCGGCGTTATCCTGAAATAATCCACAATTCCGTGTTGGATGGCTTGCCCCCCGGCAGCGGCACCATTGGTCATCTGTAAGAAGCTTTCCAGGATATTATTTGACTGTAAATAGTTGACAAACAAACCTATTGCTGCCAAAAAGCCTGCAAAAAACAACAGCGCCTTGCGCCAATTGAAAACAAAAAAAGTTCCGCCAGCGATGAAAAATAACGGGTAAAAAGACTGTTTGCACAGCAATGCCGCAAACAAGGTAATGCCTGCAAATACTGCTGCTACATAGCCCCATCTGCCATTGTTATATGTAAAAAACAAATACACCGCCAGCACTGCAAACAAAATTCCATCCACCGTATGCCAGGCCATTGCCGGATAACAATGCGCCGACACCACAAAACCAAAGGTTGCCAATACCCAACGCCGAGTTCCTCTTTCCAACAACGCAGCTCCAAGCCAGGAATACAGCCCCAATTTCAGGTAGAATATCCAGCGTTCCCCCAAAACTCCAAACTGCTCCGGGAGGCACTGCAATTCCAGCGCCCGCAGCCAAACGGGTAGGGGAGGGCGCACGTAAATGATGTCCTGGTATAAAACTTTCCCACTCAGCACCTGCCAGGCCAGCCCCGTGAGAAAGCCGCCGTCTGTTTCATTCACCCCAAAAGGCGCATAAAACAAGCAGTACCCAAGTATTAACCCAAAAAACAGGGCCATCCACAGCGTTTTTTCCGAAAAGCGCATATTCATCGGGACAAAAGTGAGAAAATTTAAGGCTTAAAACGGAGATCAAAACTACCTTTGCGACCTTTAAGGTCTGAAAGATGGATTTATGGGCTCAAATTACCCCTCCGTCAACCGTCGACCGTCAACCGTCAACCGTAATAAAAAATGAATTTCGATCTGATAATATTAGGCAGCGGCCCCGGAGGCTATGTAGCAGCCATCCGTGCCGCACAATTGGGTATGAACGTCGCCGTGATAGAACGCGAAAGTTTGGGCGGCATTTGTTTGAACTGGGGTTGTATTCCCACTAAGGCCTTGTTGAAAAGCGCGCAAGTATTTGAATACCTGAATCATGCAGAAGATTATGGCATAAAAGTCGGCAAACCAACGGCTGATTTCGGGGCTATGATAAAACGCAGCCGCAACGTGGCAGATGGCATGAGCAAAGGCGTGCAGTTCCTAATGAAAAAGAATAAGATCAATGTCATCATGGGTACCGGTAAGTTGCTCAAAGGTGGCAAAGTTGCGGTGACGGATGCCGAAGGCAAAGTGACCGAATACACGGCAAAAAACATCATCGTTGCCACTGGTGGTAGGGCCAAAGAACTACCCAACCTCCCCATTGACGGCAAAAAAATAATCGAATACCGCAAGGCTATGAGCCTGGAAAGCCAACCAAAACGGCTGGTCGTGGTCGGTGCAGGCGCCATTGGCGTAGAGTTTGGCTATTTCTACCACACACTTGGCACAGAAGTGAGCATTGTTGAATTTATGGAACAAGGGCTCGTGCCCCGCGAGGATCCAGACATTTCCAAGGAGCTGGGCAAGTTGTACACCAAAAAGGGCATGAAGATCTACGCCGGCTGGGCAGTAGAAACCGTTGATACCAGCGGGAAAGAGATCAAAGTGAACATGAAAAACCGCAAAGACGGCAAAACAGAAACCATTCTCTGTGATGTTGTGCTGAGTGCGGCAGGTGTAACGCCCAATACCGAAAACATCGGACTGGAAGATCTCGGCATCGTGACCGACCGCGGTTACATCAAAGTAGATGATTACTACCAAACCAATGTACCGGGAGTATTTGCTATTGGCGACGTTTTGGCTACCCAGGCGCTCGCGCATGTAGCCAGCGCAGAAGGCATCACTTGTGTGGAGAAAATTGCGGGCCATCACCCAGAGCCAATTGACTACAACAACATCCCTGGTTGCACCTACTGCATTCCTGAAATTGCCTCAGTCGGTTATACCGAACAGGCAGCCAAAGATGCCGGATACGAATTATTGGTCGGAAAATTTCCTTTTGTCGCCAGCGGAAAAGCCAAAGCATCCGGTCATTCCGAGGGCTTTGTAAAGGTGATTTTCGATAAAAAATACGGCGAATTCCTGGGCGCACACATGATTGGCGCGAATGTGACCGAACTGATCGCAGAAGTTGTGGTTGCTCGAAAACTAGAAACCACAGGCCACGAGATCATCAAATCCATACATCCGCATCCGACGATGAGCGAAGCGGTGATGGAAGCGGCGGCAGCGGCATACGGAGAGGTGATACACCTTTAGGAGTGATGAGTGATGAGTTATGAGTTATGAGTTTGCACGGCATTTGTGGATTGGTTTGGTTGAGGTTTTTTAGCATTAATTTCAACACACTCATTTTCAATTGGGACTTGTGTTTTTGGCTTGCCAAACAATACAAATTCTTTCAAATTAAGTGCTGAAAAACCATCCTAAAACTAAATCCAGGATGCTGTGCAAACTCATCACTCATAACTCATAACTCATAACTCATCTTTCATCTCTACGCTCGGCGCCAACAATTTATACAACACAGGGGTCACAATCCTCGACAACAGTGTGCTCGAAATCAAACCTCCAATCAGCACATACGATAGAGGAGAGTAGAGCGGGTTTCCTTCCATAGCGATCGGCAATAAACCACCTATGGCCGTGAGTGATGTTAAGAGTATCGGCACAAAACGAATTTCGCCTGCTTCCTGTATCGCTGCATCCAGCGCCATGCCATCGGCCCGCAACTGGTTGGTAAAATCAACGAGTAATATGGAGGTTTTCACCTCAATACCCATCAAGGCGATGAGGCCTACAACGACCGTGAAAGAAAACGGGTAGCCCGTAGCCAGCAACATCAAAATGGCACCGATAATCCCGAGTGGAATAACAGAGAGCACAATAATAGTACTTTTAAAGGTCTTGAATTCCAGGATCAACACGGCAAGCAAGCCGAAAATAGTCACCAAAACGATGGTGCCAAGACCTTTGAAGGAGCGCTCGGCGCTTTCTACCTCCCCGGCAATTACATAGCGACAACCTTTGGGAATGTCCAGCGTGGCTAATTTGTCGCGAATCTCCGCATTCACTTTGGTGGAAAAGCTGCCTGTTTTGACGGAAGCTGTCACACTGGTAAACCTGTCCTTATTGTAGTGCTGAATAAAATTGGGAGATGGCTTGAATTCAATGCTTGCCACCTGATTAAGTGGAATGGCAGCACCAAGTATATTGTTGATATACAGACTGTTAAAAAGGCTCAAGTCAGCGGAGACGCCTTTTTTGGGAATGGTGACCACCATCGGATAGTCTTCCGCATTTTCCGTGGCCGACAGGGTGCCTACATTTAGGCCCGCCACCGCCAAACGTACCATCCGGTCAATATCTACGATCGGGATGCCCATTGCTGCGGCCTTTTCTTTGTTGATGTTGACAAACAAATCGGTCTTGACGGTTGAAATAGGATTGTCGACATAAATGGTGCCGGGCGTTTCTTCTATAATGCGCTCCACTTTTCCGGCAAGGACGCGCAGGGTGTCGAAATTTTCACCGTAAACCCGGATGGCCACAGGGGCCTCCACGGGAGGCCCTTGTTCAAAATTATGCACCGTTATTTTGGAATCCGGGATGTTTTTAAGTTTCTGCCGCAATTCATCAATCAGCGCAATTTTTAGCTTTGGTGGCGTTCTTTCCTGCAATTGCACAAAAACCTGCCCGTACGAAGGGCTTTCAAACTCCCGGATAACATTGTAGTACACCCGCGGGTTGCCGCGACCGATGTTGCTGGAATACCAGGTCACTTGCGCTTTTTCACCCCGCCGATATTTGGAAACGGGCTCAATGGAGTCGGGAAGCAAATGTTGCTGCCTAAATTCTGGCGCTACGTATTCTTGCAGCACTGAATCAACCAACTGAACCAAGGCATCCGTTTTTTCAATATTGCTGCCAGCAGCGGCATCTATGTCGATGTAAAACATAGGCCGCTCAGAGGCCGGGAACAAGGCGAAACCTGTTTTACTGCCCAGCCCAACAGCACCAGCAAAAATCAGCAATGCCACCAGCATCGTAGTTTTGGGCCATTCCAGCGCTTTGTGCAACAATTTGGCATACGTACCAGATATCATCCACTTCAATCCGCGCAGAAAAATATTGCCCCTCGGGTCATGTTTCTCTGCCAGCACCCGACTGCTTAAAAAAGGCACGATCGTCAGGGAAACGAACAGGGACGCCAGTACCGTCAGCACCACAGCCATTGGTAATGAGCGGATAAAATCGCCAGAGGCTTCCGGCAAAAAGACCAGGGGTAAAAAAGCTAAAACCAGGGTTGCTGTGCAGCCAAGTACTGCCAACCCAATCTGCCGCGTCGCCAATATCGACGCATCATGCCGGGAATAGCCCTCTCGCAACCATCGTTCTATATTTTCCACCACCACTATGCTATCATCGACCAGGATACCTAGGGCGATAATAAGGCCAACAATACTGAGCTGGTTTAAAGAATACCCCAGCTGATCCAGCGCAAACAATCCAATAGAAATACTCAGCGGTATGGATACCATTACCACCAGAGCGGCTCGCCAACCCAAGGGCAACAAGGTGATCAACACCAACAAAATGGCGATGCCAAAATCTTTAGCAAATCGTGTCAAACGCTTTCGGACAGAGTCGTTTTGGTCAAAAACCTTTACGTAATCCATACTGGCGGGCATTCCAGTTCGCCATTCTGCCACTACATCATTGACAGATTGCCCAACATCAAAAATGTTTTGGTTGTCCTTCATGCGCACCGTTACCCACACGCAGCGTACGCCGTTGATGCGTGCCAGGTGGCTGGGGTCTTCGTAGGCCCAATCAACGTCCGCTATATCTTTGAGGTATAGGATTTTACCATCATTGCCGTTGATGACGGTGTTTTTCACCTGATCTAAGTTTTCGTAATCGCCACTGGTTTCCACGAAGAATTTGCGGTCGCCCAAATTAATGGCACCGCCTGGAATGCTTACATTTTCACTTTGAATGGCCCCCAAGACCCGGCTGATGGGTAAGTTTTCCGAGGCCATTTTAGGCAAATTAAGGGCAATGCGCACTTCCCGCTTGGGATATGCCCAAGTGTCTGCACCTTTTACGCCAGGAAGCTTCTCAAGTGCTTCCTCTAGTCGTTCGCCTTCGCGGCGCAGTTCATCAAAAGAAGCGACTTCACTGACCAATGCCGCCTGTAAAATGGCAACATCGGAAGAAGCAAACTTCTGAATATTGATCCGGTAAATTTCAGGCGGCAATTCAGGCCTGATGGCATTGACTTCCCGAACGATTTCTTCGTATTTTTTATCGGTATCCTCCCCGTGCAAGAACTCCATGGAAAGCAACATAAAGCCGTTGGAGGAAAAAGAACGCATTCTGTCGATGTTCTCCAGCGCCCCAAGCCGCGCTTCCACCTTTTCGGTAATTTTGTTTTCGATTTCCGCCGGGCCGGCTCCTGGGTAAACGATGACAACATTAAATCCAGGTGGCGAGAACTTTGGATCTTCTGCGCGTGGCATATTCAGCAAGGAGCCAATGCCCAAGGCCATCACAAAGCAGAAGATTATAAAAGTAAACTGGCTGTTTTTTACGGAAAACTCAGCAATTTTCATGGCAACTTATTTGGGTGGGTTAAAAACGCCATCCGTCATGGCCATACTCTTAAAAAATGCCGCATGGTTGATATCGAGATGTTCATCGATGGAATCAAAAAAATCGATCAGGTTTTCAGTGGCCATGTTCCCGGTAAGGTCGTCTTTGGCCATGGGGCAGCCCCCAAAGCCACGCAAAGCGCCGTCGTACCTGCGGCAGCCGCTTTCCCAGGCAGCTTCAATTTTCTCGTGCCAACTGGCAGGCTGGGTGTGCAAATGCGCGCCAAATTCAATATTCGGGTATGCAGGAATCAGGCTCGAAAACAAATAAGCGATGTTTTCGGGGTTGGAGCAGCCAATGGTATCGGACAAAGAAAATATTTTAATGCCCAATGGAACCAGCGCATTGACCCATTTATTGACGGTCTCCACATTCCAGGGATCGCCGTACGGGTTGCCGAAACCCATAGAAATGTACAGTACCATTTGTTTGCCATGACGGTCACAAAGCTCCTGGATTGCCTGGGTGCGTTCGATGCTTTCAGCAATGGTCGCGTTGGTGTTCCGCAATTGAAATGTTTCGCTGATGCTAAAGGGGTATCCCAGGTATTGGATTTCTGGAAACTGGCAGGCATCTTTGGCACCGCGTTCATTGGCCACGATGGCGAGAAGTTTCGAAGTAGTAGTTGAAAGTTCTAACTTTGCCAAAACTTCGGCGGTGTCCCGCATTTGGGGGATAGCCTTAGGGCTCACAAAAGAGCCAAAGTCGATGGTGTCGAACCCCACGCGCAACAATTGGTTGATATAGGCGGCCTTTTTATCGGTATCAATAAAATGGTGCATGCCTTGCATAGCATCACGCGGGCATTCAATCAATTTAACTGCAGGTTTTGTATGGTCGGTTTTTGTCAAAAGAATGCGTTTTTGAAGTAAACAAATTTGACCCGCCAAAGTTATGAATGCTTTGCATGTCTTTAAAATGAATTCAACACATTAATTAAATATGAAAAACAAAGGACTTTGGCTGCTACTGGGATTTGGGATGATGACTTTTGGCCTCACGGCGCTGATTATGCAAGTTGTTGGTACGCATTGGGTATTTTTAGCCCCGCTGGAATGGGGTGGGCGGCTGCTGGCATTTATCCTGAAAATTCTGATGACAATTGGCGGGGTGTTAATTGTTGTTTTTGCCCGTACAGACTGGGAAAAAGAACGGCGCGAAAGCGAGAAGGGTGTATAAAGAAAAAACGCAAATACCTGATTAACAGATAATTGCGTTATGTGCTTGCGGAGGAGGAGAGATTCGAACTCCCGGTACCTTTCAGTACGACGGTTTTCAAGACCGCTCCATTAAACCACTCTGGCACTCCTCCGTGGCTGTTTTAGGGGCATGAATTTTGCATGACCCCTCAAATGCGCGGCAAAGGTACACAAAACCGCAACTTCCAAAAACACCAAACGCGGTTTTTATTTTTTTTGTTCCAAAAATAAGCGGACGTGGTGCTAGCCCTTATCCATTCCAGGACCTTTCATCATTTGCGGCACCTCGGTGTTGTTATCGATGCTATCAAAAAAAGTGTCCAAAAAATGGAGCATATCTGATATCGCGTCTCTGGAGAGATTTTTGTGGCGACAAATATCATAAATCGCGGGCTTTGCCTTCTTGATGGACTCAAGCGCTCTTTTTAAGGCCTCCCGGTCCACACCGTTCGACATGAGAAACCTATCTCTGACAGTTTTTAAGCCTGTATCAGAGGAAGGGCTTGAATATGGCGCACTCACGAGTCCTGAGAAGTCAAAATCGTAAGGCATGGCCAAAATTTTACTGGATGCATTGGTTCTAATCAACCGAACATTGCGCAACATGGATATTTCCCAGTCTGTATTGCCAATCATGTACTGAAAAATAATCATCAAGGCAGCCTGATTGGTATTTAGGCTGTCAGCGGGGATGCCGTAATCTTCTACTTCCATGCCGCCCATTCTAGCACAAGTCTCCTCCTGGTCTTCTACCAGAATAGCATACATAGTCCTTTTTGATTTTTCAACATGGGTATCTTTTAGTGTAAGCCTGATTAATCTGGCCCTGACACTAGCAGGGGAGAGGTGTTCAAATATCCGGTAAGCCAGGTATTCCCGAATTACGAGTTCCTCGCCTAATTTAGAATCGAAGCAGGGTAGTACCAACTTAATCTCGTTCAGGGTGTCAAATCCAGCTTGAACAAGTTCTTTTTTCTTAAATTTTAATTTAAGCGGCGGGTAATAGGCGTTTTTTCGGCGGTATTTCCCGCGTGGGCGCACCTCAACTTTATAAGCAACGCCATCACTGCCTATAAGTGCCGCTGGAAAATAATCATTGCTCTTTTTTTGCGCAGTAATTGTCGTCAAATCCAGCTCCAGCGTCATCTTTTCTCCTTCACTCGCTGTCAGTTTGTCAAAAATTGACGGCGAGTGCTGGGCCATACCGGGGAGAGGCGAGCAAATAAGCAAAAACAAAAAGAATTTTGTCAAAATGTATCTAGTACGCATAGCATCAATGTTTGAAATGCTTGGGTGACGCGGCGAATAAAAGACAATGATAAGGCAGAAAAGGTTCCATCCCGTATGTTAATTTTGATATTTAATTTTGAACAGGCGAGCCAAATTCCAATTAAACAGAACAAATGCTACAAAAAAAATTAAAAGGAAAAATTAAATTCCAATCAAGCTAATAGCGCACATCCTTTCATTTCAAGAAAAAAGCGTGAAAAGTTCAAGCCAACACGGCAAAGGTTGTAAAAACAACTCAAAATGCCAGCAATAGACAAGCGCGGCATAAAGTTCTTATTACCTTTGCGGATTAAAAATATTTTTTGACTATCAAACAAATAAGTCCGATGAAAAAAGGAATATTACTACTACTTGGCTTTTTTGCCATGTTTTCGGCAAAGGCGCAAGAATTGCGCCCAATTTGCGGCACCTCTGCTGCAGATCAGGATATGTTCAACGAGCGCCTGATTCAAAACCTAGCTTCGGTTGAGGCTGGCCAGGTTCAAGACCGTGGAGGCATCCAATATGCCCCTGTTTTTTTTCATTTGGTTGGAGATGCCAGCGGGAACGGCAGGGTAAGGGAAATTAAGGTTCTCGAACAACTTTGTGCTTTGAATAAGGCATTTGAAGTTTCTGGCATTCAGTTTTACTTTAGCCCTCATCCAACGCTCGGCCTTTTTGACAAAACGATCAACAACAATGCCGTCTACACGACTCAAACGAACACATTTTTGATGCAGGCCAAAAGGCATCAGAATGCGATTAACTACTACATTACCAACGAAGCTGCCTCAGGAAACAATGAACCAGGTATTGCTTTGGCCTATTACACACCCGCAAATGACTGGATTGTTAGCCGCCGTGACCAAATCAATGGCAATGCTAACAACAGCACCATTCCACACGAAACTGGACACTTTTTTAGCCTCCAACACCCTTTTAAAGGATGGGAAAGCAGCAGCGGTTTTGGCCCATCCTCTCCAGGTTGGCCAACTGCTCCAGTGCTGGCACCTGATGGCAGCCCAACAGAGCGCCAAAATGGCACAAATTGCACTATTGCTGCCGATAAAATTTGTGATACTGGCCCAGACTATAAATTTGGCTTTCTAATATCCGGATGTGCTCCTTACACTGGCGGCGCAAAAGATCCAATCGGCACACTTGTTGACCCCAATGAGAACAATATGATGAGCTATTTCGAAAACTGCTCAACGTACGTTTTCACCCCGTTTCAAAATGCGGCTATGCTGGCTGACGTAAACAAGACAGCTCGAAATTTCTTGGATAATTCATACGTTCCAGTTGCCACGAGCATTGATACCCCTAATGACCTGTTGGTATCTCCTGCAAACGCTGCTACTGCTCAATTCTACAATGCCGTAACCCTTGAATGGAATGCAGTAGCTGGCGCCACACATTATTTAGTTGAAGTGGACATTGTCCCTTCTTTTGCAACCAACTTCGTCAGTACCTACATAACAACCAATACGACACTTCTGCTTACAAATCTGGATCCCAACGACACCTATTACTGGCGCGTAAAACCATTTAACTATTCCGTTGGATGTGCCGCTTTTAAAAGCAGGAATTTCAAAACCAATAATATTATTTCCAGGACCATTGAAATTAATGGCCTTTCTGCTTGGCAAGTTTCTCCAAATCCGGTTGAAGGAAATGCTGCGCGTATTATTGCCAATGCAACGAGCGATTTTGAAGTCAATGTATTGATACTCGATGCTGCTGGACGACTGGTACGCAGCCTACAATCAGTAAACTTTAAGGAAGGTGCCAATACGGTTGAACTTCCACTTGAAGGTTTATCAAATGGATTCTACTTTATTCAATTGAACAGCGGGAATGCACGGGATGTGCGGAAATTGGTGCTGGCGCGTTAAGATCAGCGTTGATAATTGTTCGTTCCCGAGCTTTTGGCTGTTGAGTGAAAGTTGGTCAGGCGACTCAAAATAAAGATTCGCCCGCGTATTTTCATCATGAAATACATCAACAACTAAAAGCTCGGAAACGAACAACTTTTATAAGGGTTAGAATCCCCCATCCATCCCCTCTGTTTCTGTTCGGGTGTTTTTCCGGCGGAACAAAGACACGTCAAACTTGCCAAAACGATAAGAGAAGTTGAGGCGATACAATTGTGGGTCTCTGCGGCGCCAGGTCTCTTGCTCAAAAAGTTCAGAATCAGTAAATGAACCCGTTTTCCTAGAGCGGAAGATGTCCTGTATGTTCAAGGTAAGGCTGGCTTTTTTGTTCCAGAAATCTTTCCTGAGGGAAGCATCAACATACCAAACTGGTATAGAATATCCCTGAGCAGAACTGGTAGCGCCACCGCCCCAGCCATGTCGGCCGCCGCCACCACCGCCTGTATCAAAGGCTGTACGGCTTTGGTAGGATCCATTGAGCTGGATGGTGAAACTCTTGGGTAGCTTGTAACTAATGTTCTCCTTTACAAACCAGGTAAACTGTTCCACCTTACTTGTTTTGTTGCCTTCAGCAGTCACATCCAGCACGGAATTATAAAAATTGAGATTGCTGGTAATTTCGAGTTTTTTCCAAAAAGTATTTTTTATCGTAAATTCCACCCCATAAGCAATACTGGAGTTGGCATTTTGATAGGTGGTCACACCAATTACCCGCTGCAGCATGTCATTGTACTCGGAATAAGTGTACCGTGTGATGAGGTTGGTTGACTTCTTGAAATAAATGGAAGTCAGGAAGTTGTGCTGTTTGTTGATGATGTTTTGGTACGACAACTCCAAAGAATTGGCAAACTCTGGTAACAAATTGGCATTGCCAGTAGACAAGTTGAGCGAATCTGAAAAGTCAGCAAATGGAATTAGCTGGAAAAAATTGGGACGGTTGATACGGCGCGTATACGCCAGCTGCATGTTGTCTTGATCGTTCAATTTGTATGTGACAAAGGTGCTGGGAAACAGGCTAATGGGAAAGTTATTATTGAAAGTAGTGTCCCGGTCGATAAGGGTTCCGGCATACTTTGAACTTTCGGCGCGCAAGCCGAGCTGGTAGCCCCATTTCGTGTACGATTGACTGAAGGTGCCGTAAGCAGCAAATACCTCGTCGTCGTATTTGTATTTATCGGTGAAGCTTGGAACATAAATATAGTTGTTCATGGCTTCGTTAAACACAAAGTTGCCATTTTCCGAATTGTAGGTGCGAATGGCAGCGCGCACGCCCATTTCCAGTTTTTTACCCTTTGCGATCGGATTGACAAAATCGCTCTGAAATGTAAAAAAATCGTTGCCGCCATCGCCTGTTTGCCGCTCTTTTGAGTTGATACCATTACCATCGAAAGTAGTTGCAAAAAATGATTCATTGTTTGAGGTAGAGCGGTTGTAGTTGAAATCGGCCGTCAATTCCTTACCAGCTTTGGGAAACAAGTGTTTGTACAAAACCTGACTGCCCATATTGCGGAAGTTGCGGTCACCGTTGGACGCGCGAACCGAATTTAGCGCATAATCCGGCAGGGTATCTTTGAAAAAGGTCTCTGATTTGAAGAGATTGTCTTTGTTTTTAAAGCCCCCCCCGTGGTAGTTTCCCGTAAAAGTCAACGTGTTGCGGTTATTAATAAACCAATCGATGCCCCCCCTTGCCATGGCAAACAAACCGTTGGTACGCGGAGCGTTGGTTTGGTCGGTAAAAGAAGTAGTATTGCCTAAAAAATCATTGGTCGTACGGGTTGTGCCGGCGGAGCTAATACTGCGGCGCTGGTTCAGATTCAAACCTAAGAATCCATTGACTTTACCTTCCCGGGCATTGATGTCGCCGCTTAGGTTGGCGCGACCGCGCTTGTCTATTCCGGCGCGGATAGAACCGTTATAGCCGATCCGGCGTTCTTTTTTCAAGACAATATTTACAATGCCAGAACCACCGCCAGAAGCGTCGTATTTGGCCGATGGATTTGTGATAACCTCCACATTGTCAATGGCATCTGCCGGTATTTGATCCAATGTCAAATTGGTTGGCCGCCCATCAACAAATATCTGCGGGGCAGCATTGCGCATAGTCAAATTGCCATCAATGTCTACATTCAATGTTGGCACATTTTTTAAAGCATCCTCTGCGGTGCCTCCTGCCGCAACGTTGTCTTTGTCTACCCGGTACACCTTTTTATCCAGCGCCAGCGACACTTGCGAAGCTTCGCTTAAAATGGTGACTTCCCTCAAAATGCTGGAAGTAGCCGCAAGTTTGATGTTTCCAAGATCTTTGTCAATGGCACCGGCACCGCCGCCAGGCCTTCCACCCCCGGGTCGGTTGCCGCCATCACCGCTTCCACCATCTCCAAAAGAAACTTTCTGTTCCATTTCAGCATAGCCCAGGAAATTTACTTTGAAGGTAAAGTTGCCGCGTATGGGCAGTTTTTCCAAGCTAAAATCGCCGTTTTCAAGCGTGAGCTGTCCGCCCAGGATAATAGGTTCCATTTTCCGCGTCACACTGTCATAGCGCATACCCACCAGCTGCACAGAAGCGTAGCCGATGCCTTTGCCCGTAGTTTCATCCACGACTTTTCCGTAGAATCTTCCAATATTCATTTTTGCCTGGTTCATGCCGTTGGGGCTACCGCCTTGTGGAAATTGGGCAAAAACAGGGCTATTAAAGCAAAAGAAATAGGCGAAAGCCAACAATGGGGCGTAAGTGGTTCGGATAATAGATGACATGATCTTATTTTGATAACAGGATAGAAGCAGTAAAAACGCAAAGAACCGTCGAATCACCAACATTGTTTTGACGAATCGACGGTTCCACGATTTAAGGGCAGTTTTCACTGGTTACTATCGGCCGTTCAGCACATACAGCACCATGATAAAGTTAAATTAAGCGGAACTTTTCTTCCCCTGACGAATGGAAGGTTCGACTACCTGAAAGGAAAGACGCCCCGGTTCATTGCGAAACATCCCCTTCTTTCAAGAGGAATTCTCCCTTCTCGATAGATAACGGAGTCCAAGCGGCCAAAAAATCTTTTAGTTCAATCTGGGGGGAAGGGTATATCGCCTCAATCTCTAATTTTAGTTGATTCATGTTTTTTTTTAAATTGACAATGGCTTAATACTTGAACTTAGGGCATTAAACTACGTATATTTGCAGCGAAAACTCTGTTATTACCCACAATTTCAATGTATTTCTTCCAATGAGCAACAATCAAAATTCAAGAGTATACGGCATCGTTGTCACAATTCTGCTGCTGTTGGCAGCCGGTTTGGGCTTTTTCTTTTGGCAAAAGTCAAAAAACTATTTCGCAGATAACGAAAAAATTAAAGTCGAGAACCAAGCGCTCGAAATGGAAAAGGCAGCCCTAGAGCATGCATTAGACAGTCTTTCTAGCGCTTTTTCTGAATTACGCACCGAAAACGAAAGCCTTCAAGGCCGTGTCAATAGCAGTGCACAAATTGTCCAAGAAAAGGAAGTTGTCATTCGCCAAATCAGAAGCTTGACGGCAAAAGATCTCCGGGAGTTGCGCGAGCAGGTGGAGGCTTTGAAAAAAGCGAAGATTGAACTTGAAACGATTACCACCACACTTCGTGCAGAAAATGAAGCACTCAAGCTTGAAAATCAACGCCTCACAGAAGAAAACAATCAACTGAAAGGCAACAATACAGAGCTTACAGGACAGGTGCAAGATTTGGCCAAAAAGCTGGAAGAGCAAATCCGAAAAACACAATCTGCAACCTTTAAAGCGACCTCTTTCTCGGTGCAATTGGGGGGAAGAAATGACAAGTTGACTACACGCGCAAAAAAACTACGGGAAATATTCGTGAGTTTTGACCTGGCCAATGTTCCAAAAGATTTTCAAGGCCAGCAGAAGATTTATCTGGCAATAACGGATGATAAAGCCAACCCAATTTCCAGCAAAAACCCGACCAAGGCAACCGTTTACGCACCATCTGGATCGGTTGAAATATTAGCCCAACAAATCAAAGAAGTGGTATTGAACGAAACACAGCGCTTATCATTCAACCATAAATTTGACGACAAACTAAAAGCTGGAAATTATGTTGTGGCTATTTACTGTGACAAAGGTTTGCTGGGCGCATCCAGTTTCAGGCTTGCTAAATAGCTGCGTTCGTATCAACGTTTTTCACGCTAACTAAGTACATGTCATTCATTAATAAATCGCGGAAACGCTACAGTATTTTTTATTTGAAATGCCCCCGCTGCCGCGAAGGGGAGGTTTTTCAAACAGGCAGTTGGTCTTTTGTCAGGTCATTTGACATGCACCAGCGCTGTCCAAAATGCGATCTGAACTACTTCCCAGAGCCAGGCTACTATTACGGTTCCATGTTCATCTCTTATATTTGGACTGGATGGTTTTGCCTGCTTTTTATCGCTTTCTTCCATTGGTGGTTAGGCTTTAGTCAAACTGTTGCATTTAGTTTGTTAAGCCTCTTTATAGCCCTCAATTTCGTTTATATCTTCCGGATATCAAGAATGATTTGGATCAATTTACACGTCAGATATGATCCACACGCTATAGAAAAGTTTGAGGCTGCCAAACTGAAATAACTTATTGTTAGAGTAGAGTGGGGGAGGCGGTGTTTTATTTGTCTTAAAATAGGATTCCTGACTGTACTTTAAGATGCTGATTTCCGTTCCTAATTTGAGACTCACTACTTTTCAGTTTTAATGGCAAAAAGTCCCGCACAAAACACAATACATGACCAAAGTAGCGCATCCTGGTTCTGGGGATGGGTCAAGTATTTTTGGCGAAAAGCGGAAAATACCCTGTTCGTCTTGGTGCTTTTTGTCGTTTCCTTATACTTTTTGCTGCAAATGCCTGCGGTTCAAAACTGGATTGTTGGCAAAGTAACCGCCTATTTGTCTGAACAATGGCAAACAACCGTCGCAATTCAAAAGGTTGACATTGAGTTTTTTGACAAATTAGTGCTAGAGGGTCTCTATATTGAAGATTCAAGAGGAGACACTTTGTTGTACGCCGGAACAGTGAGCGCCGGAATGAAGTATAATTTTTTCTCCTTTCTGGACGACAAAGTTGAATTCACGGACATTGGAATTTCACATGCAAGGTTCAGTATCAACCGTAAGGAAGGGGAGCCGCGGAATACCCTGAGTGAATTCCTTTCAAAAATTTCAAAACCCAGCGCCAACAACAAAAAGTCGGCCTCAATCGTCATTAACATCCAGAACCTGCACCTTAATGATGTGGTAATCTTAAGGGATGTAGAGACCCCCAACAAGAAGAATCACTATATCATTGACCGGGAACGACACCTGATAAAAATTCCATTTGGCTTGATTAAGATCAACGCCATTGACCCAGACAACAACCTCGTCGATATCCGATCAGCACATATAGATGGACTTTTGGTTCAACTTCAGGACTTTGAGCGCCCTGCTACCAATAGAACAGAGACCATACCGGCAACGCCAGTTTCCAAAATCTCCAAAGCGCCCAGGACTCCATTAATTTTTCGAGTAGGAGAATTGTTGACCACCAACACCAGTTTTATTATGGATCGGTTTGATGCCTCTCCAAGCCGGACAACCTTGCCCAATGTTATGGATTTTGAACATCTAAACATACGGGACATTAACCTTCAGGGCAAAAACTTCAGCTTTAATGATGAATTCAACAGCAATGCGTTTGTTTTGAATGGCAGCATCAGCCATGTGTCCGCACGGGAACAATGTGGGTTTTACCTGGCGCATGCAGAATCTGCCACCGTATCATTAACTGACACCTTGGCCAGTTTGTGCCATGTGAAAATTCAAACGGAAAACACAGCGCTGGGAGATACCATACAATTTCGGTTTTCGGGCTATCGCGATTTTCGCAGCTTCGAAGATAGTGTCGACATGGATATCCGGCTTTCCAAGGGCTCTAAACTCAGGCTAGGCGACTTGAATTATTTTGACGACAATCTTGCTGAAAACCAAATTTTCAAATCAAATGCGGACGAATTAATAAATCTTAGCGGTCACGTTCATGGCAAGGTTAATCGCTTACGCGCCGATAATATGATCTTGGAGGTGGGCCAAAGCATCTATATCAACTGCGATTTCAGGGGAAATGACTTGAACAAAAAGGAGGAGCCGCAGACCCTTAATTTTGAATTCAAAGAGCTGCGCACCGACCTTCGAACCATAAACCGAATTATTCCTGATTTTAGGCCACCGGAGCAGTTTTATAAATTAGGCAGCATCAACTTTAAAGGTGATTATCAGTTGTTCGATCGTATTGACCATGTATTATTCGGCGAATTTATATCGGATATTGGCCCAGGGCAGGTTGATATGCACTTAAACCTGAAAGAAGGCCGCGAAAAGGCCATTTACAGTGGCGGGCTTGCCATGAACAGTTTTGACTTGGCCACCTGGACGGGTGATAATCAGTTTGGCAGAACAACCTTCCACGTTACTATTGGGGACAACTCAAGCGGTTTGACCCTAAATACCATAAAAGCGACTGTAACAGGACGTGTTGATACACTGTCATATAGAGGCTATCGGTATCGCGATATTTTCCTCAACGGCGCATTCAAAGAGAAAATATTCGAGGGGGCAGTCAAAAGTGACGACCCCAATATTGATTTCACTTTTGACGGGGCGATCAACCTAAAAGATGAAATCCCCCGGTTTGAATTCAGTGCCAATATTGAAAGGCTAGACCTTGGCGTGCTTAACCTCAGCGACAAGGACATTGTACTCTCCGGAAAAGTGGAAAATTTGAGCTTGGTCGGCAAAACTTTGAATGACATTACGGGCTCAGCTAAGTTGCGGAATTTTAGGCTCCTGCAAGATCGAGAGCTATGGCATCGCATCGACTCCCTGAATTTTGTTTCCAATATTAAAGCGGATGGCTCACGCTATTTTGGTTTCACTTCAGATGTCGCAAAATGTGAACTGATTGGCAAGTTCAACTTCAATACTATTCTAAAAAACCTGGCATTTCAATTTCAAAAATACCATCCAGCATTTGCCGAGCAGCTAGGGATTGCAGTGGAAGTGCCTGGTGTTTTGCCAAACGACAATTACGACTTATCCTTACAGATCAGGGATTCCAAAAGCCTTACGAAACTTATTTCAGAAGATTTGGATACCCTGCGAAATGTACACATAACCGCAGGCGTGAACTCCCTTCGGGGTAGTTCCTATTTGTCTTTAGAAGCCCCCGTCATCACTTTCAGGGGCATAGCCATTAAAGATCCAGGATTCAATTGGAGCAGCTTTCAGGACAGCGCGTGGTTCAACCTCACACTTCCCACGACCATGTTATCCCAAAAAAAGCAGCTCCCTGCGGTTTCTTTTTTTGGCAATATTGTGCGTGATGAACTTTCTTTTACCTTGAAAGCTTCTGAAAATGAAACAGGGTATCTTGAGAATCTCTTTTTAAAAGGCGCCCTCACAACAGCTGATTCGTTGTGGCAGCTTCGGTTCAATGCTTCAAAGATCAACATGTTTAGCCATGAATGGCTTATTGCAGACGACAACTTTGTGCGTTTTAACAAAGGTTACATCGATACCAAAAATTTTGAATTTTTTAGTGATAATCAACGTATTGTACTGGAAAGTGCCAACAATGGCCGGGGCTTGAATTTCTCCTTAACGCAATTCAACATCAGCGAATTAAACCGCTTTTGGGATCCAGAAAGCCTCGTGTTGGGGGGGCGCATTTTTGACTTTGATATCTCCATCCAGGATGTATTCCAAATGCAGGGAATACAGGTTAGCATGTTGACGGATACCATATTTGTCAATACTAAACCTTATGGGATATTTTCTGGCAACCTAGAAATGGAAGACTTGTCTTCTCCTTTGTATTACAATGTATTCCTGCGGCAAGATGCTGAGCCTGAGCTTAAAATCAAAGGCGCCTGGCTCCCCAATGGAAGTAAATCGTTTTTCTCTGAAAACCTGGAGTCAGAGCTGAATGCGGGCGAGTTATTTGCCTCCGCCACATTCAATGGATTCCCCTTTGAAATCTTGGAAACTTTCATCCCTGACATATCCAAAGCTACAGGTTTCATCGATGGCAATCTTGTTATTTCCGGCAGCCCGGATAGGGTAGGGGCTTCGGGGATGTTAAATATTACGGAAGGTCAGTTTCAAATAGATTACCTAAATTCGATGTTTCACCTGAAAAACCAGCAAGTAAGAATTGCAAAAAACAGGATAGAGGTCGAGAATGGTGTGATTTGGGATGCTACTCAATTGCATTTTGCCAGGGTAAACGGTTTCCTCGATCATGACAACTTTAGTAAGTGGCGGGTAAATTGCTATATCGAAGCTGCGGATCGGTCCTTCACGATCCTCAACACCTCATCAGCCGACAATGAACTTTACTATGGGCAAGGTATAGGCTACTTTGATTTGTCTATTACAGGTTCTTTTGTCAGAACGAATATGCTGATAAATGCCACAACAGGGAAAGACTCCCGACTTTACATTCCACTTTCCTCCACCTCAGATGCCAAAGAGGCGCAGTTCATTAATTTTACGAATGGAAGTGCAGCAAAGGAGAAACAAGCTAAAAAGAAAAGCTTCACTTTTACGGACCTGAAAGGCTTGAATTTTGAGATGAACCTGACGGTCACAGAAGATGCTGAAACTCAATTGATATTTGATGAACAAACGGGGGATATTATCAAGAGTAGGGGAGAGGGCGATATAAAATTGAGCATCAACCGGGAAGGGGAGTTTAAAATGTATGGCGGCTATCGAGTGATTCGGGGCGAATACCTGTTTACGCTGCTCAACTTTGTGAATAAGCCCTTTACAATGGCTAATGGTGGCACCATCAACTGGTTTGGCGATCCGTATGGAGCTTTGCTTACCCTGGATGCTACCTACGAACAAAATACTGCGGTGTTCAATTTTATCCGCGATGAGGTGGAGCTGTTGCCAAATTTGAAAGATGAAGCTTCCAAGGCAACAAAGGTCGTCGTCACCATGCACATCAGCGGAGATTTGCTAAAGCCCGACATCACCTTTGGTTTGGAGTTTCCAAATATTACAAGTCAGCTTAAAAGCATGACAGACAACAAGTTACGTCTGCTAAGACAGGATCAGAACGAGTTGTCGCGGCAAATATTTGGCTTGGTGGTGATAGGCTCGTTCCTGCCTTCAAACAGCGGTTTTGTGCAGCCTTCGGACTATGTCGCCTCTGCATTCAATACGCTGACTCAAATGATCAGCAACCAATTCTCTAATTACCTGGGTGGCTTCGCCGCAGAATGGTTCAATAAGGACGTGTCAAGCATTGACCTGGACATCAATTACAGCGACTATCAGAATGTGCTGGCCGACCCAAGTAATACGCTGACAGGTGGCCGGGAATTACAGGTGCGGCTGAAGAGCGGTTTTAACGACGACAGGATCACGGTGCAGGTAGGTTCTCAATTTGGACTTGGCGGTGCCAATCTTCCGATCAACAGCGGATTTTTAGGCGAGGATGTCACCATTGAAATCGGGCTGACACAAAACAACCAATGGCGGTTGAAGGTGTACCAACGCATTGAGCCAGACGTGGCTGGTCAGCGAAGGGATCGATACGGCGTGGGTATTACGTTTCAGAAGGACTTTGATTCTATCAGCGATGTATGGAGTGGATTGGGGAAAGTGAAACGGGGGAAGTAGTTGTTGGTTGTTTGTTCTCATTCACTCAATTCTTGCCAGGCATTTAGCAACTTGACTTTTGTTCTATAATATATATTATGTTAAATAGAGTAATTTCAAACTCTTCTAGAGCACATTTCCAAGCCTCAAGCTCAATAATGAGAACGAACAACCAACAACTATCAACGAACAACTAAATTCCCCCTACATTTGCCCAACTGTTTCACGTACCCGTTTCAATGAAGAATTCCTACTACGACCTTGTTGCCCAGACTTTTGACTTTCCTCAAGATGGCTTCAGCCTGAAATCCAACAAACTTTTTTTCAACGATATTGATGTCCATGACCTGATTCAGCGTTACGGTACGCCCTTAAAGTTGACGTATTTGCCCAAGATTGGAGAAAAGATACAATTGGCACGCAAACTTTTCCGGGATGCCATCCAGCGCCATAATTACAATGGAAAATATATTTACTGCTACTGCACCAAAAGCTCTCACTTTGCCTTCATTCTGAATGAAGTGCTGGAGAATGGCACACAGCTGGAAACTTCTTCTACATTTGATATTGATTTAATCTGGAAGTTACACAAGCAGGGAAAAATCAATAAAAGCACCATCATCGTAAATAATGGCTACAAACCCAAGCAATACCTTGAAAAGATCGCTCATCTGATCAATGAAGGCTTTACGAATGTAATCCCCGTTTGTGATAACCCGGATGAGTTGGGACAATACGAGAAGTTGGTCAATACCCCAAAATGTAAGATTGGCCTGCGCATGGCTACGGAGGAAGAGCCAAATTTTGAGTTCTACACTTCTCGCTTGGGTATCCGACAAAGCGAAGTCTTGAGCTTTTACCAAGAGAAAATTGCCACTAACCCGAAGTTTGAGCTGAAAATGCTGCATTTTTTCGTGGATGTGGGCATTAAGGACTCTATTTACTATTGGAGCGAACTGAAACGGGGCATCAAGACCTACTGCCAATTGCGCAAGCTCTGCCCTACCCTAACCTGCCTTAATATCGGTGGCGGATTGCCCATCAGAAATTCCCTTGGATTTGAATTCGACTACCCCTACATGGTGGGCGAAATTGTGCGTCTTATTAAGGAGTATTGCGACAGCGAAGGCGTTCCGGAACCTGATATTTACTCAGAATTTGGAAAATATACGGTTGGTGAGAGCGGCGCCACCATTTTCTCTGTTATCGGGAAAAAACAACAGAATGACGCAGAAGAGTGGTACATGCTCGATAATTCCCTAATGAACACATTGCCAGACAGTTGGGGTATAAAAGAACGCTTCATTCTGCTGCCCATAAACCACTGGAATAAGGAATATCAACGCGTCAATGTTGGCGGAATCAGTTGTGACAACGCAGACTACTACAACTCAGAAGCCCATATCAACCAGGTTTATTTGCCATCCTACGATGAAAAAACGGAAGAGCCGCTGTACATCGGATTTTTTCACACGGGCGCATACCAAGAGGCGCTGAGTGGTTATGGCGGCTTGAAACATTGCCTGCTGCCAGCACCCAAGCACATTTTGATCGACAAAAATTATTACGGTGAATTTGTGGACACGGAGGTTTTTAAGGAGCAAGATGCAGAATCCATGCTGAAAATCCTGGGGTATTAAGCCCCGCCCCCTACCCTACTAATCGTACAACACACTACTTCCCCTGCGGATATAACGGCGCATGTTGAACCAAAATGCGCAAAAAAGGTAGACGATCAAGGGAGAACCCATACCTATAAAAGTGGTGTAAATGAAGTACTTACGCACTTCAACGGGGGCAATGTGCATACGATCACCCAATTGCTGGCACACACCAAAAGCGTGCCGCTCTACCAAGTCTTTGAGCCAATTCTGGAGCATAATTTCGCTTCTTAATGAATATCAAGTACAAAGTTATAAAAATTTGGGAAATTGTCTCGAAAATTCCCCCTTCGGGCTTTATTTCAAAACTTTAACAGAAAAGGTTTTTGTGTTTCTGTTGAAAACATGACTTTTGCAATCCTTTCAAATTCCGACCAAGCCATTAACCATTTCATTCCGACAGAATATTCTTCGGAGTTAATCGTTTTATACTTATTGTTTCCAAATCATTTGATGTTTAGCACGTTTTCGACGGCTGTAGTTATACGGCAATCTTCTTTTTACGCTTAAAAAATCTTCACACCAATGCAGATTAATTTTAATGCCGCTCGGTTTTGTTTTGCGATTACCCTCTTTTTGTTCAGTTTCCCCCTTTTTTCACAAGTAGATGGCCAAGTTTCTGATTTAGAAGACCCTATTGACACTTCAGACGTGCTCGTTGCCAAAGGTAGCGCTTCCTATACCCTTACTGATGCAGAATTGAAAGAAAGGTTGTCTATGCTCCAAAGTTGTCTCTCTGTACGCGTGGATGGTGTTGTTAAAGGTTATATTAAAACTTACACACAATTAAAAACCGAAAAGGCCAGAATAATGCTGGGCAAAAGGCTCACCTACTTTCCGCTGTTTGAAGAGAAATTGAAAGAGTACGGACTTCCACTAGATTTGAAATACCTCTCCGTAGTAGAATCCGCCCTGAACGCAAAAGCTGTTTCAAGGGTTGGAGCGACTGGGCTTTGGCAGTTTATGCCGGCTACTGGTGGCGAATATGGTTTAAGAAGTAACAGTGCAGTAGAAGATCGCAGCAATCCTGTGAAAAGCACTGATGCTGCGGCAAGGCACCTGCGCGATCTTTACAAGCAATTTGACGATTGGGCACTGGCGCTGGCTGCATATAACAGTGGTCAAGGACGTGTAAACAGTGCGATTCGTCGTGCCGGAAGTCGCAATTTCTGGAAACTTCAGCCCTACCTTCCTTTGGAAACCAGAAATTATGTTCCGGCTTTCATCGCCGCAAGCTATATCTGCAACTACTTTCAGCTGCATGGACTGGATCCGCTCAACCCAGATATGGACGAACAATTGACGGATTATATCAATGTTCATGAAGGAATATCTTTTCGCGATATCGCAGATGCGACGGGCATCTCATACCAAGTAATCAAAGGACTCAATCCTGGCTTCAAGCGCGACTACGTACCACCAACGAACGAAGGTCACTATGTAGTTGTTCCTAAGCGCGTTATGCCGGCATTTGTCCGTTATTTGAACACGGTGAGCAGCGCCCGAAATTACAAACTTGAAGATCCTGAAAATTATACCAGCCCAGATGTAGGTGATGGCCGCTATTGGCAAAGCACCGTCAACTTACGTGAAACTGTAAGCATTGACGATTTCGCCAATCGCATGGGTATGTGCGGTGAGCATATAAAATGCTGGAATAACCTGGATGGGAATCTCCTTTACCCTGGCCAGTCTCTAAAGCTTATCCGGCCTGTCTATGTGCAGAAGCACACCTCCATTAGAATTGAAGCGCCGGGTGGCACTGCGAAAATTCAGAGTTCAAACGGCCCTAAACCCAACGGCGCAACTTCTGGTACAAACGGTAAACAAACGGCAAACTTGCCAAATCAACCTGAAACGCCGCGGATAAAGCAATTTCAATTTCATACGGTTAAACGCAATGAATCGCTGGAAGACATCGCCCGACAGTATTCCACCTCCGTGGAAAGCCTCCGAAAATATAATAATTGCAATGATGTAAAATTTGGAACACGCCTGAAAATCAGGGAGTTCTGAGCAGATTGCTGCAAAAAACTAAAAAAAGGCTCTAGGGAATTTTTCCTTTGAGCCTTTTTTCATTCCAGAAAAGCCGACTTTTGCAAACAGATTTAAAACAAACTACAAACCGATCCTCCCATGCTGACACGTGCCTTAATAATTGAAGATGAGCCAGAAGGCTTGGAAAACCTCAAGAATTTTCTCCGCTTATACTGCCCGGATGTTGAAGTTGTAGCAACAGGCGCTACCAATGAAGATTTGTTGCGGCTTGCCGACGATCCAAATGGCAAGTTTGACGTTGCTTTTTTGGACATTAGCCTGCCAGATGGCTTGGTCTTTCAAAGCCTCCAACAATTGGACGATGTGCCTTTTGATATTATTTTCGTCACCGCATTCGACAAGTACGCCCTGCGTGCCTTTGAGTTTGCTGCGATCGATTACGTGACAAAGCCTATTGAGCGTGAAGAGTTAATGCGGGCAGTGAGCCGCATTCGGCATAAAAAATCTGATACCAAAGGGCGCCTTGAAATCCTACAACAAGCCTACAACCCCAATGCGCCCAATGCTTTTGAAAAAATAGGGATTTCTGCCATGGATGGCGTTCATTTTGTGCGCTTAGGTGACATTGTGCGCTTGGAAGCAGCTGACAATTACACACATTTTCTGCTAAATAGTGGCACACGAATTACAGCCAGCCGAACCATTAAGGCCTATGAAGATACCCTCACATCCTTCAATTTTGTGCGCGTACACAAAAAGCATATCGTAAATATGAATTTTATGAAAACCTACGTCAAAGGCGAGGGCGGGTATTTGGTGATGAACAATGGAGATAATATTGAGGTGTCGCGACGCAAAAAAGCAAACCTCATGGAAGCTGTGCGGAAAACACATGGCGAGATCTAAACACATGATTTTTTAAACACATATACGCATCGAAAACATTGCTATACGTAATCAAAAACTATGTTTTCTATGTTCCTAGGTGTTTAAAAACAAACTCAAATAATAAATGGGATTTTTTGATAAATTTTTTAGCAAAGACAAGAAAGAAGACCTGGATAAGGGCCTTGAAAAAACCAAAGAGGGCTTTTTCGGGAAATTGAACCGTGCGGTTGCCGGAAAAAGTACCGTCGATGTTGAGGTGCTTGACGAATTGGAGAATGTACTGATTTCCAGCGACGTAGGGCTGGATACTACCGTGAAAATCATCGAGCGGATTGAAGCGCGTATTGCAAAGGACAAGTACGTAAACACGGCTGAACTGAACTCCATACTTCGTGACGAAATCGTGGAGTTGCTCGCCGAAAACAATACGGAGGATATTGACGATTATAGCATTCCTTCTGGCAAAAAACCATACATATTGCTCGTTATTGGCGTAAATGGTGTTGGAAAAACAACAACCATTGGAAAACTGGCCCACCAATACAAGAAAGCCGGTTACAAAGTAGTGTTGGGAGCCGCTGATACATTCCGGGCAGCTGCGGTCGATCAACTCAATATCTGGGCTGACAGGGTTGGATGCGATTTTTATTCAAAAGGCATGAATGCTGATCCTGCTGCGGTAGCATTTGAAACCACTGCTTTTGCCCTTGAAAATCAATGCGATATAGCCATCATTGATACTGCTGGACGATTGCACAACAAAAGCCACCTGATGGCAGAATTGGGCAAAATACACCGCTCTATTGAGAAAAACATTCCAGGAGCCCCGCACGATGTAATGCTGGTGCTGGATGCCGGTACGGGCCAAAATGCGCAAGAACAAGCCAAACAATTTACAGCGGTAGCGCCCATTAGTTGCTTGGCACTCACCAAATTAGATGGAACAGCCAAAGGCGGTGTCGCCATCAGCATCAGCGACCAATTTAAAATCCCAATTCGGTACATCGGAGTTGGCGAGAGTATCGACAAGTTGCAGATTTTCAATAAAAAAGCGTTTGTAGAAACACTTTTTGGCGGTAAAGACCTAGGCTAAGGATTTAACGCCTGTGCCCCACTTTCAAGGAGTCCCGAAGTGGCGCATGCTCGTTGTTGTGCTCCGACCAGTAGGCGCTCCTCCTTGTGGAAAGGAGTGTGCCCTTGCTGGCCAGTTTGCCGTCATTACGCTCTTCCCAACCGAGAATTTTATATGGAAACTCGGTTTCAAAGCGAATCTGCAAAGTTCTAGGAATAGTTTGGTATTTGAGGGTTAACACGCTCTCCCCTACCCCTTTATCTATTTGAATGTCAGCATTTTGTATTACAATTAACTTGTGCCTAAGACGTGCGTCCCAGGCGGAAGGCAGCACTTTAACCGCACCCGTAGGGATGATAAAAGGGCTAAGGCGCAGTTTTGTCCACAATTCATCTTCAAGCATGGCATAGGGTGAAAGGTTTTCCTGATCCCCTTCTGATTCGAAATAGGAAAAAACACGGGACTTGTACCCCTCTGTGACCAGGTTCATTTGCATGAAAACATGTCCACACCAATCCTGTATCGTCGTGGTTGTTTTTAGGGTTGGAGCACCAGAAGTTGGGGTAAAAACCGATTGCATCAAGGAATAATCATAAATCCCGGTCTCAAAACGACGCAAGGAGTTCAGTTTCAGGATTGGCTCCTTATCAGCTCCCGCCGCCGGGGCATTGTCCAGCTTCACTTGTTTGGACTTTGAGAAGTCCTCCGTGACAAAAATATTTACCTGATCGGCTTCGCGCATTTCTCCGTAACGTTCTTGCTCAACCTTGTACGTGCAAAGTTCTGCTACGCCCTGATACCAATAATCATTAAATGCTGGAGCTAGGGCAATAGCGGGAAAAGAATTCGGA
>JBBRWA010000019.1:0-35584 GCA_038246345.1 Chitinophagales bacterium
CCATTTTTTTTCGGCCAAAAATAAGCCATCCCACATCCGTTTTAGGACGCAAGTCCGTTTAATCCCATGTACATTTCTCTCTTGGGTCGGTCTGCTAAGGGCTGACCCATTTTATTTCTAATCAAATCCCTACCTTTGCAGCTCATTACAATTTCCGAACGCTACATGAAGAATCTCCTCATTATTGGTGCAGGCAGGTCCGCTACCGCCTTAATCAACTACATACTTGGTGAAGCTCAGCAAAATAATTTTCTGGTAACGGTCGCTGATGCTGATATTGAATTGGCTAGAAAAAAAATAAATGACCATTCACATGGCCGTGCGATATGGTTGGATGCTTCAAAACCAAATGACCGGCGGGATGTGATTTCCCGGCACGATGTGGTGGTCTCTATGCTGCCGCCTCAAATGCACCTTGAAGTAGCGCAAGATTGCATTACTTTGGGCAAGCACTTGGTCACGGCCAGCTATGTCAGCAAACAGGTGTTTCGTTTGGGCGACGAAGCTAGGCAACGCGCCCTGGTTTTTATGAATGAATTGGGACTCGACCCTGGGATAGACCACATGAGCGCCATGCAGCGTATCCATGAGATTCAACAAAAAGGTGGAAAAATCACCGCATTCCACTCTTTTACAGGCGGATTGGTTGCCCCTGAAAGTGATGACAACCCATGGCATTATAAGTTCAGCTGGAATCCGCGCAATGTGGTACTGGCAGGTCAGGGTACGGCGCAGTTTTTGGAGGAAGGCAAATTAAAATTCATCCCCTACCGCCGACTTTTCCGTCAGTACCGCATGGTCGATATTCCGCAAATGGGCCAGTGGGAGGTGTACGCCAACCGAGATTCCTTATTATATAGAGAAGCTTATGGCCTTCAGGATATTCGTACTTTGTTTCGCGGGACAATTCGCCACAAGGGATTCTGCGACGCTTGGAACGCATTGGTGCGCATCGGACTGACCGACGGCACCTTCCCGATTGTAGACAGTGATAAGCTTAGCTACCACGACCTGATGGAGGCATTCCTTGGCATCAGCCAACATACTGGATCCGTCAGGGACAGGGTGGCAAAAATGCTTGAAACCGAGTCTGACAGCGATGTTATGCAAAAATTAGAGTGGCTCGGACTTTTCAGCAAACGCCGCATTAAAATCAACAACGCCACGCCAGCTTTAATCCTGGAAAACCTGTTGCTCGAAAAATGGGCGCTCGAGCCAAAGGACAAGGATATGGTTATCATGCAGCACGTTTTTGAATACGAACTGAAAAAGAAAAAGCACAAAAAGACTTCCACCCTTATCATGAAAGGCACTGACAGCGATCACACTGCCATGTCCCAGCTGGTAGGCCTTCCATTGGGCATTTTTGTCAAATTATTGATGCAGGGTAAAATTTCTACCACTGGGGTCAATATCCCGATTATGCCGGAGGTGTATGAACCTATTTTGGCAGAATTGGAGCAACACGGCGTCCGGTTTGTGGAGGAAGAGAACTAATGAGTCGGTAGCTTAGCTTGGCATTTATGCCGCACTAGCGACTACAAACTGGGAAACAACGCCCTTACTTCATCCACAACTTCATGGAATTCTGGCCTTGACTGTACATCATCGTGCCAACAAACGCCCCTGTCCATAAGGTTAAAGGTGTGTTTTATATGCGCGCCATCAATGATTTTTCCTTGTTCATCGCGGTCTCTGCCCATCACCCAAAGCGTATCGGCAATGGATGCTGTTGTATGGATATCGTGAGACACAATGATGATGGTGTTTTCCTCGTGCGCACAGGCAATTTCCCGCAACATTTGGCAAACCCGGTCGAGCATGAGCACATCCAAGCCGCTAAAAGGCTCGTCCATCAATAAAAAGCGTTCTGAGCAAAGCAATTGCTGGGCAATGGCAATTCGCTGCCGCTGACCACCCGACAATTCTGTAGGGTATTTACCGCCCTGGTCTTCAAGGTTGAAGCGTTCCAGCATTTTTTGGATCTTGTCTTTTCTTTCTGCCGGAGGCGTGCTGCCTTTTTCGGCCGCCACTTCGAGATTGCCCCGAACCGTTCGGTGATGGAATAAAGGGTAGCTTTGCTGAACAACCCCTACCCTTCCAGGCGTAACAGGCAACAGTGGGTCACCGATGAGCACCTTTCCTTCATCGGGCTTGGTTAAGCCCGCAAGAACTTCGAAAAATTTAGTCTTGCCAATACCGGAAGGGCCCAAAAATCCGACAATTTGGCCTTGTTGAACGCCTGGACGCACAATATCCTTCACTTCAACATTTACATCTTTGAGGATAAGTTTGCCTCCCAAGCTAAGGGACACATCCTCCACTTTCAGGATGGTATTTTTAAATTCATAAGAATGCTTCGAGGCCATGGCTATTTTCTTTCGAGGGTCAGGGATGCATAAGGGCAGAAGATGTTTTTGAATACCCCAATGAGATAGTCCATCAAGATACCTACCGTCAGGATGATGATTTGAATGGCAAATACAGCGTCGAGATGCAGATGCTTGTTTTGGTTTAACAGTAGGGTGCCGATCCCCCCTTCTGAGCGAGAAATGCCCTCTACCATAGTCAACATCATCCAGGCAATGGCAAAATTTTGGCGGATCACCTCGAAAACCTGGTCGATTTTGCCGAGGATGACGACTTCCCAAACCGTTTGCCATTCGTTCATCCGCAAGGTGCGGGCATGGTTGAACTCAGCTTTGGGAATACTTTTTATCACGGCCACCATGGACGTGACAAAAAATACCGTTATGCCAAAGACCATCAACCAAACCTTGAGCGAGTGCCCGTTATTGACCATTAAAGTAAAAACGAAACTCAAACCTACTAAGGTCAAGAAACGGCCTTTGGAGACCATGAAAGCCAGTGGCCTGAAAAAAGGCAGCACTGTCAGATAGGAAATACCCAATGAAATAAGAATAGCAATTGCCAGCGCTTCCAGGCAAAGCCCGGTGCTGACAAAGAGTTCCCGGAGCAAATCGCCCTCTCCCATCAGTTTCATAAACGCTGCCCAGATTTCATGGGGTTTGGGAATCAATGGCCCGGTGGCGTACCAAGCGGCCACCAGCACCACTATCTGAAAACCAATGATGATCATCAGGGTGGTTCTGCTGATTGCCTTGTTGGGGCTAAAAATGTGTTTGAGCATCTCGTCAGCTTTTACATTTCGATATTACACTAGATTGACGATTGGCGATTACATGATTGCCGATTGTTGAAATTACGCTTCGATCTAATTGTTCCGATAACAAAACGCAACGCCTCAGCTTCGTAATTCGGCAATCATGTAATCGCTATTCGTCAATCTTTTTTTAATTCCCCATCAAAATTTCTACCCGCCTATTCTTCGCCCGACCTTCAGCCGTTTCATTCGGAACTATTGGATTGGCAGATCCATGCGCCTTTATGGAGATACGCTCCGGTGGAAAGTTGTTGGGCGATCGCTTCTCCAGCCATTGTTTGATGGCAAATGCGCGACGCTCGGAAAGCTGCATGTTGGCGTTAAAATCACCTACATTGTCGGTATGGCCGTGAATTTCTACTTTCAGGTTGCTGGCAATAACGAGGTCGTTGAACAATTTCTCCAATTCACGCTGTGCTGAAGGGGTGAAAGCGCTCTGGCCTGTTTCAAACTCAATGCTCCAGGATTTTTTCGCCACCGTTTGACGAATGTTGTCGTCGGCATTGAAAGAAGCCTGGTCGGCAGTGGCGATGTTGCTGCCGGCACGCTTGGCCACATTGCTTAGGAAAGTAAGGTTGGTGATGTCGTCTGCCGCAGGGTAAGAAGGCACCAGGTTGGGATAAAGTCGTTTTACAATGTCGCCAAAAGTGGTGTACACAATTTTGAAAATATTGGTACTACCTGGGTTGAGTCCAAATATTTCGAGGTTATCGGCCAGGTTGTTGACACGGGAGCCTCCGAGCTCTACCTGTAAGCCTGTTTTATCCGATTCTACAACACCCGTGTAGTATTTTTCCCAGTATTCCGGTGTTTCTTCTTTATAAACGGCTGCGCTGATTTCGGAGGCTTTTTTCAAGCAAGGTGAGTAGCTTTTCACCTGGTCGCCACCTGCGGCAATGGCTTCTATCATGTTCTCCACGGTGCTGCGGTTGTCTTCCATCCATTTTTTGATGCCGATAACAACACAAGGCATTTGGCTGCGGTATTCACGAGTAGAAACAATGGAAACCAAGCCGCCTTTTTTCTGGGCAATCATTACGTCGCCGGGTGTCCAGGTGGTGACGGAGGTAACCCCAACCTTCACATTTTTGCCTGTTCTTTTGCCGTTCTTCACTTCTGCACGTTCCTCCGTATAGCCGTTGATGTACTTTTCAGAAGCGTCCAGATAAGTATCGGCAGCGATAAAGTTCATGGCTTCGGGGTCGTAAGTGGTTTCATCGCTGTTCACAGGAATACCGTTGTCGGCGCACCATTTGATGACGATGTTCCAGTCGCCATCGCGGAGTACGGCGGTGCATACGCCACCGCGTGCCGATTGTGGATTTTGTTTCCAGGCGGGTGGGCCCATAAATTTGTCTTCGCCAAGGGAGCGACCGCAGGTGTAGATAACCTGAGCACGGTATTCCTTGCCAATTTTTTCCAGTTGTGGATTTAGGCCTGCCAGAAATGCAGCTGCGCCATCGCCCATAATGGACACGAAATGCGCGCCGCCCGTGGCGCTGGACGGGTTGCTTTTGTATTGTTCCGCAAATTTGATAAGGTTGGCCTGCATTTGCGGCACATCATCCTGCCGTGAAATATTCAGGTTGACATTTTTTGCGGCCATGAGGCTGCCTTGTGTGGTCGCAGGGCCGCCATTGGCGAACATCAGGCCCATTTGTGCGTTCCAGGCCCATAGGAGCCAGCGCACTTCTGGTGTGTTGAGGTTTGCCGGGCGCGAGCTGGGCATGGAAGCGGGTGCAACGGTGCTGCTGGCGTTTTTAGGCGCGTCAGGCAGGTCTACCTTTTCAATGAGTTGTGATTCCTGGGTGCCCTTGGGATTTACGTATCCTTGTATTTGGAGGAGTTTATAAATACCAAAAAGTGCGCCGACGATGACAAAAGTAATGGTTAATTTTCCAAAAGAGGTTAATCGCGATGCCATAGTTTATAAAGTTAGTTGGTTAAGAATGTTTGATTTGTTTCCGTAAAAGTAGTTTGAAGTTTCAAACGATCAAAATAACGTTAGGCTTCAACACTAAGTTTCCGGCACCCTAAAATCCACGACGAAGCCGGATGAAAATCCGATTTGTATCCGGCCAAACTATACAAACCCTTGCAGCAATTCTTTCAATACCTGGTTAAGGTTTTGAATGGCCAGCGGCAGATTCCACGCTTCTCGATTGCGCGGCTCTACATAATTTGAGATCGCCCGAATCTCGACGAAGGACAAACCAGCGTGCAAACATGCATAAAAAAAAGCTGCCCCCTCCATATTTTCTATCTGGGCCTCAGGGTATTTCTCTCGAATGCTGGCGATTGAACCTGTTGATCCATGTGCTTTATTCATCGTTATCCCCTGTACGGCGGGTAAAAAACGATATTTTAGGGCTTCGGGATTTTGGAGCTTTCCGTCGGAAAAAGGAAATTTATCTTTTTCGGAAAACCCCAGTTCAAACAAATCGATAAACCTTCCATCGGCATCCTCCACCCCAAGATCAGCCAGGGTTTCATCGGTGACGTGTACCACATCTCCAATATTCAATACGGCATCAAGCGCTCCTCCAATACCCGCATTAACAACAAAATCGGGCTTTTTGTGAACAAATGCGTTGGAAAGATTCCAGCAAGTCGCCAACATGCCAACACCTGTGATGCAAACCTGAACCTCAAGATTGGCTTTTGAAAAATGCCCCTGCTGCTGCTGTTCAAAGTCTCGTTCCAGCCATTGGATCGTCGGTGCTATTTCAAAAGGGGTTGCTGCCGTTAATAAAACGTACATGTTCAAGATTTGCGGGTGAAGGTAGTGTTACCTTCGCGCTTGAAATTGAAAATTCATGAAAAAAGAATGGTTCGCGGAGTGGTTTGATTCAACTTATTACCACCTGCTGTATAAAAGTCGGGACGAACAAGAAGCCAGGAACAGCCTGGACAAGCTTCTTGTAGCACTAAACATGGAGCCTGGAGCGCGCATCATGGACCTTGCCTGCGGCAAAGGCCGGCATTCCCGCTATCTGGCGGAAAAAGGGTTTGAGGTAACAGGCTTGGATATTTCCGAAAAGAGCATTGAATTTGCCCGGCAATTTGAAACGGAGCAACTGGAGTTTTTTCAGCACGATATGCGCAAGCCGTTCAGGGCCAACTACTTCGATGGGGTATTGAACATGTTCACCAGCTTTGGCTACTTTGAAACCGATCTTGAACACCTCCATGCTTTGCAAAGTATTGCCACCAATTTGAAAGTTGGCGGCGTTTTCTTGTTGGATTATTTCAACAGTCAATGGGTACTGGCCAATCTGGTATTGGCAGAAACAAAAGCATCGGAAGGCGTGACATTTCATTTGACCAAATGGATTGACAAGGGCCATGTTTTTAAAAAAGTAGCTTTTGAGCATGATGACCATCAGGTGTCACATACTGAATCGGTTCGTTTGTTCGATCTGGATGATTTTCAAAGGCTTTTTTCAACGTGTAACCTGAAAATCACCATGGCTTACGGCAACTATGATTTATCGGCTTTTGACCCCGAAAAATCCAAACGCCTTATATTGGTGGCAGAAAAAACGCTACCAGCATGAATTTTCTGATTGAAAGCGATACATGGCTGTTTGAGCTAATCAACAGCAGCATGAGCAATCCCTTGTTTGATGTGCTGTTGCCGCTGTTTCGGGAAAAACTATTTTGGGCGCCATTGTATCTTTTCATCGGGGCTTATTCGCTGCTCAATTATGGCAAACGCGGATGGCTTATCATTTTCGGTTTGGTGCTTGCTGTTGGGATTTCTGACTTTACGAGCAGTAACCTCATTAAAAAAAACGTGCAACGGATACGGCCTTGCAATGACGTTGAAATGGAAGGGCATGTCCAAGCAAGAGTGCCTTGCGGGGGTGGCTACAGTTTTACTTCCAGCCATGCTTCCAATCATTTTGCGGTGGCCGTTTTTCTGATTGGGGTATTCGGTTTGGCGGATAGTTGGCAACAAAAAGCGCTGCTTGCCTGGGCTGGGGCGATTGCCTTTTCTCAGGTATATGTAGGGGTGCATTATCCCCTGGATGTGATTTGTGGGGCGGGGCTAGGTTGTTTAATTGGCTTAGTGACTTTGTTTTTTTGGCGGAAATACGTACCCTTTCAAGCAAGGGTAGAAGCATGACCGGGGCATAGCAACGGGTGCTTTTTTGCAATATTTCAATGGTTTTATTTGATTGACGAGTGGCGATTACATGATTTACAATATTCATGCGTCTCTACACTGCCCCGACTGGCCCCTCTCAATCGTCAATATCCTTAATCGGCGGCGTTTTAAAATCCATAATAGCCGTCCAGACAGAAAGAACGCCCTT
Source organism: Chitinophagales bacterium (assembly GCA_038246345.1). Taxonomy (GTDB): domain Bacteria; phylum Bacteroidota; class Bacteroidia; order Chitinophagales; family Saprospiraceae; genus M3007. The sequence continues at coordinate 7,504 of JBBRWA010000019.1, forward strand.
TTCCATACGCGTCCAAATAGGCCGCACTACCCCATCGTGTGCGGAGATATTGTTGTAATCGCCGAAAAATACATACCGGACCGGATCGAACGGCGAATCACTGATTTTAATGTTTTTGAAGGTTTTGCCGCCGTTTTGACTAATGGCAACGTACACATCGGTGCGCTCATCCAGGTAATTTCTACGGTCGTAAAACATGCAGTACAAAAAGCCATTGGTTTGATCTACGGCGAGCCAGGACAAAAACTGATGCTTTCCTCTTTTATCGTCGTTCACCCGAGCGGCTTTTGACCAGGTGTTGCCGCCATCAGTGCTTTTAGCCAAAAATACATCCGTGTCTTCTTCGCCTTTGCGTTGATCCGACCAATTGACATACAAGGTACCGCGATTGGGGCCGTTGGAAAGGTCGCAAACCAGCACGGGCATACCATTGCAACGGGTCAGGCCCGGAATATCGTAAGTCCAGCCACCTGGCTGATCGGCCACGACAATATCTTTATCCAGCCATGTTTTGCCGCCATCCAGGGATTTGTCCAACCAGATTTTATTGTTCCAGGCCCAGGCGACGTAGATTTCACCATTGGGGCCAAAAGCGGGCACTGCGCCTTCTGTGGTGTTGTCGTCATCCAGGCAATCACCTTCAAATTCATTAATCTGTATGGCTTCCAACCAGGTTTTACCGCCATCATCGCTGCGGGAAAAGAGGATACGGCTATGGTCTTTTGTCAAGTCTTTGGAGTCGTATTTATCAAATTCTGTCCAGGTGCAGAGCAGGGCATTGGTTCTTGGGTCGGCGCAAAGCCAGTGTTTGTCCTGGTCTTTGGGGTGCCTATTGCCGCAGTAGCTTCCATCGTCGTATGTTTTACCACCATCGGTGCTTTTTTGAACCACTATGCGGTCCAGGATTTTTTCGCCGCTCCAGCCTTTTCCCTCAGGGTCGCTGAGGTGGGCATAATAGAAGTTGCCTTTCCAGTCGGCAACAATGACCGGGTCACCAAATACGCCCAGTGAAGATTTGATGTTTCCAGACTCCCAGGTACGGCCGCCGTCATTGCTCCAGTAGTGGCGGTCGAGGATGGCCCCGGCGGCGATGTTTTTAGTATTGGCGGGGTTTACGCAAATAGAGGGTTCACAAGGGCCATATTGATCGCCTTTATTAGCTTTAGCAATTAAGACATTCTTGTAGGTTGAGGCCGTTGGTTGTGCCTTTTTGGTTTGAGAGCAGGCAGAGAAAGCCATGCTGCAGAGAAAAAGGAGCATGAAGGAGAACGGGATGGATGGTTTTTTCATCATTAGTTTAATTGTTTTTGAGCTGGTTGGTAAATGATTAAAATAAATCATAGCACTGTGTTTGAGCCTAAAATCGCTAAGTCAACGACATTGGCCAAGCTCTATCGTGCTTCCACAATCGTCACTCCTGTACGCGCCGATCGTCAATCAAATAAAATTTACCGCGCCCCAAAAATCAAGCTCCCAATCCGCACCATGGTGCTCCCCTCTTCCACCGCAATCTCCCAATCGCCCGACATGCCCATGGATATTTCTTTAAAATGAGGCTGCTGGGGAAATACACCATTTTTTAGGCGCTGAAATATTTGTTGCAAGGATTTGAACTCCTGGCGCACCTGGGCCATGTCATCCGTAAAGGTCGCTATGCCCATGACCCCACAAATGCGGCAATTTTTCAAGGATAAAAACGATGGCGATTCAAGCATCTCCATCGCTGTTTTTTCCGTAAAACCGTATTTCGAATCCTCCTGCGCGATGTGAAACTGCAATAGGCAATCAATCGTGCGGCCAGCTTTGAGGGCTTGCTTGTCAATTTCTTGTAGCAGCGCCAAGCTATCCACCGAATGAATCAATTGCACAAAGGGCGCGATCATTTTCACCTTATTTGTCTGTAAATGACCAATCAGGTGCCACGCGATGTCCTTGGGCAGCGCCGCCTGTTTTGACAGCATCTCTTGAGCACGATTTTCCCCAAAAATATGCTGCCCTATTTCATAGAGCTGCATTATTCGCTCAGGAGGGTGCGTTTTGGACACAGCGACAAGTTTAACATGCCGGGCGTTGAGTTTACTCTTAATTTCTTCGAACATTGTGCCTGCAAAAGTACACGTCTTAAGAAAACACCAATGAATATTTCAATAGATTTCATTGTTATACCTTCGCAGCATTAATCGACTGGAATATTCCAACACCATATACCTTGCCTTTTTGCTTTGAACCTATTTTCCATATCAAGCTACCTCATGAAAAGAAGTGCCATAATTGCCCTTGCGGTTGTTTTCACCAGCGCCCATGCGCTTGCCCAATGCCCAACATTGGGACAAAACGCCACTTTCACTTCGGCCGATTGCCAGCCGGGCAGCAACCCCTGTGCTCTTTGTCCGGGTGACCAATACACCCTGACCCCAACCGGCACCAATTTGCAAGCTGGCGACTGCATCAATTGGTACATCAATACTGTTCCGAATTTCAATCCCTACAGTGGTCAGGGCACACTGCTTGGCTGTTCCGAGCTCACAAGCCCGCCGCCAGACCCCTGCAACCCAAATCCGATTTTTCTGGGTATCATGGTAAATGCCTGTGGGACAGAGGAGAACAATGAGTTTTTGGGATTATGGTCGGGTGGTGGTTTTAACGTGAGCGATTTAATGGTTACTTACAATGACTCTAACAACAATGGTTGCGGTTGGAGTACGCCCAGTGGCGGATTGCAGGCCAGTATCACCGCCGAATGCCCAGGAGCGGTATTCGTTGGTGCTGGAGAGGTGGTGCCCGCCAATGTACCCGTGGTAGTATTTACCAGCAGTAACGCCGATTTTGATTACAATTTTAGTGGACTTTGTGCCACCAACGGCACTTTCTATGTGCTGCAAAGTGATTGCGGACCTGCAACTGAAGTATTCCCGAATACTGGAGCCGGCTCGGTAACAACAGGGGTTTCCATCGGCTGTTGGAGTGATGACATCACCTACAACCTTGCTCAAATCAACAATACCAACGGCGCATTTGTCGCTGAAATACCCATTCTTGGTACTATTTATGGCGTGACAGGTTGTGGTTGGCCTAGTTTTCCTGGGTTGCCTGCTTCCGATCCGATTGTGAACATTGCGCCGCTTGAAGTAACCGTCACGGCAGATCAGTGCAACAATGGGCCATATTATATCATCGGGATTTACGAGCCGCTGCCAAACAATTGCCCTCAGACCTTTACCAATACGTTGGCCTATAATGTGCTTTGTCCAAGTCCTGTTTTAGGCACTGATAATCTGTGTTCCAGTGTGTCTAATTACAACCTGGTGCAGTTGCAAGATCCAGGTGTGCCCAACGGAACCTGGTCGGGTGATGGTGTAACGGGAACTACTTTTAACGCCACTGGATTAAGCGGCCCCATTGAACTTACATTTACCCCCACTTCCCCTTGCGGTACGGTGGCGACGACGACCATCAATGTTGCCGAAGCAGCCACTGCGGTTTTTGACCCTGTTATGCCCGTTTGCGTGGGTGGAACGACTTCCTTAACGATCAACTTCACCGGCACTCCGAACTGGTCTTTTAATTTATTGGGCAATGGCACTTTGTTGAACAGTTATTCAGCGGATGCGTCCCCTTATTCCATAGATGTCTCGCCACTGCTCAATACCAATTACGTGCTTCAGGCCCTTGTGGATGGTGCTGGTTGCACCGGTATGAACACTGCGGTGTTGGTATCAGTTTCCTTATCGGCACCATCAGCGGTGTTAAGCTTGGTTGGGAACGACACGATATGTTCCGGCACTTCTACGCTTATATCTGTAGATTTTTCAGGCGGCACCCCACCCTTCAACTTTGTGTATGCGCTCAATGGCACGCCCCAGCCGCCCGTTATGAACATTTCGCAAGACCCCTATATTTTTCCAGTGACCATAAACAACAATGCGAACATCACGCTGGAAAGCGTGAGTGATATCAATGGTTGCACGGGCAATGTATCTGGTTCTGCATTTATTCGTGTGCTGCCAGCACCAAAAGCCACCATGGTGTCTGACACCACCACTATTTGTGCTGGCACGACGGATACCCTGACCATTAATTTTGTCGGAAATCCACCCTTTACTTTTATCTACAAAATTGACACTGTCAATCAAATGCCAATCACGACCAGTGTGAACCCTTATCATATTATTGTTTCACCAACCAGTGGCCCGGTCGTGTACACTTTGGTGAGCGTGCAGGATTCTATTTGTCCGGGCATGGTGAGCGGTATTCGGCGTATCAATGTCATTCCTGCCCCGACCGCGGTGATATCGGGCAGTACCACATTATGCGCTGGACAGGTGGCAAATCTGACGTTCAATCTTACCGGAACTCCGCCTTATGCGCTCAATTATTCTGCAAATAATGTTCCTCAACCGAGCATTATGACATCAACCACCCCATTTATCTTTCAAGTTTCACCGGATACTACGACTGTTTACACCCTCAATTCTTTTAATTCAAGTGAATGCCCCGGGCTTATCTCCGGTATGGCGACGGTTACCCTGGATCCTCCTCCAACAGGCGTGATTTCCGGAGGCGGGCAAATTTGCCAAGGAGGCACTGGCACAACTTTCATGATCGACTTCACGGGTGTTGGGCCATTTACGTTTGTCTATTCGGCCAACAATGTGAATCAGCCGCCAATGACCACTTCGAACAACCCATTTGTGCTTCCAGTGAACCCCAGTTCAGGCACTGGTTACCGACTGGTGTCGCTCAGCGATTCCCGCTGCACGGGCACAGTGATGGGTATTGCGCAAGTTTTTGTGTTTGTACCGGCTTCTGCCAACCTCTCCGGCGATGCAACCTTTTGTGACTCTGCCGCTACAACTATCATAGTCGACTTCAATGGCTCTGGGCCTTTTACCATTGAATACACCATTGATGGTGTGCCGCAGCCTTTGGTATACACGCCAGAAGACCCCTATTTTATTGATGTAAATGTCACAACAACAACCGTATATGAGCTTATTTTGGTAGAATCTCCGGGCTGTACCGGTATTCCATCCGGCACGGCTACGATTACGGTGAATTATCCGCCTTCCTATGCCAATCTGAGTATCAACTGTAACCTCGCCCAAAATGATTATACGGTATCGTTTACAGTCTTGAATGGGACCGCGCCTTATACCTTACTGTCAGGAAGCGGAACCTTTACGGGCAATCAATTTACCAGCAATCCGATTCCTCAGGGAACCAACTACAGTTTTGTATTTCACGATAATAATGACTGCGGCGATATTCCTATAAGCGGCCAAGCTACCTGTAACTGCACTTCAGGAGCTGGAAGCATGCAGCTTACACCCTTAAATGTTTGTCAAAGTGACATCGCTACAGCCACCGACAATGGTGGTTTTGTAGACGATGGCGATGATTTGTTGCTATACATTTTACACAGCACTCCTGCTCAACCATTGGGAACCATCTTTGCCTGGAGCAACACGCCCAGCTTCGGTTTTCAACCGGGCATGGTACTAGGGACAACATATTATATTTCCGCGATTGCGGGCAACCCCAATGGTATGGGACAGGTTGATCTGACGGATATATGCTTGTCTGTTTCACAAGGCACACCTGTTGTGTTCCGAGCGCTGCCAACGGCAAGCATAGTCGATGGCAGCCAAACGGTATGCCTGGGCGATTCTGTGATCATCAATGTAAATTTGACCGGGACGCCAAACTTTTCATTTACCCCACAATTTGATGCAGTAGCCCAAAGCCCCACCACCGGAATTACAGGCAGCAGCAATCCTTTGGTGCTACATCCTACGCAAAACACTTTGGTTACTATTGCCAGTGTTTCGGATCAGGTTTGCGCCATGGGCAATACCTCCGGTATGCTTAATGTCTTGGTAGTACAACCGCCCACTTTTGGCGCCGTCACCACCACCTGTGATTATGTCAATTCAACCTACACCATCAGTTTCCCGGTTTCAGGTACGCTTCCCTTCAACATCAGTGGCGTACTGGCTTCTTTTAACGGTACGGAATTTGTGAGCGTACCCATTCCATTTGGTACGCCATACCTGGCCTATTTGACCGATGCCAACAACTGCGCACCGGATACGTTGAGCGGGCTTGGCATTTGCGCCTGCCTCTCCGATGCAGGTACGATGAGCCAAACGCAGGTAGTTTCCTGCCAGGGCGTAGCCATGACAGTCCCTGCTACCACGGGTGAAGTGGTGGAGCCAGGAAGTATGCTGATGTACATCATGCACACCATGCCCGGCGTACCGCTCGGAACCATTTTGGCCTGGAGCAATACCCCTTCCTTTACGTTCGCGCCACCCATGATGCCCAATGTAACCTATTACGTCTCCGCAATAGTTGGCAATCCGAATGGCATGGGGCAAATTGATTTGAACGATCCTTGTCTGTCGGTTGCTACAGGAACACCCGTTCGCTGGCGGTTGGCGCCTACCGCAACCCTTACCAACGGCAATTTCAATATTTGCCCGGGAGGTGCACAGGCTTTGATTGTCAGCCTTACTGGCACCCCGAACTATACCCTTACATACACCAGTAACGCGAGTGTTTTTACCGTAAATCCTACACAGAACCTCTTTAGCATTAATGCGCAATTGCAACAAACTGCGGTTATTACGCTAACGGGTGTTACTGATGCCAATGGATGCGTCGGTACCGTAAGCGGCCAGGCAACAGTAGTCGTGCACCCGGCACCCGTGGTCATAAACCTGACCACGGTATGCGACTTCGCCAACCAGACATTTGTACTGGATTTTGATGTGATAAACGCGGATTTATCAACAGTGAACGTGGCCAACATCGCGGGTAATTACAATCCAGCTACTGGTCACTTTACCAGCAATCCAATCCCTACATCACAACCTTACAACTTTACCGTGACGGATTCCTGGGGATGTGGCAATTTCACGGCTACGGCTATCGTAAATTGTAATTGCGTCACAAGCGCAGGCAGTATGCCGAATGGGAATCTGATCCTATGTCCAGGACAGGCCGCCACTACGGGTGCTGCTACGGGTGTCAACCTGGAACCTGGCGATGCGCTGATGTATTACCTCGTCAGCAGCCCGTCTCCAACGACGTGGACCATTTTAGGCACGAATACAAGCCCGAGCTTTACGTTCAATGCATCCACCATGATGTATGAAACAACCTACTACATTGTGGCCGCTGCGGGGAATATGGGTCCGGGAGGAATAGATTTCAGTGATCCTTGCCTTTCCAGCGCCCCAGGGCCAACAGTCGTTTGGCGAACGCCGGTAACAGCGACGCTTTCAGGTATGGATACCGTATGCATTGGCAGTCCAGCCACCCTCAATGTTGCTTTTGCTGGCAGTGGCCCCTTCTTCTTTACCTATTCAGATGGCGGCGTGAATCAAGTGGTCAGCAATATTGCCCAAAACCCCTATGCACTGGTCGTTATGCCGACGGTTTCCAGCAATTATTCCCTATTGGGTATTTCTGGTGCTGGCACCTGTATTGGAACGGTAGGCGGTGCTGCCACCATCCAGGTAAACCAGCTCCCGCAGGCAGTTAACCTGCTGGAAATCTGTGACTTGACGACAGAAACATACGTCTTGAGCTTTGATATTAGCAATGGCCCGGCACCCAATTCCAACTACAGTGTCACGGGTATTGCTGGCGGCTTGATGGACACCACATTTGCCTCGATTCCGCGGCCAGGTGCTCAACCATATCAAGTGACCATTTCGGACAATATTGGGTGCAGCACAGTCATCAATGGCCAACCAGCTTGCGTCTGCACGAGCAGCGCTGGCACTTTGTCCAACATCCAGAACGCTTGCCTGCCCAATGGAATGGTTTCCGCCCAGTCTAACGGCAACTCAAGCTTGGACACCAACGATGTCATCCGCTATTTCCTTTGCAGCGACCCGGCAATGTTGCCCGCCGGTATTTTTGCAGAAAGCAATAGCCCGCAATTTAGCTTCCAGCCAGGCATGGTAGCAGGCACAACCTATTTTATCGTGATTGGCGTTGGCAATCCAATGCCAAACGGTAATTTGGACTTTATGGAGCCATGCTATGCTTTATCGGCGGGCTTCCCCGTAATTTTCCACGCTGTACCAACGGCTGCTATTTCTGGAAACACCTCCATTTGCCCAGGGCAAAATGCCATTTTAAATATTCAATTTACAGGCCAGCCACCCTTCAAGTTTAATTATGCCATCAATGGCGCACAACAACCACAATTGACGACTTCCGGCAATTCATTTACGATTCAGTCGAACAATGTACAGAACGACCAAGTGTTTACGGTAACGACGATGCTAGATGCCAATTGCACGGGCACCTTTAGCGGCCAGGCTACTGTAACCGTAACTGCACCTCCAACGGCTTCATTATCAGGTACTAATACTATTTGTGTTGGCGATTCAGCCACCCTAACATTGGCGCTCACAGGTGGCAGTGGCTACACCGTGACAATTTCTGGTGGAACGGCTCCAATGGTGCTAAACAACGTACAAAATGGAGCTACCGTTAAAGTCGCCCCTTCGGCCACCACAACCTATACCATTTCCAACCTTATCACCACAGGCAACACCTGTACGCCAGTAATTAGCAATAGTGTAACAATAACCACGGATCAGGTTTTGATAAACGCTACCATTTCTGATTACAATGGGTTTGACATCAGTTGCCCGAATGGAGCAGACGGCAGCATTACCTTGACAACTACATCCGGTCTGCCGCCATTCACGGCGCTGTGGTCTGGGGGAAGTACCGGATTGGCACGTATCAACCTCGCGGAGGGCAACTACCAGGTGACCATAACCGACCAAATCGGCTGCACGACTACCCAGGTATTTGATATGATGGCACCTGCTGAACTCGATATTTCTTTCGATCCCACAGGGCCCGTTTGTTTCGGTGAAAGAAATGGTTTTATCACCATAAATGACATCAGCGGCGGTGCTGGACCTTTTAATTTGCTGTTGAACAATGTAACACAAGGCATTGTAGACGCACTGCCAAAAGTCGTCAACCAATTGTCAAGTGGCATGTATACCATTGGCGTGGAAGATGCGAATGGTTGCATTAGTGATGTGGATGTAGATGTGCCCAGTCCGGCACCTTTGATGGTCAATTTGGGCCGGGACACCACCATTAGTTTTGGTGACAGTTTGTTCCTTCAGGCAATCAATAATGCCACGAGCTTGGCTATTTTTACGTGGACACCCACAGACTATTTGAATACCCCTTTAGCGTTAGAGACCTGGACCAAGCCTCCAACCTCCTTGCGTTATACGGTTTATTTGCGCGACGCATTAGGCTGCGAAGTAAGCGACCAAATCGTGGTACAAGTACGCAAGGACCGCCGTGTGTACGTGCCAAACATTATTCACCCCCACTCCACTGTTTCCAATGATATTGTGACCGTTTGGGGCGGTGCGGAGGTGGCAAAAGTGAAGTATTTCCGCATCTTTGACCGCTGGGGAGAGTTGGTTTTTGAAAACCAAAACTTTTTACCCAGTGATCTGACAGCGGGTTGGAACGGCACTTTCCAAGGCAGGTTCGTCGACCCAGCCGTATTTGTTTATGTTGCTGAGGTAGAATATATTGACGGTGAAACGGAAATTTTCAAAGGAGACATTACCGTAGTCCGTTGAGTTGAATTGCTTATGAATCCAAGCCGAGAGAAAAAAATCAGGGCCGTTATCCGGCACTCACAACCAGACCTGACGGTCGTGTTGGAGAATATTTTTGATCCACTCAACATCAGCGCTGTTTTGCGTTCTTGCGATGCTGTGGGTATTCGGGAGGTATTTGTGGTGTATACCAAACAATACCTCGACAAACGGGGTCTGGTACTCGGCAAAAGGACATCAGGTGGCACCTTTAAATGGATTGATGTATATCATTTCGACGACCTGGAAGAGTGTATTAAACAGGTGCGGGAGCGTTATGGCCGCGTTTTAGCCACCAGCTTGGGGGACAAAAGTGTTTCCTTGTACGAACTGGACTTAACAGCGCCAACTGCCCTGCTTTTTGGCAACGAAGACGATGGGATAAGCCCCGAAGCCCTGGCCCTGGCTGATGGGAACTTTTTGATTCCACAGGTAGGTTTTGCCGAAAGCCTCAACATCTCGGTCGCCTGTGCTGTTACCTTGTTTGAGGCAAAGCGGCAACGGGCAGCGAAAGGATTTTATGGCGAGCATTCAAAATTTAGTGCCGACCAACAGGCGCAATTGTTTGAGCGATGGGAGGCCATGTTAAAGCTGAAAACCTGGCAGCAACAACAGGCCATTATGATTGATAAAAATGCCGAAGACTTGTTGCCAATACACGTGCAGCGCGACCCAAATGTGCCAGAAAAAACACAAATAAGACCAAGCCCTTTAACCAACTTTGACCTGTAAATCGAGTATGAATCTCAGTATCGTAGTTCCACTAAAAAACGAAGACGAAAGCCTGCCCGTGCTGGAGGCCTGGATCAGGCGTGTATGCGAAAAAGCCCAACTCAGCTATGAGATCATCATGGTCGACGATGGCAGCACCGACAAGTCTTGGCAGGTTATTAATGGTTTGAAAAAGGAGAACCCCAATGTCAGGGGTATAAAATTTCGCCGCAATTACGGCAAGTCTGCAGCATTGCACACCGCTTTTGAAGCGGCTAACGGGGATGTGGTTATCACCATGGATGCTGACCTACAAGACAGCCCGGATGAGATCCCTGACTTGTACAAAATGATCCAGGATGATGGGTTTGACATCGTGAGCGGCTGGAAAAAGAAACGCTACGACCCGCTGAGCAAAACCTTGCCCACCAAGTTGTTCAACGCAGCCGCGCGCTGGATGAGTGGCATACAATTGCACGATTTTAATTGCGGCCTGAAAGCATACCGGCTGGAAGTGGTTAAAGCTATAGAAGTATACGGTGAAATGCACCGTTATATCCCCGTGATTGCCAAATGGGCTGGGTTTACTAAAATTGGAGAGAAGGTTGTGGAGCATCGGGCAAGGCAATATGGCAGCACCAAGTTTGGCGGTTTTGAGCGCTTTATCAACGGACCGCTCGATTTGATGAGCATTTCCTTTGTGGGGAAATTTGGCAAGCGGCCCATGCACTTTTTCGGCACCCTTGGATTGCTTTCCTTTTTTGCGGGGTTCTGCATTTTAGTGTACCTGAGCATTTCAAAAACCGTTTTTAAGGAGGTTGGCATCGCTGATCGTCCACTTTTCTACTTTGGCATTCTGGCTTTGATTGTGGGCACTCAGATGTTTCTGACTGGTTTTTTGGCAGAAATGATCAACAGAAACTCTAGCATTCGCAATGCTTACCTCATTGATAAAGAAATCTGAACCGCTATGGACCATCTAGCCCTACCCTCTTTCGCCGCGAATGGCATGCTCCAGGCAGTCATTGAAATACCTGCTGGAACCAATACAAAATACGAATACAACAAGCAAAAACTTGAATTTCAGCCTGATATGCGCGATGGGAAGTTGCGCAAGGTGAATTTCATGTCGTACCCGGTCAACTACGGTTTTATTCCCTCTACTTGTATGGATAAACCAAGGGGTGGCGACGGCGATCCACTGGATGTGCTGTTGTTGGCAGAGCATACTACCACAGGTTCGGTGGTCGAAATTGTGCCAATTGGCTTGTTGCTGCTAAAAGACTTGGGCGAATTAGACCACAAGGTATTGGCAATCCCGGCAAACCCTGCTTTACGGATAATCGAGGCCAGCAATTGGCATGAGTTTCAGCGTGATTACAGCGCTATTCGGCATATTTTAGAGCAATTTTTCCTGTATTACGACGGATTGGGTACTATGACCCTCATGGGTTGGGGCGACGAAAAAGCAGCACTAGCAGAGGTTAAAAAATGGCAATTGGTCGAATTATGACAACCTTTTGACAATTTGGGCGTTTTTTTGACGCATCCAACTGAACGCTAACATGAACACTAGCTATACACTTACACAATCATTGGAGTCTACAAAAAGCCAGGAGGCAGTCATACGGTATAGTTTTCATCGCAGCGTCGCTTCGGCCGGGCGGGATTGGGATTTGGCTGCGCCTGCGTCAGACATTTTCCTTCAACGACAATTCCTAAGCGTATTAGAGGCATATCCGCCCATTGGAATGCGTTTCGGCTACCTTATCTTTTACAAAAATGATGCTCCTGTAGGTGTCGCCATTTGCCAGATCAAGTATTTTAAGGGCGACGATAACATCACAGACCTCCAGGTAGATCGCCGTGACCCCTGTTTTTTTAATGGCTTAGCCCTTTGGTTCAAGCGCTGGGTGGCTGGAAAAGCGGCTGCCGACATCCTTATTTGCGGCAATATGCTGCTGACTGGCGAACACGGCTTTTATTTCAATAAAGAACGCATCGGTCTGGCTGAAGCCATGAAGTCCTTGGAACTGGCCTTGGGAGTGGTGGTTTCAACCATGAGTCGTGATGGGGTAAAAATGCCCGTAATATTGGTCAAGGACGTTGCCCCTGAGCAACAAACGCAACGCGATCATTTTGTAAAAAGCGGTTACACGGAATTTGACATCCAGCCCAATATGGTGCTCGATCTCAAGCCTTTCAACAGCTACGACGCATATTTAGCCGCCATGTCTACCAAGTACCGGACACGGGCCAAACGGGCAGAAAAAAAATTGGAAGGGATTGAAAAGCGTGAATTGAATGCTGAGGACATCAAAGCAGAACTGCCCCACATGTACAGCCTCTACCGTGAAATCGCGAAAAACGCCGGTTTCAACATGGTTGATTTGAACGAAGCCTATATTTTAGGGCTAAAAGAGCAAATGGGCGACATGTTTCGGGTGTTCGGATTGTACTTCGAGGGTCGTTTGGTCGCCTTCTACTCCACCATTCGCAATGGCATTGAATTAGATGCGCATTTTCTTGGCTATGAAAAGGCGCTCAACCACGATTACCAGCTGTACTTGAATATATTGTACGATATTGTGCGCATTGGCTTCGATACAGGTTGCGAGCAAATCGTATTTGCCCGCACGGCGCTTGAAATAAAAAGCTCCATTGGTGCCTCTGCTCATGATTTATGGTGCTATTTGCGGCACCAGAATACCATTGCCAATAAGTTTGCTGGGACAATTTTAGATTACCTCAAGCCCGTAGAAGTGTGGCTGCCAAGGCATCCGTTCAAGGAGCCTTAAGAGCATGTTGGGTATTTCCTCGACGGGTCTAAAAACACTCAACGAATTACAGCAAATTGTTTCACTTGCAAACGGCTACTTTCCTTCATCCATAACATGTACAGTCCGGGCGCTGGCCTTTCCAGCATCACTTCGTTCGGTGCAATGGCCAAATCCGAAGAAGAACCGTCCCAAATTATTTTCCCCGTCATATCGCTGACCCACCACTCAACTTTATTGGTTGGAGCAGCAGCAACCGTGCTGTTGGCCCGCACTTGAAAATGACCATAGTTTGGGTTGGGAATAATTTTGAAATCTAGCAGCTTGTCAGCGTCGGGTTCTGGTGATACCGCTCCTTCATCTATCCAAATGGTGGCAAAGTTGGTGCAAATTGGCGCATCATCATCGAATGTAATACAAGCTCTATTTTGAATGAACTGCCCTGGCTCCAGAAATGCTCTTGGCTGCACAGAAAAAAGAACATAACCGCTTGAATTTGAAAAATCCTGGTGGTGCACATCATTTCCAGGTAGTTGGATGTCGTTGAAAAACCAGCGCACAAAGCCTTGTTCCCGAAGCAGTTGATAATTATGACTGACATCCAATATTTCAAGGGTGGAAGCATCAAACCGAGGGTCAAGGGTGTCACGCACCACAACGTTTGTTGCAGTATCGGAACCCAAATTTTGAAAGCGGATCAGGAAAACCGCAGCTGCTCCTTCCGCTATTTCGGCAGGGGTAAAAACAGCATCGCCCAGCACTTGTTTGTCGTTTTGAGCGCTTACGGGCGAAGGCATTTCACAAAACAGAAATAATGGGAGGAGAAGGTATTGATTAGGCATGGCTGCGAAAGTTTGGATTCAGCTATTTCTGCACAATTCTGATTTCTCAAAAACCGAAGGTAGGCAAACAATCTTTGCCCGAACAAGCATTAACATTTGCAAGGCTTTGCTCCTTCTTCAATTTGCCCGCAAAAAAAGGCGGCAGGCATTACCTTCGCGCTGCACATGAAAAATTACCTTGACCAATCATTCGGCTTTTCCATCCTCTTGCTCTTGATGCTGATCGGCCTGTCGCTGGTGCCGGAAGGCACTACCTTGGGCGATTTTTCCCTGCGAAAAATGGATATTTTAGCAGATGTCAGGGCAAATGGGCAAAAGCCCGAGGAGCCTGCAGTCCCGATTGATTCCCTGATATATAGCCAGGAGGACAGCCTTGCGCTGGTCCCCACCGATTCTTTGAACCAAGACAGCATCGTTATTGGACCTTTTCCACCGAAAGACTCCAGCTTTTTTGGAGAAATAATTGAAGACTACAGTTTCGATCAAACGAGTTTAAATCGTTTGTTTGGCGGGATTGATTCCATAAAATACGGGCGTACCGTGCGCATTGCCTGGTACGGCGATTCATTTGTGGAAGGTGATATTCTCCTAGGCGACTTGCGGGACACCCTGCAAACACTTTGGGGCGGCGGTGGAGTCGGTTTTGTGCCCATCACCTCGGAAGTGGCGCAGTTCAAGCGTTCGGTCAAACACCAATTCAAGAACTGGAACACTTTTTCAATCGTCAAAAAAACCGAAAAGAAACCTGCCTTGGGACTCAACGGCTTTGCCTATCAGCCGAAACAGGATGCGAGCTTTACATTCGAAGGTGAAAAATATTTCAGGAACACCAAAAGCTGGACGGAATTCAAGCTGTTTTTTACGGCGAAAAATCCCAGTGCCTTTGAATGGCAAATGCAGGATCGGGTAGCAAAAGCCGATCAACTGCGGCCTAAAAAAACGGGCCTCAACCTTTGGAAGTGGGAAGGCAATTTCCCGGGCTGTAGTTATATAAACATGAAATTTGCGGTAGACAGCGGGCTTTTACTCTATGGGGCTACCCTTGAAAGTGGCCCAGGCATTTATTTGGACAATTTTTCGGTGCGCGGCAACAGCGGAGGGCCCTTAAAACAATTGGACCCTGGATTTATGCGTCAATTTGATGCCGTGCAGCAATATGATTTAGTGGTGCTACAGGTGGGACTAAATGCTGTTACCAACAGCCTGAACAACATTCGATGGTACCAAGCGGAGTTAGAACGGACTTTCAAACACTTACGCGCCTGTTTTCCCAACAAACCAATTCTCATTGTGAGCGTTGGCGATCGCGGCGGAAAAATCGGTACCGAGCTGGCTACGATGGTCAGCGTCCCGGCTATTGTCGCCATGCAGCGCGATCTGGCGCGGCGGCACGGATTTCTTTTTTTCGATTTATTCCACGGCATGGGTGGCACCAATACGATGATCCGATTTGCCATGCAGCACCCGCGCCTGGCCAATACCGATTACACCCACCTCACGCACGATGGAGGCAGGGTGGTGGGTATAATGTTCGCCCGTATTTTTCAGGAAGAGCAGGGCCGCTGGGCGCGACACAACAAATTATTGAAGTGAAGTGAAGCCTCAAAACGATGTTATTCCACCAATTTTAAAGCAATTTTTTTGATGAAAGAACTTTATCCACTTAATACGACCCGAATGCGCTTATGGGCAGTGATGTCTTTTTTGACCATGTTCATAGGGCAATGCCAGTCTCAATTCAGGCCCCCATTGGTGGCAATAACCGACGCAGATACGGTTGGGTACAGTTTTATCAATCAAGATGCCAACATTGTAGAAAATGCGTTGGTCCTACGGCCTTTTTACGCCAAATTGCTGGCTCAACGCACGGGAGGTGGTAAAAAAGTGAGCGTCGTGCATATAGGCGATTCCCATATTTTAGGCAATTTTCTCACCCTGGAGGTGCGGAAACGCCTGCAACGCGAATTTGGCGACGCTGGCCGCGGTCTTATTTTCCCCTACAAACTTGCCCAATCCAACGGCCAAAAGGACTACATGGTGGAAACAAACTGTCGCTGGAACGGATCCAACTGTCAGCGGGATCTTTCGCCGCAAACAGCTTTTGGCATATCGGGATTCAAGGTAGAAACCACCAACTTGAAAGGGGAAATGACCTTCAAAATGCGCGATTCGGTTACTTCTGAAACGCAGTTGTTCACCAAGGTGACTGTGTTTCAACGAAAAAACGCCCTGGAATTTGACCTGGATGTACGGGATGATTTGAGCAACCAAACAGCACAGCTATTTATTGAGGACGATTACTCCCGCTCCTTTTACTTCGACCGCCCGGTTGGACAAGTCACCATCGCAGCGAAAAAGACCAACGATAAACAAAGAACCCTCACCATCGACGGCATTTGCCTCGAAAATGAGCTCAGTGGGTTGCTGTACCACAGCATCGGTGTCAATGGCGGTAAGTTCATGGACTATGCCCGTGCCAAATATTTTGCCCGGCAAGTATCTGATTTGGAACCAGACCTGGTCATTTTATCGTTTGGCACCAATGAAGGTCAGGGAAAGCTCAATGCCGACTATATGCGGCAAACCATGCAAGACTTGATTGGCTCAATTCTGGAGCGATGCCCAAATGCCGCCATCTTATTGACCACACCGGCAGATTCTTACCTGCGAGGAAAGGGATTCAATCCATACCTGAATGAAATGAGCGGCATTATCCGGGATTATGCCAAGGAAAACAACTTTGCACTTTGGGACTTGCACGCATTTTCAGGGGGAGAAAATTCCGCCATCAGTTGGAAATCAAATGGCTTAATGTCCTCAGATTCAGTGCACTATTCAAAGGCTGGGTATTCAGTACAGGGAAAACTTTTGTATCAATCCATCATCAAAGGCTACAACGGGTTTGTAGAAGGAAAACGATAAAATAACCATGCTTTTTTCTATAGAACCTGAAGAACAGAAGGTTTTTAAAATGGTTGGCAATTGCGCCAGCGAACTGGGCATACCGGCGTATGTCATAGGCGGGTATGTGCGTGACCGCTTGTTGGGCCGTGATACCAAGGACATTGACGTTGTCTGTGTTGGTGATGGCATCCAACTGGCGGAACAGGTGGCATCCAAACTGTCGCCCCGCCCAAAAGTGGTCGTGTACCGCCGCTTCGGCACCGCTATGCTGCGCTGTGATGGCATTGAACTGGAATTTGTCGGTGCCCGGCGGGAAAGCTACAGCCCAGATAGTCGGAAGCCAGAGGTGGAACTTGGCACATTGGAAGACGACCAAAACCGCCGCGATTTCACCATCAACGCCCTGGCCGTTAGCCTCAACGAAGATACTTTTGGGCAAATTATCGACCCGTTCAACGGCCTGGCACACCTGGGAAGTAAAACCATCAAAACCCCACTTGATCCCGGACAAACATTTTCCGATGATCCGCTGCGTATGTTGAGGGCTATCCGCTTTTCCAACCAGTTGGGCTTTAAGATTGAGCCCAATACCCTAAATGGCATTAAACAATATAAAAACAGACTCAATATCATCTCCAAAGAGCGCATCACGGGTGAAGTGGAGAAAATACTGCAAACACCCAAGCCTTCCATAGGATTCAACCTGTTGTTCGATACTGGCTTGTTGCATTTATTCCTGCCCGAAGTGGTGGCGCTGCAAGGCGTGGAAGACCGCCAAGGCCGGGCGCACAAAGACAATTTTTACCATACCCTAGAAGTGCTCGACAACCTCTGCAAGCGCAGCGACAACATCTGGTTGCGCTGGGCGGCGCTGTTGCACGACATCGCCAAGCCTGCCACCAAGCGTTTCGACAAAGAACACGGCTGGACCTTTCACGGCCACGAATGGAAGGGCGCCAACATGATTCCCGGCATTTTTAGGGGCATGAAACTGCCGCTGGATTCCAAAATGGAGTACGTCAAAAAGATGGTGTTGCTGCACCTGAGGCCCATTTCCTTGACAAAAGAGCAGGTTACAGACAGTGCCGTGCGCCGTTTGCTTTATGATGCCGGAAGCGACATCGATGACCTGATGAAACTCTGCGAGTCGGATATAACAACCAAGAACCCTCGGAAAATGTCGCGATATTTAGAAGGTTACGAATACCTGAAAGAGCGCATGGCGGACGTAAGCGAAGCGGATCGCCTGCGCTTGTGGCAGCCACCGATCACGGGAGAAGTGATCATGCAAGCCTTTGATATTCCGCCTTCCAAGCAGGTGGGGATTATTAAAACAGCGGTGCGGGAAGCGATACTGGATGGGCTTTTGCCGAATGATTTTGAGGCGGGGTTTGAGCGGATGATTGAGGAGGGGGCGAAGCTGGGGTTGAAGCCGGTTCCTCAAAAACAATAATTCTTTTACCACATGGACACATAGGAACATAGAAAACATAGCTATACGTACACATAAACTATGTTTTCTATGTTCCTATGTGTATATGTGGTAGAAAAACCTACGGCGTAGTATCCTCTTTCTTCGGCACCGGATCATGCATCGGATGCTCGCTCCAGGGATGGCAGCGCAATATCCGCTTCACGGCCAGGTAAGTTCCTTTAAAAATGCCCCATTCCTGTATGGCCTCAATCGCGTAATACGAGCAGGTAGGCTGGTAACGGCATTTATTGGCGCCCAAAAGGGGAGAGATCAGGAACTGGTAAGCCCTGATTGGGAGAATGAGTATTTGTTTGATAATGGCGGAAAGCATGGAGTAAAGGTAAGGGGTATTTCGTACTTTCGTGGTATCGTACACTAAACACTCCTGCTACTATGAACTACTCTACAAGACAACTCCTGTCTGTGGCGCTATGTGTGGCGCTCGGCCATTCCACCACAAGTACCGGCGTGTGATTACCACCTGCAAAGCAGCGTGTCAAGCCCCGGGGAGCAATTGGATGTTCAAATTTATCCCAATCCGACTACGGGGATGCTGTTCTTTGAATCGGCGGCGGCGGTTGAGCGCGTATACGTATATGACCTTGCTGGGAGGTTGCTGTTGGCCTCTACCGATGAAAAGCAGCTGGATATTTCGGCGCTTTCGAGTGGCTGTTAAATGGTGAAGGCTCGGCTTGTGGATGGACAAGAGACTTGGCGGAAGGTGATGAAGTGGTAAAAGCTGTTACTTTTCGACACTGCTTGAAATACTTTCTTTCCCTTACACTAAGTTGTCCTGCTATAGGCATCCGTCCACGCACAAAGGGGAAGTAGCCCTCAATGTTGCTGCACCTGTGCTTTCAGCGCCTTATACGTGGACGGATGCCTACAGCAGGACAACTCAGGGTAAGGGAAAAAAGGTGTCACTGGGAATAATAAAATATGGTCGTTTTTTAAGGTGAAGCCTGTTAGCGCAAATTAAGGCTACTTAATTATTGGTCACCTTCCCCGACCCCGACACCGCCGTCTTCACCCTCCCCTTTACGCTCAATTTCACATCGCCAGAGCCAGAAATGGCCACCGCAGCGGTAGCGCCGCTCAACTCCGAAGCGTTCACGTCGCCGGAACCGGAGATTGCAATGTCCTGGTTTTCAGCTTTGCCGCGCAAGTTCATATCGCAGCTACCGGAGATGGCAACAGCCAGGTCGCGCACATCGAACGCACCTTTGAAATTGACGGAGCCACTGGTAGCAAGTTCGAACTTGTCGGCTTTAATAACGGACAGTGCTTCGATATCCGATGAACCACTGGCGGCGATTTCTGTTAACTCACGGTAGGTGATGGTGATTTTGGCTTTTAAATTGCGCCAGTTGCCCTTTTTGGTGCTGATATGCAGGGTATTGCCTTTTACTTCGGTGGTGATATTGTCCGGTTCTACGCCACTTACCTCTAGTTGGACGCTTTCAGCACTACCTTCTTGCAGGATGACCTTGTCGTATCCGCCAGAAATGCTTATTTTGCTAAAAGGGAGAAGTGAACGATTGACGCTGCTTTGGCTGAAGAGGAATAGGGGTGTCAGGAAACAGCAAACAGTAAAAAATAAATTTTTCATCATGAATAGGATGTTGGTTGGTGTGGAATAATGCTTTCAAAACCAGAGACATCCGCAAGACAAAAGAGTTGCTTCTTTAAGCATCTTAATCACTTTTCGGCGCAACCATCAAAATACGCTTACTTTTGCGCGCTGATTTCATTTGACATCGCTGCTCTTTTTGGGGATTAGATGACAAATGAATTTCGGAATCTCGCTATACTTAGTGGTCGGATGATGAAAAAACGTCAGACCACCCGGCCCTCGTCCGAAGGCTTTTTTTGCCGTCTGACGAATAAGTAAAGCACCAAAGCCCAAGCTATCCTGGATTTTATTTGTCCTAGTAGCTAGAAAAAAACAGCCATCCTTCTGGGCATGGCGCATGTTAACCGGCTTGTAAAAAGCCTACGCTTCGATATGTCAAAAAAATTACTCATAGTAGAATCGCCTGCCAAGGCGAAAACCATCGAAAAATACTTAGGCGAGGATTTCACCGTAAAATCGTCCTACGGCCATATTCGCGACCTTGAAAAAGGCAACGATTTGGGTGTTGATGTGAACAACGGCTACCGCCCAAACTACGTTATACCAAACGATAAAAACAAGACTGTCAAGGAATTGCGCGAATGCGCGGCCCGTGTTTCGGAAGTTTGGCTCGCCACGGACGAAGACCGGGAGGGAGAAGCGATCAGCTGGCATTTATGCGAGGTGCTCAAACTCGATCCGGCTACCACGAAGCGTATTGTTTTCCATGAAATTACGAAACCCGCCATCCAAAAGGCCGTGCAGAATCCGCGCTTCCTCGACATGAATGTAGTGAATGCCCAGCAAGCACGCCGGGTACTCGACCGCCTCGTGGGCTGGGAATTGAGCGGTTTGCTCTGGAAAAAAGTGAAGGGCCAATTATCTGCCGGAAGGGTGCAATCCGTTACGGTAAAGCTGGTAGTGGAGCGCGAGCGGGACATCCAACAATTCAATAGCACACCTTATTTTAAAATAGTAGCGCAGTTTTTTGCGAAAAATAGCCAAGGCAAAGCGGTTTCTTTCAAAGCCGAAAGCCCTACCCGATTTGAAGATGCTGGCGGCGCAGAAGGTTTTTTGCAAAAATGCATCAACGCCAAATTCTCGGTAAGCAGCATTGACGTGCGGCCAACGCGCCGCAAACCCGCGGCTCCCTTCACGACCTCTACGCTTCAACAAGAAGCCAGCCGTAAAATGGGCTACTCCGTGAACCGCACCATGTCGCTGGCACAAAAGCTCTACGAAGAAGGTTACATCACCTATATGCGTACGGACTCCACCAATATGTCGGAGACCGCCATTCAGGCCATGGGCATTGAAATTATCAAACAATTTGGCAAAGAATACCACCACGAGCGCAGATTTAAGACAAAAAACGAATCGGCTCAGGAGGCCCACGAAGCCATTCGCCCAACTTATGTGGAGCGCCAAAGCATCAGTGGCAACCGCGAGGAGCAGCGGCTATACGAATTGATCTGGAAACGCACCATGGCATCCCAAATGTCGGATGCGGAACTGGAGAAAACAACCGTCGACATCGCCATCAGCACACATCCCGATGGCAAATTGGTGGCTGAAGGTGAAGTGCTGAAATTTGATGGCTTCCTGAAGCTGTACATTGAAAGCAGCGACGACGAAGAAGAAGAAACACAGGGCATGTTGCCACCCTTGGCCAAGGGACAGGCGCTGGAACTGGACGATATGGTGGCTACGGAGAAATTCACCCGCCCGCCTGCGCGATTCACAGAGGCCAGCCTGGTAAAAAAACTGGAAGAACTGGGCATTGGTCGCCCAAGTACTTACGCGCCGACTATTTCCAAAATCATGGAAGATAAGCGGGGTTACGTGGTGAAAGAAAGCCGGGAAGGCGAGGATCGCGTTTTTCAAATCATTACCTTGAAAAACAATCAACTGACCAAAAAGAAAGGGAAAGAAGTAACGGGAACCACCAAGAACGTGCTCTACCCTACCGATATGGGCATGATCGTCAGCGATTTCCTAGACGAACACTTCAAAAAAGTAATGGACTACGGCTTTACGGCCAGTGTCGAGGCGGAATTCGACCACATTGCAGAAGGAAAGAAAGAGTGGTCGACAATGATCGATGGATTTTACACCCCCTTTCACGCCACCGTTGAAAAAACCTTGAAAGAGGCTGATCGCGCCAGTGGTGAGCGCATTCTGGGTGCTGATCCTGAAACGGGCCGCACCGTTTTGGTGCGTATGAGCAGCCTTGGTCGTCCTGTGATCCAAATAGGCACGGGCGAGGAGCTTGAAAAAGATGAGAAACCGCGCTATGCGAACTTGCGTCCTGGCCAAAACCTGGAAAACCTTTCGCTGGAAGAGGCGCTCAATGGTTTCGCACTGCCCCGTGCGCTCGGTGAGTACGACGGCGAAACACTGGAAGTTAATACTGGGCGCTATGGCCCTTATGTTAAATTTGGCAGCACTTTTATTTCACTTGCCAAGGGCGAAGACCCCTTTGAAACCAGCTTTGAACGGGCGGTGGAACTTGTAAAAGCCAAAATGGAAGCTGATCGGCCCTTGGGTACTTTCCAAAACGTGCCTTTTACCAAAGGCAAGGGCAGGTTTGGGCCATTTGTAAAATGGGCGGATTTGTACATCAACATCCCTGCGCGCTACAGTTTTGATACCATTACTGCGAGCCAAGCGATAGAGCTAATTGAAACCAAAATTGAAAAGGAAGCCAACCGCTACATCCATCACTGGCCGGAGCATAAAATATCAGTGGAAAATGGACGATGGGGCCCCTTTATAAAATTCGGAAAAGCAATCGTGAATTTGCCCCGGATCGATGGCGGTAAAATGAATGCCGATCACGCCCTGACCTTGACACTGGACGATGTGAAAAAAATCATCACCTCGGAGATCCCCGGTGCTTTTGACGAGAAAAAAGCAGCACCGAAGAAAAAGGCCGCGCCTAAAAAGAAGTAGTAATTACTCCTGAATATAAGGCAGTTTTGCCTGCTTGTACCGCGCTTCGGCCAATACGCGACGAATGCCTTTGGCTGTTTCTCGCGGGCCTGTATCGACGGTCATGGTTACCAACCATTCCGGGAGACTATCTGCTGAATCGGTGGAAACAATTTGCTCCGTGTACACCCATCCTCCCTTTCCGGGAACAAAACGCCACTTCGTGGTCGAGTTTCGGATGCGTTCAATGCCCTTTTTTTGGGGCAAATAATCAGGGGAAGGGGTATTGGTAATTGTGACAATTTTAGACGTAGGGTTTTGCTCCAATTTGCTGTGCAATATGATATCCCGGTCGCTCATTGGCCAAGGCAGATCGTATTTGGCATAGTAGTACATCTCCGTGGCAGAAACGCGTCGCAATAGTTTGGCTTCTACAATCTTGTATCCCCAGTCGGTATAAGTGCTTACATCGGCGAACATGGTCGCAATACCAGAGAGCGAGGCTTCCAGGGTGGTGGTCAATTTGATGTGCAACAAACCTTCTGTGCGTTGATGGTAAATTGAAATGCCGTCTTTTTTGCTTGTAAGCTCCCATTTATTTTCCATTTGGGCGAATGCTGGAAAAAAGACGTGCAGGGCAAGTAATAATGCCAGCGTTTTCATTGGTTGTGTGTTTATTCTTTGATAAAAGCCAGTTTAGCTGTCTGGTATTTGGGTTGTCTAACGAATCCCCGGATGTTTTTGATGGTCTCTCTGGGCCCAACATCAATGGCCATATTCACCAGCCAATCTGGTAAGCTTCCGCCTGGGTCGGAGTAAATATAGTACTCCACGTACAACCAACCACCCTGGCCTGGCACGATAGTCCATTTTGTGTTGGCATTTTTTATACGCACCACACCATTGTTTTCAGGCAAGGTTGCTGGAACGGATACACTGGTAGCAACAATTTTACGGCTCACTGGATCTTGGGTGATCCGGTTGCGCATGATGATGTCTCGATCATCCAATGGCCAGGGAAAATCAAGTTTGGAATAATACACGGATTCTTTATCGGAAGCTTGAGAAAGAAGCCTTGACTCCATTACCTTATAGCCCCAGCTTGGATAATTCTCTACTTCTGAAAGCAGTGCGACAAGTCCGCTTAGGCTGGATTTGATGGAAGTAATGAGTTTTATTTCATAAATATCTGATGTTTTCCGGTAAAAAACCTTGACATCGTTTTTGTCATTTTTCAACATCCAGCCATCATGGTCTTGTGCCTGGGAGGAAAATAAAAAACTAAAAAAGAGGAGAATGCTGAGCTTGATTTTGGCTGTGGTCATAAATGTGGTGTGGGCAATCTTAAGGAAATTACGCTTGGATAACGTCAATTTGCCCAAGTTGTTTTTTAGATTTGCAAATTTGGGGCCGAAATTGCCTGTTAAGCTTTTTCGGCTAAAAAAGACGAAGCACAACATTCTTCAGCAGCAACTAATGTTTCTCAATTACTTTTGTGTGCAAGAAAAATCCGCACCATGAACTTACCTAAACTACTTCCTTTTATTGTTTTTTTCGTTTTTAGTCAAATCGCTTGGGCACAATGCCCTCCTGGATTCAACGAAATCAGGCTTGAAATAAAAACAGACATCTATTTTTACGAGGTAAATTGGAAGATAATCGATAAGGCCGATGGCGCTGTGCTTTTTGCCGGAAACGCGCCCAGCACAGCCTTCCAAACCTATACATATTGTGTTCCCGATGACGGCTGCAAAGAATTCAAGATCATCGATGATGCGGAGGATGGTATGACACCCGATGGAGTATATCGCGTTTATTTAAACGGCGTTTTAATTCGGGAAAACATCGGTGGAAATTATGGTGCAGGTGAGACGGTGACTTTTGGATGCCCACCCGGCAACTCCTGTCAATCGGCCCTGCCTATTGATACCGGCGCCTGGACAACACCGGATGGCATGCAAACATGGTACCGTTTTGTTCCGCAGGATACTGGCATCTACCAAATCAGCACTTGCGATTCGCTCAATGCATGTGGCTCAAAAATATGGTTGTACCACACCTGCTTTGGCATATTAATTTCAGACAACGTGACTGGGGCTGATTTTTACGCCGACGGCGGCTGCGCCAACGGGGCATTGGCAAATATATCATTGGCCGCCGGAGATGAATATTTTATTCGAATCCGGTCTGAGCCAGCAGATTGTGACACTTCACCCATACATTTTAGTATAAGTTATGAAGGGCCGATTGCAGGTTGTCAAGACCCCCTGGCCTGTAATTACAATCCGCTGGCCACCATTAGCGATACCTGTATTTACCCAGGAGACCCGAACTGCCCAAATGCACCCGACCTTGTTACCCGGGAGATTGAATTTCGAGAATCAATGTACCTGTCCACGTTGAACAACCCTGATGTTTGTGCCGTTGAAGAAGGCTGCATTCGTGGTCTTGGTACCCGGCATATCCTTCGCTTTGACACCTATATTGAAAATATTGGCAACCAAGATTACTTCATCGGCCCCACACCAAGTAGTCCGAATGAGGTATCAACCCAATTTGTATGGGATGCCTGCCACGGCCACTGGCACTATATGGGATATGCCGAATACGTGCTTTTTGACGCAACTGGTTACCGATTGCCCATTGGCTCAAAAACCGGATTTTGTGTCTTTGACCTTATTTGCCCGCCGGAATTACGGAAATACAATTGCATCTATATGGGTATCACTGCCGGTTGCGGTGATGTATACGATTCCAGCCTCCCCTGCCAATGGGTTGATATTACAGATGTTCCCGCCGGCGATTACACCCTTGTTTTGCGGGTCAACTGGGACAAAAGCCCAGATAATCTGGGGCGGGTTGAAAAGGATTTTAACAACAACTGGGCACAAGCTTGCTTTAACTTGTCCTATATCGGAAATATTCCAGAGGTGACCTACCACAACGACCAGTGTCCGCCTTACACCGATTGTACCGGGGAGGTTTACGGTAATGCACAGCCTGATTGCAATGGTGTGTGTAACGGAGTAGCCTTGCATGGCGATTTGAACCAGGACACCTTGCAGCAAATCGATGATACAAAGGCATACTTGGGTGCTGTGCTGGATGGCACCGGCGACGCAAGTCCTTGCCTTGACTTAGATGCCAGCGGCGACCTCAATGTGTACGACGCAGCGCTGTTGCAAGAATGTGTGCTGCACAAAGACGAACCGCAATACTGGATTCAGGAGTTTCCATGTCAATTTCCAGCAGGTTTTAATAACTCCACCGATTTGGTAACGCTGCGGGCTGGTAACCTGGATACATTAGCCAAAACCTTTGATGTTGAAATATTTAACCCCTTCAACACGATGCTGGGTTATGAATTCAGCGTCTCCGGTCTGGCGATCAATTCGGTTGAAAACCTTATTACCGCTTACCATCCCGATCTTCGCTTCAATGCTGTCTCTGGGAAAATCATCAGCCTGGGTTTAGATGAAAGCAGTATCAATAAAAATGCCTTGCCCAGTAGTTTTTTGCGTATTCACTACACGGCAATTACGGGAACAGAGATTTGCCTGTCAGAAATCACTGCCGTCGTGAATTCAAAATACCAGCGCAGCAATGCCAGCATAGGCGTGCCCAGTTGTGTGCCCGGCCTAACCAGTGGTACAAACAACCTGGAAAAAACCGCTTTTGGGGTGTATGTACAGCCAAATCCTTTCATAGAAAAGACCAGTATTTATTTTGAAAATGAAGGGGCTGAGCCAATGCGGGTTGAACTAAAGGATATTACTGGTAATGTCTTGCGTTCATTTGATGGGGTTCGTGGGACATCGGTGACCATTAACAGAAACAACTTACCGCAGGGAACGTATATTTTCACCGTGAGCGGGAGTAAGGGGCGCGTGAGTGGGAAAGTAGTGGCGCAGTAAAGGACTTCAAGCCAAAGCTCTTAATGGCAACTAAGGCTAAAATTTTAGCTTTCGCGAATAAATGCAAGCAGTAATGTTTCGGATGAATAGTTTTGAAATGTAAATTTTGAGTATTTTTTGTTGCCAAGCATATAAAATAAGCGTTTCTTAAAATGCTTATGGTTTTTCAGACACGCTCTAGTACATACCAAGTTATCCATCTACCCCAATTCCCGCATCCATTGTTGATCTTCCTCCGAAAACTCCGGCGGCGCAGGGCTTTTTGAATAATCAATGGAAAGATTGTACAAACCTCGTTGATAAATCATGTCCAGGGCCGCTTTCAAGGGTAAAAGTACGTCTGGATCGGGGCTAATTAATGGCACTGGCAGCACAGGCAGCGGTTCGCGCACCCTATTTGTCCAAACTTCAAGCTTGTTGCTGCCTGCTCTCCAAAGTGCACACAAATAATCCGTCATTGGGAGGCTTGGGTTTAGCACATGGCGTTTCCCGCGTCGCAACAGGTCGATTTCTAAGAGATGAACTCCTGCGAGGTGCATGCCCGTTCTTTTTTCATGGTATGCCTGCCAGCCCGGTGCCCGCTTGTTAACGGGAGAAAGAATTTCGATACAAGTGATGAGGCGGTTCTTAGCTGTGTCTAAAATTTGAACGACTGGAACACGTACCGTGATAGCGGCTGTCAAAACCAGGTCTGGCTCGGTCACGACAATTTCATCTTTGAATGTTGCTTCGGGTTCTCGAAATTCTCGCCGTTGCAATACCGCGATATCTGGATAGGTAATGCCCACTTCTGATTGTGGATCGGTATCCTCCACCGTATAGGTTTCTACCCTGGCTACATATTTCGGTGCTATTTTCTGCGCAAGCAATTCTTGGATGGCCCCAGCCAGGTTGTGGTGTACATCTGGCCAAATGGCACCTTCAAGAAAAGGATCCATGCCCGGAAAAGGAGATTTTGCAATCATGGTGGTGGCTTGCGCAAAGGGCGCGTGCTTTAAAATTCAAAAATACGTTTTTTTAGCAGCTCCGCCAAATAGTTCGGCATCAAAATACGAACAAATTAAAATTTCGTTCGAGTGGCAGAAAGGGTTGTGTCAAATGGTTTGGGCCGGGATTATCAACAAAATTTAATTCTATTCGAGCGTTCGACCTTCCAGGTTTTAAAAACCTGGAAGGTCTTCGCCACGAAAATCGAAATAAAACTTGGCAACATTTTCAATAGTAGGGCTTTTGGCACAACCCCGCTTAACCTGAGTTATC
>JBBRWA010000020.1:0-35306 GCA_038246345.1 Chitinophagales bacterium
ACTGAGCAAACGCGGAATAAGTAAGGCCGAGAAGCAGGAGAGAAAATATGGATTTCATAAAAGAAGGGGTTTCAGGTTTCAGGTTTCAAGGTTTCAGGTTTACACGATTGGTTCGTTTGTTTGAAATAACATTCCAAATTTAACAACAGACCGCGTAAACCTGAAACCTTGAAACCTGAAACCGGAAACTTTTTTTTAAAGTTTGACGATCTTAGAAACGTTGGCGGTGCCCGTTTTTTTATCCTCCAGGCGAATAAAATAGGTAGCGGGCGGCAGGCTTTGTACATCCAGGTAATAACGGTTTGTGCCTGGCTGTATTTGTACATTCATGCGCGACATCAATGCCCCACCAAGGCTGTGCAAGCTGATGCTGGCGGCAAACGCCTGGCTGCTTTGAAAACTTACTTCTACCCGTGTCGAGGCCGGGTTGGGGAAAACAGACAGCTGTTTTTGCGTTTCAATGCCTTCCCATACGTTCACCGTGGTACCGATATAGCAATCGGGGTTGACAATAGCAGCGGGATCCACCAGCGGCAGTTTGGTATAATCCTCAAACATCGTGGTGGTCAGTGCATCATCGCTGGCGCCGAGCCAATCCTGGAGCAGGGTGGTGAACACCTGGCGATAATCAAATTGCATGCCTTGCAGTTGGTTGTCACCGGTTAGGTTGGCCAGGTTCACATTGGTGCCATTGACGCCTGCCTGCATGGATTTTCCAAAAACAAACATGGGTGCTAACGTGCCGTGATCTGTGCCTTTTGATCCATTTTCTTTGGCGCAACGGCCAAATTCCGAAAAAGTGCAAGCGCCCACCTGATCACCCAGCCCCATTGCTTCCAGGTCGTTGAAAAAATACTTGACGGCATCAGAGAGGTTTTTCAGCAGTTCTGCATGGCCGCCCAAGGTAACGATGCCTTCGGGTGCCAATTGGTCGCCGTGAGTATCAAAACCGCCCATGTTGCAGAGGTATATTTTGGTTTTGCAACCGCCTTTTATCAAGCGCGCCACGGTTTTTAATTGGTAGGCCAATGTAGTTTGGGGATAGGCAGAAATGGCGTTTGAACCCGCATTAAAAGCATCGGTGATGTACACAGAGTACTCGTCCACCGCCTTTTCTACCCCCATGATATAGGCCAATTCATCCCCGTATTCTGAGTCTGGAACATTGGGCATGGGCGCTCCGCCGATGGTTTGCACCAGCGAATAGAAGCCTGCCGGATCTTGACCATATAGGTTAATGACATTCTGATGGTCAGTTTCTGAATGAAATCCAAGGGAAGGATTTGGATCGCCAATCTGAATGCCCAATGGATACACCTTGTCGGGTGGAATAGGTGATCCCATCACATCAGGGTACATCGCCTGCAAGGCACGCGCCATCCAGCCGGAACGGATGTTGAAATTGTCGGGCGTGCCATCGCCACCGCTCATCCAAAGGTCGGTGCCCTTGAAATGGGAGCCGTTAAGCCCTTCATAACCAACACCTTGTACAATACTCATCCAACCCTTGTCGTACATTTCTTTCATGCCCGTCATCACCGGGTGCAGCCCCACCTGATTGGCAGATGGCAGGGTATTGTCCAGTTTGATGAACTTTTCCGGCCCTGTTTCCGGTACTTTGATCACTGGCCGCAGCGCAGCATAAGCATCGTACTGGGTAATGGGAATCACGGTATTTACCCCGTCATTGCCCCCTTTCAGTTGGATGAGCACGAGTACCCGGTCTTCAACACCGTCGCAGGTGTTCAGGAGTTTAGAAATTTTGGAATTGGAAAAAGGCCGCATCGGGAAGCCATTCACCACAAAAGGGGATACGCCAGCGGCAGGAAATATTTTGAGAAAGTTGCGTCTGTTCATCACAAATAAATTTGTGGGTTTCAGGTTTCAAGGTTTCAGGTTTCAAGGTTTCAGGTTTACACGATCTGTTGTAAAATTTGAATCACTGTTTCAAAGCCACGAACAAATCGTGTAAACCTGAAACCTGAAACCTTGAAACCTGAAACCTTGAAACCTGAAACCCCTTAAAAAAGTTGGTATTCCGGTGCATACATCACCGCATTCAATAGCCTTTCCAGGGGAATTTTCACCTCTGAATCATCGCCCGTGGAAACGAAGTTCTGCCATTCATAGGTCCAATCGGCCGGCGGAAGCTGGTCGAGAAAAACAATGTCGAGGAAGTGGGTAAAGCGTTCATTGTCAGGTTCTTCCGGGAAGAGGTAATACAAGAGTTCTTGCACGAGCACGTAGGAATCCTCCGGATTTGAAATCACACCTGAGTCACGCACCCAGGTTGCCAGGAAAAGTTGTGTGCCAATAGAATCCCCTGATCCGCTGCCCCAGGCATTGGTGCCTGTGATGAGCACTTGTGGCAATTTATAGCGTTGCACGATGGTGGCAGAGTTGAAAAACTGCCGATTGAGCGTTGGGTCTTGGTAATAACCGGAATAGCCTGCAACGTCAAGGGGATAGAACAACGTCATGCCAGCCCTGCCGAGGATGCGCTCTAGTACAGCGGCATTGTAAAAATCCACATAGTGTTTTTTGTTTTGGGAAATGGGATCAGGTATGGGAAGGCTGAAGAATGAAAATGCGTGCAGGGCAAGTTCGAGGGGCGATTTTATCAAGGCCCCTACAATTTCATCGGCATTGTCAGAATCATCGGTATCGAAGAAATGCTCGCTTTGCAGCAACTGTTCCAGCACAGGTTTTACTTCAAAGTTATTGGCTACGAGCGTTTGTGCCAGTGGTGCAATAATCTCATCTTCAATCTCTTGCGTGATATTTCTGGTGACAAAGAAGTGGTACAAGCGCCGACACAAGTTTTTGCTGGTTTCAGGTTGGGCAAATACCAGATCAACAAAAGCATTTAATTCTGCTACTTGTCCGGCGGCGTCGTTTGTCGGGGGGGCAATCACCGCCCCACCAAACCGCGGGCTAAAAGTCTTGGAGTCGAAGTCGTGGCTTTGTGGATAGGCTTTCCCGGCAGGAATGGACGTGTCAGGATCAATGTTCTGGTGCCGTGGCGCATGGTTGAAGCCCGAAAATACCCGTGCTGCTGTGACAACGTCATCTTCCGTAAAAGTGGTATAGTCACCCGGCCCGGCAGGTGCACCGCGACCAATGGTGAACAGCTCGAAAAACTCCCGTGCAAAATTCTCATTCGGATTTTGCGCGAAGTTCTGGTCATTGTCCACATAGCTCAACATGCAGTTATCCGTGACCATTTTTGTCACCAGCATTTTAAAATTACCCAAACTTCCCCAACGTAAAAGCGCCAGGTAATCAAAGAACTGCATGCTGGAACCGCTGGCCGCATCAACTGCCAGGAATTGGTGAAAAAACAAACACATGCGATGGGTAATACTGCTGTCGTGCAGGGCCTCATTTACCCACCAGGCCATGACATAAGGTGTCAGTTCGTCATCGTCGGCTGGAAGGGGAGCACTGGGTGGTTGTGGTGGGTTGATCCAGCTAACTGGAGCGGCGGGGCCATTGGTGTACAGGGGTTGGTCGAGTTGTACGGCAATGGAAGCAAACAGCGCGGTAAGCGCCTCGGCTGCTGGTTGCCCTGCCATCTCGTCCACTTTCGCCCGACTGAAACGGAAGGATGCTCTGCGCAGTAAATGCGCGGCCTTTCTCCGTCCCAATACACCTTGGAGAGGATTCAAAGAAGCCATGTAATCGGAAGATGTTTATCCTGAAAGCTCAAACCCATCGGCGCGGTAAAGCGATAATGTTCCGTATGAACGATCGGAATGGATGAATAAATCGGTTTGTACTAAAAAAGCTTAGGTTTTCAGCGGGCGGGATGTCTGAATGCTCGCAGGCGCGAGGAACTTGAAGGTATACCGAAAGGGATTAAAAAAAGGAAAACGGGTTTTGTTGAAATTTATTTGCCGCCAAATGTTAAAAAATGAGTCATGCCTTATTTTTGTTAGCGCGTAAATACGAATGAATTCAGGCGTTAGTTTATACTTATTGGTCGGACGATGAAAAATCGTCAGGTCAAATCGCCCTCGTCTGACCAATTTTCGTGGTCCGACGAATAAGTTAAAACAAATGCAGCCCTTCTCGGATGTAGAACAGGCCAATTTCCCAGATCCTTTGTAAAAAACATGAGCCATCCCAAGTTTTCGAGATGGCCCATGTTTAATTGGAGTTGCCTAAATAAATTAGTGCTTTACGATTACTTTTTGCGTAGCAAAAGAATTGCCAAGGTTCAGGCGTGCAATGTACATGCCAGTTGGCAGATCACCGGTGTTGATGTTGATCGTGCCTACACCAGCGCCTACCGTTACCGGTGGGGTGCTACGAACCGACTTTCCATAAATGTCATACATTTCTATCCAGCTTTCCTGGCTGCGATCAGAATTAAACTGAATCGCAATGCGGTCGTTTGCAGGATTTGGCGTGACTTTGAATGACAGTGCTTCAACAGGAACATTTTCCGTCTTGCTCATGCCAAAAACCCATGCTGTTGGATAGCCCACGTAACGAATGCTATTGTCACCAGATTCCGTATCAACTGTTGGGCTATTTAAGAATGTTAATGGAGCATAGTCTGCCTGAAAAATGGTATGAACTTTAGAATCTGCCAATTTAGCAGAAGAGTTAAACACTGCCTCCAAGAAAGGAATATCAGATTCGTCAGTTCCCAGCAAAACCGGGTCCAAAACAGGAAGTGGATCTGTCCAGGTTGCGCCAAAGTCTTGTGAGCCAACAATAAATGGTTGACGGAAATTTAAGTTGTTAACAAAGTCAAGGTATTCTTCGTGTACTGTTGAATAAACAAGGTACAGGTTGCCGTCTGCATCGATGGAAGCTGCTGGGTGGGAACTTAAACCAATTCCATAGTTTGAAATATCGGTAACATCCAATACCATGTTGCCATTAATGTCGGGGCAATAGCCAGAAATTACCCCAGAATTGTCGTCCATAAGGGAGTTGAAATAAACGATGCCAATATTGGAGCCGGGATAGAAAGTCCATCCGGTATCAGTCAGGTCAGCGTCAGAAACATAAGTAGCGCCATACCAGCAGTGTACAAAACCAGCATCATCCACCAAAACATCCGCAGTTCCATCACTTGTGAAAATGGCATATGGGTCGTTTGCAGGCCGGCCTGGATCTGGTGGCAATGAGAGGGAGTCGTAGCCAGTGTTCACGACGTACTTAACCAGCGGGAAGTCGTTTACAACGCGCTTGGTCCAGGTTGTACCATTGTCGCTTGAAATATACAATAAGCAATCATTCCAGGTATTGTTAATAAAGATTGCAACATTATTTCCGTTGGCATCAATGGCATAGCCTTCAACATCAGTTCCGGTAAACATAGTGCTATCAATGCCTGGCAGCAACATATCCTGTATGTCCCAAGTTGCGCCGCCATCTTGTGAGCGCCAGTAGAGCACGACACCGTCCATGCCTTGAAACAAAGTACCGCCGTTGCCAACAGGCATGGAAGTTGAAATCACATGCAGCGTATTGCCGTTCGAGCCGCCACCAGCAGCGCGTGACCAAAACTGGGTTGTTGCACTTGGAACCTCTTTATGCACCCATGCGCCGCCACTTGCGGGACGTTTTGCCATATTGGTTTTGCCCGCGCCTAGGTGGCTGAATACATATTCGTTGCCGCCAGACACCACGAGGCTAGGAAAACCAGTACGGGCTGCTTCTAAACGCGTAGATGGATCGGGGCCCCAAGTGCCACCAGAACTTTTGTTGTAGCCCGTGCCGCGATCAGGGTACCCAGCCGCATCGAGGCTAATGGTGTATGTACCGGTAAGGTTCCCATTGCCGTCATTGTACACGCGGTGACCAACACCGCCGTTTGACTGTAGGTCGTACACCGTTGTACCAACAAGGTCCAACAAGGAATTAGAGCCAGGCGGGACATTGTCAGCTTGCTGGCCATGGGTTATTTCAAACCCGGTAAAAGCAGTCTTCATGGCTGGCAAAGCCTTTTGTTTGGCCATTTGAGCTGCTTTTGGATTTGTCAAGCGTTGGGCGAATAGCCCGCCAACAACAAATAGAAAAAGGAATGTGAGTAAAAGGTTACGTTTCATGTGTGAAAGCAAGTTTAGTTAATACGACTGATAGAAATGGCAATAAAGGGAAAATTACACCGCGTGGTGATGCTCAAAGATATTAAAAGTGTGTTGAATCCAGTAAAAAAGAGACATTCAAAATCGCCTGTTTTTTACAAAAGAACTTATTTGAACACTTCTTTAGAACAAAACCTACTTGTCAACTTTTGAAAACCAATGTTATGGAAGGAATATAGCCGAATCAATGCTAGCTTTTAGTACAATTGTGGAATTGCTTTCAACAACCCTTGCACATATTCTGTCGGTGGATTTTGATAAATATCTGCGGCAAATCCAATGGTATCCAACTTTCCGGCATTCATAACCATCAGCCGGTCGCACATTTGTTTGATGACACTGAGGTCGTGCGAAATAAAAAGATAGCTCAATCCAAAACGCTCCTGCAAGTCCATTAACAGGTTGAGTATCGTGGCCTGGATAGAGACATCCAACGCGGATACCATTTCATCGCAGACAAGGAAGCGCGGTTCGAGCGAAAGTGCCCGAGCGATGCAAATACGTTGCCGTTGGCCGCCTGAAAACTCGTGTGGGTATCGTTGGAAATAATCGGCTTGAAGTCCTACCGTTTCCAGCAATTCTATGGTCTTTTCCCTGCGCGTGGCGTTGTTGTCGTACAGATGATGCACCTGCATCGGTTCCATAATGGCATCACCAATGGTCATGCGCGGGTTGAGGGAGGCATAAGGATCCTGAAAAACCACCTGTATTTCACGGCGGAATTGCCGAAAAGCAGCTTCGTCCAATTGTAGCAGGTCTACGCCCTTGTAAAATATTTCCCCTGAATGCGCTGCACTCAGTCGGGCCACCGCGCGACCAAGTGTCGTTTTTCCACAACCTGATTCACCTGCCAGCCCGAATGTTTCCCCGGTATACACGTCAAAAGAAACATCATCCACGGCATAGAGCCATTCTGTTGTTTTACCCAGCCAGTTCGTTTTTGTTGGGAAACGTACCTTGAGGTTCTTGACGGATAGCAAAGGTTTTTGCGCATACAAAGCTTTATTCCTGATGCTGGTCTCGCTTTCCGTTATCAATCGGGCATCAAATTGCTTGTTTTCCAAAAAATCGGGCACTGTTGGCATGCGCCACAGTTTGCGATGCAGGGAAGGGCGGCAGGCCACCAATCCCTGGGTGTAGGGGTGTTCTGGTGATCTCAATATTTGTTCCACAGAGCCTTCTTCCACAATTTTCCCCTGGAACATCACCGCCACACGGTCGCATACTTCAGCAATCACGCCCAAATCATGGCTGATAAACATCATGGACAGGCCAGACTCGTCCTTCAAATCCCGCATCAAATCAAGGATCGCTTTCTGTACCGTTACATCCAATGCGGTGGTTGGCTCATCGGCAATGAGGATGGAAGGATTGCAGGACATGGCCATGGCAATCATCACGCGTTGTTTTTGGCCGCCGCTGATTTGGTGCGGGAATGCTTTGAAAATTCGCGTTGGATTCGGGAGTTGCACGCGCTCAAAGAGTTTGATCGTCAGTTCCTTTGCTGCTTCAAACGAAACTTTTTGATGCAATTGAATCGCTTCTGTTACCTGGTTTCCGCACGGGAAAACGGGGTTCAGCGAAGTCATCGGCTCTTGAAAAATCATGGCGATTTCCTTGCCGCGAATTTTTTGGATTGCTGCGTCGGGGAGCTTGAGCAGGTCAACTGCAGATGCCGCCCCAGCTGGTTCAAATAGAATAGAACCGCTTACAATTTTCGCCGGTGGGCTTGGCAGCAGCCGCATGATGGAGAGTGCGGTAACTGATTTGCCAGAACCCGACTCGCCCACAATGCCCAGGGTATCACTTTTGTCGAGCTGCAAAGAAATACTGTCAACAGCGCGAATGGTTTCACGTTCCGTACGGAATTCGATGGTTAAATCTTTGATCTCTAATAATTTGGACATCCGTTGCTACATCGTTAGCTTGCAGTGATTATCAGACCACTCTATGCTGATCTTGTCTCCCTTTATCATCCAGGCAGCCAATTCCTTGCCCATCAATTCGGCCCGCCAACCTTCCAACAGGCTATGGTCAAAATCCTCGCTGCCCGCTTTTAAGCGGTTGAAATCACCGCGCGGAAACAGCAAAGAAGCGCTGATCTCATGCTCTATGCATTGTTTTTTTATAAAATGGTAGAGCAATTCCATGGTCCATTCCCGCTCCGGGTTTTCGGGAGCCGGCTTTTTGAGTTCGCTGATAATCCTTTTTTCAGCTTCGCTTGCGGGCTCCTTCCAAAGTGCCTGCCATGCATCCAGGTATTTTTTCCATATCCCTTCGTGCATGGTACGGTTCGATTTGAAGGCATTGGGGCCACCTTTTGTGGCGCGGATGACGGTGCTGATATGCCTGCTTTGCAGTACGGTTTCTTTGGGAATATTCAATTCAATGGCCCTTTCAATCCGCCATCGGTATATGCGCATGAGGAATATTTTTTCCCTGAGCTCCAATTGGTGAACCAAGTCGTTCGAAAACAGTTCCTTATGCGGATTCACTTCGTAAAAATCAGGCGTTTCCCATTTTCGGTTTTCTTCGCGAGCCCAGGATTCCCGTTTGTGTTTTTTGAGTTTGTTTGAAAGTTTTTCATGGAGCGCTGGCAGGTATTTAACGTCCTCTACTGCATATTGTAAGGCTTTTGGATCGAGGGGGCGGGCCTCCCAGTCTGCAATGGTATGGCTTTTAGAAAGGGAAACATGCAGTTCTTTTTCAACGAGTTTTCCAAAGCCACTTGGGTAGTTGTATCCAACAAAGCCGGCGGCGATCTGGGTATCGAAGGTGTTTTGTGGGGTGCTGCCAAACAAAATGTGGAGCAAGCGGTAATCATTGTCGCCCGCATGGGTAATTTTCAGCACCTTGGGGTCTGCCAGAATATCGAGAAAATTGTCGAGATTCTTGATTTTCAGGGTGTCCACCAAATAAATATCTTCGGCGGCGATGATTTGGATGAGGCCAAGCACAGGGATGTAGTACTTTTCGCCAACAAATTCGGTGTCAAAACCAATCCAATCGTGGTTTTTAATAGCATCCATAACGCGATCAAATTCGCGTTGGTTTTCGAGGAAATGTACATTGTGATTCATAGCGCGAATGTAGGCAGGAATTTTGGAAGCATGAGTTGATGTGTTCGTCGCGATCAAATATTTGTTTGTTGTTTTGTTTTTTTAGAAATTACGCTACTATGTTTGCCCATACTTCCACCCCCACCCCCCGTTGCTGGGCTATCGTTCTAAGTTTCTGCCTTTCAAATGGTTACGCTCAAAATTCGCCCATACTGGAAGCGTATATTCAATCAGGTATTTCGAATAATTTATCCATTCAGGGCCAAGCACTAGAAATTCAAAAAGCCCAGCAATCTGCGCGCCAATCCAAGGCAATGTCCAAGCTGAAACTAGCCTTTGACGCCAATTATACCCTGGCAGCGGGCGGTCGGAAACTGGATTTTCCCATTGGCGACCTGCTGAATCCGGTGTATGGCACCTTGAACCAACTGACCCAAGGCAATAATTTTCCCTTTGTGGAAAATACAGCCATTCAGTTTTTGCCCAACAATTTCCACGAGACAAAAATCAGTTTTGCATATCCGCTCTACAATACTGACCTGAAATTCAATCGAGCCATTCAAGGACACTTCATGGACAGCAAAACTGCCTTAAAATCGGCGGAAGAACAAGTGCTGCGCTACTACATTACAAGGGCATATCTTCAATACCTGCAAAGCCTGGAAGCTGAAAAAGTGTGGCAAAACACGCGGACAGTACTGCTCGAACTTCGGCGCTTCAACGAATCATTGGTCAAAAATAATGTCGCCACCAAGGATGTGGTCGCCACGGCGGAATACGAACTAAGCAAGGTCGAAAACGAAATTTTCAGTTACCAGACCAAACAGTCTTCTGCCCGTGCCTACTTTAATTATTTGCTCAATGTTGACCTGCAGCAGCCCATTGAAGCTGATTCTAACTTGCTCCAGGCAATTATCCCAAAATACGACCTGCCAGTTTTAATACAAGAAACCCTGGAACGCCGGCAAGAGCTTTCTGCCATCGAATCTATGCTCGCTGCTTCAGCATCGAACGTAAGGCGCAATGAAGTCAAGCAGAGGTTACCTGATTTTTACCTGGGCGGCTCCTTAGGTTTCCAGGGTTTTGGGTACAAATTCAACAAGGAACAGGCTTATGCCTTGGGCCAGGTAGGGCTTTCGTACAGCTTGTACGATGCTGGTTTGCAAAAAAGCAAAACCCAGGAGACTCGTTTGGACAATCAATTGGCAAACAATCAATTACAACAGGTTCGGCGACAAATGGCGCTGGAAGTCACGGCAGCCTGGAATGAACTGGAAGCGGCGCGTTTTGCTTACCAGAGCGCACAAAAAAATGTTGAAGCGGCCAAATCTATTTTCAGGATAGTCAACAACAAGTACCGCGCCGGGCAATTGCTGCTGCTTGAATTTTTAGATGCACAAAACCGGGTAACCAGCGCTGAATTGCAGCAATTGTTATCGTGGGCAGAGATATTGTTGAAGGAAGCTGTGTTAAAAAAAGCGGCAGGGATATGACGCACTAATCACCAATTCGACTAACAAACAGAAATGCCGCCAAAACAAAAAGCATGAAAAAAGAATCAATCATAGACAAATTGCAATCCAACCACCCTTTATTGGGAAAATTGACTTTGCGTGAAATGCTCTATTTTACGATGTATCACGTTACCCATCACCATAACGCTGTTGAAAGAGACCTAAAATGAAAAATTTACACGCAGTTATCCTATTTGCAATGGTATTCTCTGCCTGCTCTAATGCAGGAGACAATACTTTGCCACAATCTGGCGAGCTAGACGAATACATCCCTATTCGCACAGTGCTGGTTGAAACTCAATCCACCGCATTGCCCATTAGCGCCAGTGGTATGCTCACTTCCTCAGGCGAGCAGCGGCTTTCTTTTAAAATTGGCGGCATTATCAACAAAATATATGTGGACGAAGGCGATGCCGTACGCCAGGGTCAATTGCTGGCCATTATGGACAAAACGGAAATAGACGCACAAGTCAACCAGGCAAAAGAGGGCTTGGCCAAGGCAGAACGGGATTTAGCCCGTGTTGAAGGGCTTTACCGCGACAGCAGTGCCACCTTGGAACTGCTTCAAAATGCTACAACGGGTCGTGATGTCGCCAAAGAAACGGTGCGTATTGCCAGTTTTAACCAGCGCTTTGCGGAAATACGCGCTACCCGCAGCGGAAAAGTCATCAAAAAACTGATCAACGAAGGAGAGATCACCGGACCAGGAATGCCCGCTTTCGTGATTTTTGAAACAGGCCCAAACGACTGGGTGGTGCGTATCAACGTCAGCGACCGCGATTGGGCGCGCTTAAGCATGGGCATGCGTGCGCAAGTTACCATGGATGCTTATGAA
The DNA here is from genome assembly GCA_038246345.1 of Chitinophagales bacterium. GTDB lineage: Bacteria > Bacteroidota > Bacteroidia > Chitinophagales > Saprospiraceae > M3007. The sequence goes on from JBBRWA010000020.1 coordinate 11,513, forward strand.
GGTATTGTGTTTAATGGGAAAGTCAGCGACCTGGCAGCAGCGGCCGATCCCGCCAGCGGGTTGTATACAGTAGAAATTCAAATTGCGACACAAGGCAAGCGGTTCGCACCGGGCTTGTTTGCTAAAGTTGATATTACGCCGTCAAAATCAAGGGCATATACCATGGTGCCTGTTGAAGCTATTGTGGAGGGGGATGGGAAGTCAGCTTTTGTATTTGCTTTGCAGCCAGACCGTATATCGGTGAAAAAAATTCCGGTACAGGTTGCTTTTATGGAAGGGGATAAAGTGGTGATTGCGAGCGGGTTGGAAGGTGTTTTGGAGGTGGTTACGGCTGGGGCGCCGTATTTGTCGGAGAAGAAGAAGGTGCGGGTTGTTCAATAGCTCGGTGCCGAGTAGGTTTTGAGTCAATTGAAAATTGTCCTAGCATTTATACTTGAATTACTTTATTTTTGTCTTGTTTTTTAATGAAAGCATATAATTTACAATCGATGCAAGCACCCGTATCAGGCTCTCCACCATTAAATGAAGTTCAACTTATGCTGCTTGCCTCCTCATCTCGATTCCTAGAAAAAATCCAGAATATTGGCTTTATCAGGCATTTCGAGCAGAAAAGTTTGACTGGGTTGTCAGCAATGAAATTCTTTCAGAATACGAAGAAAAACTTGCTGAGTGAGGGCCTCTAAGATGTGAACGTCTTCATGTACAACTCCTCCACTTTCTTCCTCGCCCATTCCGTTTTCCGCAAAAATTTCAAACTCGATTGCATGCTCGGGTTTTCCTCAAAGCACTTTATGCTGATATGATACGCCATGGCATCCCAGCCATAAAAAGCGTGTAGTTCCTCCAGGATTGCCAGGAGGGTTTTGCCGTGCAATGGATTGTTTGGTTGTTTTTCCATAATTTTATAAGCCTTTCATGCTCAACGCCACCCGTTTCCGCGCATAATCCACTTCCACTACTCGTACCATCACTTGCTGCCCAAGCGCGACCACTTCCATCGGGTTGCGCACAAATTTATCTGCCATTTGCGACACGTGTACCAGGCCGCTGTCTTTTACACCGATGTCGACGAAGGCCCCAAAGTTAGTGATATTGGTGATAATGCCGGGCAAGACCATGCCGGGATGCAGGTCGTCGAGGGAATGCACATTGGCGAATTCAAATGCTTTTGCTGCGCCGCGAGGGTCAAGTCCGGGCTTTTCAAGTTCTTTCAGGATGTCTTGCAAGGTAGGAAGGCCGACATCGCCACGCACGTACTTTTTTAGGTCGATTTTGCTGCGTTGGGTCTTATCTTGTATCAAATCGGTGATTTTGCAACCGATATCGCCGGCCATTTCTTCCACCAGTGCGTAGCGTTCTGGGTGCACAGAAGTGTTGTCGAGCGGGTTTTTGGCTTCACGGATGCGCAAGAAGCCAGCGCATTGTTCAAAAGCTTTGTCGCCCAGGCGCGGCACTTTTTTCAGGTCGGTGCGTTTTTGGAAAGCGCCATTTTCAGCGCGGAAAGTCACGATGTTTTGGGCCAGTACCGGGCCAAGGCCAGAAACGTGGGTGAGCAAGTGTTTGCTCGCCGTATTGATGTTGATGCCTACGGCGTTCACGCAACTTTCCACCGTACGGTCGAGGCCGTCTTTGAGCTGGGTTTGGTTCACATCGTGTTGGTATTGGCCGACGCCGATGCTTTTTGGGTCAATTTTTACCAGTTCAGCCAGCGGATCCATCAATCGGCGGCCAATGCTGACAGCGCCACGCACCGTAATATCTTCTTTGGGAAATTCTTCCCTTGCGGCTTCACTGGCGGAGTAGATGGAGGCGCCTGCTTCATTGACCTGGAATACTTGCACGGGGCGCTCAAATTTGATTTTAGCGAGAAAATCCATTGTCTCCCGGCCTCCCGTGCCGTTGCCGACCGAGATGGCCTCAATCTGGTATTTTTCTACCAAATGCTCCACTTCTGCCTGGCTCTCGAAGCTTTTCCGTTGCGGCTCATGCGGATAAATGGCGGTGTTGTACAGCAATGTGCCGCTGGCATCCAGGCAAACCACTTTGCATCCTGTACGGAACCCAGGGTCAATGCCCATGACCTTTTTCTCGCCCAATGGTGCTGAAAGCAGCAGTTGGCGCAGGTTCTCCGCAAAAACACGGATGGCTTCTGTATCAGCTTTTTCTTTGGATGTGTTACGGAACTCCGTTTCAATGCCGGGCTGCAACAGCCGTTTGTAGCTGTCTTTTACGGCTGTACGTACTTCAGAAGCCGATTCACCGTAGCCGTGCACAAACATGTTTTCCAGATCACCCACCGCTTTTTCTTCTTCAGGTGCAATGCCTACGCGGAGAAAGCCCTCTTCTTCACCCCGGCGCATGGCCAGCAGTCGGTGACTTGGGCATTTAGCCAGCGGTTCGCTCCATTCAAAGTAATCCAGGTATTTTTTGCCTTCTTCCGATTTGCCCTTCACGACACGGGAAGCGATGGCAGCTCCGCGCTCAAAGTGGCGGCGTATTTTGTCCCTTGCTCTAAGGTCTTCGCTGATCCACTCGGCGATGATGTCGCGGGCACCTTGCAGGGCTTCTGCGACATTTGGTACCGCATCATTAATGTATTGAGCAGCAATGGTTTCCAGTTCCTTGTCTTTTTGGGTAAATACCCTTTTGGCCAAAGGTTCCAGCCCTTTTTCAATGGCGATGCTGGCGCGGGTTTTACGTTTTGGGCGATAGGGTAGGTATAAGTCTTCCAGTTCGGTCATGGTGGCTGCCTGCTCGATGGCGCGCTTCAATTCCGGGGTTAATTTTCCTTGCTCTTCGATGCTTTGAAGGATCACTTCCCTGCGTTTGTCAAGTTCCAGCATCTTTTTCCAGGCATCCTGGATGTCCGCGATTTCAACTTCATCCAGCTCTCCAGTCGCTTCTTTTCTGTATCGGGCGATAAAGGGTATGGTGGCACCGCTTTCCAGCAGATCAATTACGGCTTGTACTTTGCGGACGGGAATTCCAGTGACGGGGGCGATGCGGGGAGCGTAGGACATTTTTGTACTTTTAGTGAGGGTCGGGGCTGCAAAGTGCAAAGGTCATTTTCCTTTTAACATTAAACAATAAGTTTTGAAGGAAGTTATCCACAGGCGGCAATTAAGTTTGCGCTTATTGAACCATATGCCGGGTTATCTTTGCGGTTTAAGTAGCACGACGTTGCTTTTTTTACACATGTCATTTTTTAACACATAGACACCTAGGAACATAGAAAACATAGAAAAGAGAACCCTTTTTTTAATCTATGTTCCTATGTGTCTATGGGTTAAAAAAAAGATGTCATGTTCCATGAAGTGACATCACAAATCCAAAGTCTTCAAATTCTCAAGTATGGTTCGCATTACGCGGTTTTTTAGCCTTTTCTGTAGTTTTCTATCTGTTTCAAGCGCTGCCGCCCAAGGGTTTCAAACAGTTTTCCCCGGCTTTTCCGGCCCGGAATTAATTGACAGCGTAGCCCGCAACTACCGTCCCTCCGTGGTGTTCGATTACGCCAATGCAAGGGACACTTTGTACGCAAAAATCCTGGCCAAAGACGATGATAGCCTGCGCTGTATTTATTCCGGCCATACCTTGTACCTCGACCCCACCCAGGATCCGACCCAATATATCTTTCAAAATGGCGGCACCAACGGCATGAATACCGAACATTCCTATCCTCAGGGAAAAGGGGCCACCGCTGGCACGAATGCCCACAGTGATATGCACCATTTATATCCCACCCGTATTGCTTTGAACGATGCCCGTGGCGACAAACCATTTGCTGAAATACCCGATGCGCAAACCCAAAAGTGGTTTTTGAACAACCAGGTTTTTACGAGCATCCCCACCCAAAATATTGATGCGTATGCAGAATCAGGCAGTGCGATTTTTGAGCCGAGAGAAGCTTCAAAAGGGGATATTGCCCGCTCCATTTTGTATTTTTATACCGTGTATCGCGGTCAGGCCAATGCCGCTGACCCCAATTTTTTTGACTTGCAACGGGCGACACTTTGCCAATGGAATGCACTTGATCCTGTGGATGCAGCCGAGCTTAAAAAGACCTGGCGCATCGCGGCTTACCAGGAAGGCAAGGCTAACCCCTTTGTACTGGACTGTACCTTGGCAACGAGGAGCTGGTGCCCGGAAGTGATACCGAATTGTCAGGTTTCGACCAACGAGATCGCTCAAGCTTCGCTTGGCTTGCGGGTGGTGCCTCAGCCATTTTCTACAGAAGCAAAGGTTTTTATGGAACTGCCTTTTTCTGGGGAATTGAAGGGGCGGGTCATTTCCTTGCTGGGACAAGAATTATCGGCGTTTGAAATGCATAATTTGCAAGGTGGTTCGTTGGTGCTGCCTATTAACGCAGCTGACTTGGTAAAATCAGGTGGAAACGTGTTCTTTTTAGAGATAAACCTTGTTGGATCAGAGGGTCGCGCCCGGCAAATAGTTCCGCTGATTATGGGCAGATAAAAATTTACACATTATGTAGTTGAATTAAATTCCACCTAATTCCCAGGTTCCCACTGCCTTTTTTTATTTTTTGCCTTTTGCTCACTGCCTTTTTCTACTTCTTTATCCACCCACTCGGATTCACCCGCTCCTTCTGGTTCCAAAGCTCAAAATGCAGCTCCGAACTTCCCGTAATAGGGTTGGTGCTTACGGTTCCGATGGACTGCTTGGCCCGTACCAAATCTCCCTTGGATAAGGAGGTTTCAGCGAGGTTGGAGTACACCGTATAATAATCACCATGTTGTATAATAACGGTGTAATCATGCCCTGGAATAAACTGGGTGCCTGCCACACGTCCTTCATAAACGGCCCGAACGGTGGCGTTTTCTGCCGTGCGGATGTCCACGCCATTGTTGGTGATTTCAATATTCTTGAGCGTTGGGTGCCTTTGTAGTCCATAGCCACGGGAAATAAAGCCACTTTCAACCGGCCAGGGCAAGCGGCCTCTGTTTTTGGCAAAACCAAGGGTCGCCAAATCCAAGTTTGCGTCTTCCGCTGCGGGGGCTGCAGCAACAGGGTTAGTTTTTTCCACCGCCGGGCTTGATGTGACAGGTTGTTTTTCAGGTGCTATAACAACGGGCTGGGGCCTGCTGCGGGCTTCATCCACCCGCTTTCTGACTTCCGCTGATATGATGTTTTCAATAGCCTGGTTTAGCGCCTCGTGCGCCTCCTGTTTTCGCTCAAGATCCGTTTTTAGCCTGGATTCGTCTTTTGCGAGAAACTTCAGCATTTCATCTTTTTGCAGCAACTCCGTTTTCAGGGACTCTTTTTGGCCTTGCATGGAAACCAGTAAGTTCTCTTTTTCAATACGGGAGTCTTCCAGGGTTTTGGTTTTCCTGGAAAGCATTAATTGTGTCTCAACGATAGCCTTTGCTTGCTCCCGACGGCGCTGGTCGTATTTTCGGAGAAACAACCAACGGCGAAATGCCTGGTTAAGGCTTTCGGCAGACAGGATAAACAAGAGGGGGTTGCTAACAGTCTTTTGCCTAAATGCGTTGCGGACCGTGCGCCCATATTCTTGGCGCATGTTTACTACGTCCTGATTCAGCGAATTTATTACCTTTTGGTTGCGTGAAATGCCATCTTCTGCTGCAATTAACTCTGCTTGAATGGTTTGAATCAAGGACTCACGGCTTTTTATCTGGCTTTGCAGCGCCAAAAAGCGGTCGTAGGTAGCATTCTTGTTCTCTTTAGTTTTTTGGAGCATTTTTTCCGTGGCCGCGATGTCCCGAATGATCTTTTTTCGCTTGTCCTCCAATTCCTTTTTGGATTGGGCAAAAGCATTCATTGGAAGCACCAGCAATGCGAACAAACAAAAGAGAATGGTCGATATGGGTATTTTACTCCACTTTATCATAGGAACCTGGTATCTCAAACCTGAAACTCTTGGGTACATTGATTTCAACATCTGTGAGTTCTATTTCAAGGCTCATGTTGCCCGTTTCGGGGCTGAAAGCCTCAATGCGGCGAAGGTACGGAAACTGTCCTGCCAGCTGCGTTTTTTTGAAATTATCAAATGAAAGGGATACGTTTCGGGAGTCTTTTGGCTGCAAAAAAGTTTGGCTGCGGAGTAGAAAAGAGCCTTCTTCCACCCGGTAATCAGCGGAAAGCAGTCCGTTGCTGCCGCTGAGGCGGTGCAGCTTGTCCTTGATATCAGCCCGCATTTCCATTTTTGGGTCAAGCCAGGCAGATGCCAGGATAAACTGTTGCAACAGCCCAAAGCCATCTGGCAAGCTGTATTCACGCTCTAAAGACTCCAGGCCTTTTGCCGACCAGGTTCTATTGAGCCTGTTCAGCATAAAAATCGAATCTTTTGTGATGAGTGCCCGAGCCGCCTCCAATCCGAATTTCTTTACATTTATCCACATTACACTGTCCCGAATCCAGATGATGTTTGCGTTGGCGGTCATGTTCTGTCCATCACCATCAATATGGATTTTGGCTTGCGCGTTTAAGAATTTAACCTTGGAAACGTCGCGGTTTTGCAGTTTTTTCAATAAATAATTGGCTGGTCGGGCTTCCGTAGCATCGGAGGCGGGTGCATCGCCACGCACACGGTGGCAACCGGTTTCTTTGGCCGAAAACAAGCCGAAAACAAGGGTCAACAGGAAAAGCTGGCCTAGCCACGGTGAAAAAAAGCTATTTTTATGCCTCATCAGGATCTTCTAAATTGAGTAATGCGCCTGCCAGTTCATTCGCTGCATGGCGGTCGCCTGCTTTTTTACTGACCTCAATGCCTTCTTTATACGCATGAATGGCATTTGGGTAATCTTCCATTTTTTCAAATTGCTTTCCAAGGTGATAATAAAGGCCCACATAGTTTGGGTCAGCTTCTTTCAAACGGAGATAAAATTCCAGCGTTTTGCTGCTATCTCCCTGACCCTCATACTCCTTTGCCAGGGCAAAGAGCACAAAAGAATCGTTGGGGGAAGCTTCCAGCAGCTGTTGTAAATATTGAAATCTCTTGATCATTTGTACAAAACAATGAACGAATACAGAGGAAGGTTGTTTTTGGATTGGTGAAACTTTACGCGAAGTTTTTTTGAGCAACTTGATCTGCCTACCTTTGCGCGCCCACAAAAGTACCGCCATTCTCAACCATGCTGTAACCTCTAGGTGAAAAACCTTCTAATTAGTTCAAAATGAAATTATTAGTTTGTATCAGTCAAACGCCAGACACCACTGCAAAGATATCGTTTAACGCAGAGGGCACCGATTTCAATGCCGCCGGTGTGCAATTTATCATGAATCCTTACGACGAATGGTATGCGCTCGTGCGGGCATGTGAACTCCGCGAAGCCCTTGGTGGCTCGGTTGTCGCCCTCAACGTAGGGCCAGCTGCCAACGAAACCACCGTTCGCAAGGCTCTGGCCATCGGTGCCGACGAAGCCGTGCGCATCAATGCTGAGCCTAAAGGTGCTGCGTATACCGCCAAGCAAATTGCAGCCTACGCCGCCGCTGAAAAGTTCGACATTATTTTCTTTGGCAAAGAAACCATCGACCACAACGGCTCTGAAGTGGGCGCTATGGTCGCTGAAATGCTCGACCTTCCTTACGTTTCCTATGCCTCAAAACTTGACCTGATCGGCAATACCGCAACCCTGGAGCGCGATATTGAGGGCGGGGTAGAGATGTTGGAAGTAGATTTGCCTTTCGTGCTCAGTGCCGCAAAAGGTATGGCTGAACAACGCATTCCGAACATGCGCGGTATCATGACCGCCCGCAGCAAACCACTCCATACGGTTGAGCCTGTAGTCTTCGAAGATTCCGCTAAAGTGGTTCAATTTAGCCTACCTCCAGCCAAAGCCGGTGTTAAGCTCGTGCAGCCGGACAATATGGACGAACTGGTGCGGCTGCTACATGAAGAAGCTAAAATAATTTGATAATGAGGTAATTTGATAATGTGAAAATTGGGCATCGAGATTCTCGCTTGGCATTTCGATCAAAAAACCAAGCGTTCCGCCTCATTATCAAATTATCGAATTATCACATTATCACATTCCTTTTTTTATTATCACATTGTCACATTAACTATATGATTGTTGTTTTTGCTGAATCCTCGCGCGGTCAACTAAAAAAAGCGGCTCTTGAAGCTGTTACTTACGGTAAAAAAACCGCTGATATTTTGGGCACTACTTGTGTAGCCCTCACCCTTGGCACAGTTAAAGATGCTGGGGAATTAGGCCGTTATGGTGCAAGCCGCGTCGTAAATGTTGCCGATGCTGGTTTGGATCATTTCGACAGCCAGTCATATGCATCCACCATTGCTGCTGCTGCTGAAAACCTGGGTGCGACCGTGGTTATATTGAGCCATACATCAACCGGGAAATCCATTGCAGGTCGGCTTGCTGTACGCTTGAATGCAGGTCTTGTTTCAGGTGCCAGCAGTTTACCAACAGTGAATGGCAGCGCTCTACGCGTAAAAAAAGGCGTTTTTTCAGGTAAGGCCATCGCTGAATTTGAAATTTCCAGTGCCGTAAAAGTAATTTCACTCACGGGTAATGCCGTGAAACCCGAAGCCAATGGCAATGCTGTCAGCGTTGAAGCCTTGGCAGTGACGGCTGGGAAGGGCCGTATTCGGGTGAAATCTGTTAAAACACAGGAGGGCATTGTTCCACTGCCCGAAGCAGAAATAGTTGTTTCTGCTGGCCGTGGTATGAAGGATCCTTCTAATTGGGGCATTGTTGAGGAACTCGCAGATACATTGGGCGCTACCACGGCATGTTCTCGCCCGGTTTCAGACAGCGATTGGCGGCCGCACCACGAACACGTGGGACAAACGGGCATCGCTATTCGTCCAAATTTGTACATCGCCATCGGGATCAGCGGCGCCATTCAACACCTGGCAGGCGTGAACAATTCAAAAGTAATTGTTGTCATCAATAAAGATCCTGAAGCACCGTTTTTTAAAGCTGCGGATTATGGCGTTGTAGGCGACCTGTTTGAAGTAGTGCCTCGGTTAAATGAGGCATTCAAAAAGTTTAAAGCTGCGAATTGATTGAAGCTTTTTGTAATTTTGAGGCACCGAAACCCAGAACCAAAAAAAGTGAATTAATGAGACGTATCGAACTTGAAATAGTAGCCCTTTCGCACAGTATGACACAATCGCATAATTATGCGGTGGTACTGGGTGAAAAAAAAGGCAAACGCAGGCTTCCCATTGTTATCGGAAGCTTTGAGGCGCAGGCTATTGCCGTCGCGCTGGAACAAATGACACCCAATCGGCCCTTAACACACGACCTGTTTAAGAGCGCCCTCGATACTTTTGAGATAAAAATGAAAGAGGTGATCATCAACAACTTGCTGGATGGTATTTTTTATGCCCGGTTGGTTTGCCTCAAAAATGGAGAATTGTTCGAAATCGACTCCCGCACTTCTGATGCCATTGCCATGGCAGTTCGATTTGATTGTCCGGTATTTACCTACGATTTTATTCTGGAAGCGGCAGGCGTGATCCTGGAAGAACAAGAAGGCGGTGGATTCTCCGCTATCCCCGTTTCTTCTAACCTTGACGATGATTCTCTGGAAATCTGGCCAATGGAATCATTGCAAGCCAGGCTTCAGGAAGCCCTGGAAGCGGAAGATTATGAAATGGCCGCCAAACTTCGGGACGAATTGAAACGGAGAGAGGCAAAAGATTGATATTGTTTCAACAACTCATCTCAGCCGAATGCGAACACTTTTACTTTTATGCCTCTGTTCAACCTTACAAAGTGCTCTTTGTCAATCCTTTAAGGTAATTGGCTACTTTCCTACCTATCGTTTTAGTTGGATAAACGATATCGAATACGACAAGTTGACCCATGTCAACATCGCTTTTGCCAACCCCGACGCTGCAGGAATTCTTTCCTGTGATGGGGTCAATATTGATCCTGTAGTGGCAAAAGCGCAGTCACAAGGCTGTAAAGTATTTATTTCCCTCGCTGGAGGCTATCTAACACCTACGGTGGAAGCCAATTGGGACAATCTTAGCCTTCCCGCCAACCGCCCTGCTTTTATTCAAAAAATAGTACAGTACGTCCAGGCGCACAACCTGGACGGGGTCGATCTGGACCTTGAGTGGCAATATGTAAAAGACTGGTACAGCCCTTTTGTGCTCGATTTGAAGGCGGCTTTGAACGTACAGAACATTCCATTGACGGTCGCTTTGCCCGGCAATTACCGATACCCAAAAATTACCAACAGCGCCTTGGCAGCTTTCGATTGGGTAAACATGATGATTTACGACTTGCGTGGCCCCTGGGACCCAACCAATATCGGCCAGCATTCGCCATACGGTTGGGCTGTACAATGCGTCCAATACTGGAAAAACCAGAATGTTGCCGCCAATAAATTGACCCTGGGTGTACCATTTTACGGCTATGATTTCGGAACAAGCCCCGTGTCGTCTTTTACTTACCGTGGCATTGTCAATCAAGATCCCGCCAATGCTTTCCTTGATGATACTGGTTTGAAATTCTGGAATGGCATACCAACCATTAAAGCAAAAACTGCATTGGCCCTGGCAGAAGTGAGTGGCGTTATGATTTGGGAAATTGGGCAGGATGCCTTTGGTGTGAACGCCCAATATTCACTTTTGCGGGCCATCAATGAAACAATTACGGCCTCCGTGGCCGTTGTAGACGCTGACACCCGTCAGCTTAGGATTTACCCAAATCCGGTGCAGGATCAAGTGACGATTGACCTGGAGGGAAATCTTGCTGATCGAATTGTCGTTCGCGATGTGCAGGGTAGGACATTGAAGGATCAAATTGGCGGACAAACAACAGTAGATGTCGGTACTTTACCTGCGGGTTTTTACATTTTGTCGGTTTATTCAGGTCATACGATTCAATCGGGCAAATTCCTGAAGCTGTAATTATTTAAAATCCATGCTTTTTATTGGAAGTGATGTTTTCTATTGTCCAGTCAATTCTTCCAATAAATGCTGCTTTTCGAACGGGGCATTCAGCCAAGGGGCAAATGGTACAAGATTGAGGCGGTATACATCCGTCGGTATGTACAAACATTTCCAGGGACTGCGGGAAGTTTTTCCGAATCAGGGCATCCAGCACATCAATTTGGGCGTGTGCTTCATTCACATTGTAATACCAGGGTACGGTCAGGTGGCAATCTAGGTGCAGAATTGGACCATATTTGATTATTCTGAGGTTGTGGAGGTCTATCCAGGTGTCAGGCTTGTTTTTATTCAACACTTCAATAAGATCCTTCAAAAGTTCTGCATCGGCCTCATCCGTAAGCCCTGCAATGGTCTGCCGGATAATTTTATAGCCTTGCACCATAATTATCCCTGCAAAAAGGATGGCCACTGCACTGTCTATCCATGCCACACCGGATAATTTAAGCAGAATTAACCCCAATACGATTCCAATGGTAGTCCAAGTGTCGGCTTGAAGGTGTTTTCCACTGGCTTCCAGCGCCATTGAATGCTGGCTTTTACCGACCCGCATACACCAGCTACCCAATATATAGTTGACGGCTGCTGTGATTGCGATCAAAAGAATTCCGGCATCAAGTTGTTTGACGGGGTGCTGATGCTGCAAGTTGACCATGGCTTCATAAACAATGATTAAGCCAGCAACCAGGATTAAAACGCCTTCAAAAGAGGCGGAAATCAGCTCGATTTTTCCATGGCCGTATGGATGATTGTCATCTCGTGGTTTTGCCGCTAATTTCAAACTATAAAGCCCTGTAAACCCAGTTACCACGTTCACGGTACTTTCCAAGGCATCTGTTAAAACCGCCACGGAATTAGTGAGGTAATATGCCAGCAACTTTATAACAAACAAGACAATAGAAGTTGCAACCACCCATTTTTGAACGGAAACAGTGCGCAATGAACTACTCATAAAAAGTCTCCTGAATATCTTTTACAAATGGCAGCGATGCCAGTTTAAACAGCACCCGCTGAAAATTCGGTTGATGGGTGGAGCCTATCAGCATCCATTCCTTATCACTGCACTGAACCCGCCCTTTACCGCCAGACCTTTGTACAGTACCATCAATTTTTTTTACCTGGCTCAAATACTTCTCTGCGGCTGGAATGCAAAACTCATAGTTCGCCGAGATTTTGCCGCCTGGAGGGCCTGCCAGACCATCATTGTCGAATCTGCGAAAATCCATTTTAATTTTCTTCCAGGCACTTGTATCCTCTTTTGTCGCGGGCTGATGCTTGCAGCCGACAAAAAGAATTAGCAATAACAGTGTACTTTTCATTGTGTAGCAATACTTTGGGCCAAATTTACGCCAATTAAGGCGATCATTACTCTCATTAAGTACAGCGCTCTATTTTGAATTCACGCCGCAATTTTCTTCAAAACACACTACTCGGCGGTCTTGCTGCCGGTTCTTTGGATTTTTGGCATAAAACCACTTCCATTTTTGATACACCAGAAAAAGGCGCTTTTCCGCTTGTTATAGCTACCTGGGGCCCAAATGTAAAAGCTACTGCTGCTGCCTGGGAGGTGTTGAGCAAAGGTGGCCGCGCCCTTGATGCCGTAGAGGCTGGTGCCCGCGTGCCCGAAGCCGACCCGATGGATACCAGCGTTGGGTATGGCGGTTTTCCCGATCGGGATGGCAATGTTACCTTGGATGCTTGTATTATGGACGAGTTTGGCATGGCTGGCTCGGTTTCCTTTGTGCAACATATCATGCACCCAATAAGTTTGGCCAGGCGGGTGATGGAAAAAACGCCACACGTAATGCTGGCCGGAGAGGGTGCCTACCGTTTTGCCATCAGTGAAGGGTTTCCGCACGAGAACTTGCTCACAGATGTAGCAAAAAAAGCCTGGATAGAATGGCAAAAAACAGCTCAATACAAGCCGATCATAAATGTAGAGCGCCACGATACCATCGGGATTTTGGCCATTGATACTATGGAACGGATTGCTGGAGCATGCACCACCAGTGGTGCAGCCTTTAAAATGCAAGGTAGGGTAGGAGACAGCCCAATTATTGGAGCGGGAATGTTTGCCGACAACGAAGTAGGCGGCGCGGCAAGTACGGGCCTTGGCGAGATTGTGCTGCGCACTTTGGGCAGCTTTTTGGTGGTGGAAGAAATGCGCAGGGGTGCTCATCCGCAAAAAGCTGCAGAAATAGCCGTAAAAAGGATTGTTCGGAAATACCCCAAGCAATGCGAAGAAGCACAGGTTGGGTTTGTGGCCATCGACAAAAAAGGCAGGCATGGCGGTTTTGCCATTCATCCAGGCTTCAATTACGTGGTGTACCAGCGGAATGAAAACAAGGTTTACGAGTCAAAAAGCTTGTTGTCCAAGTAAAATGTTCCTAGTGCCACCCAATAGCCTAAGGGTATGTGATCCAGATTGATAAGATATTCGGTAAATGTAGCACTAGAATTCAATTTCCAGGCCATCATAAGCCAGTATTACGTTCTTCGGCAAACCCGGACTAACATCCAATTCCAAGCCCATCAAGTGGCTGATATGGGTGAGCCAGGCCCGTTTTGGTGACACCATTTCTACAAATTCCAGGGCCTCCTCCAAATTCATGTGGGTCGGATGCTGATCGCGTTGCAATGCATTGACGATCAAATACTTGACCCCTGAAAGTTTTGCCATTTCTGTAGCAGGTACTGTTTTTACATCGGTCAGATAAGCCAGGTCTCCAATGCGGAAGCCAACGATTGGAAGCCTGCCATGCATAATGCCGATTGGTTGGATGCTCAAATCCTGGAAATGAATATTCTCGTCAACTGCGATGGGTTTGAGTTGGATCCGGGGCAGCCCGGGAATAGGGTTCTCAAACACATATTCAAAGCGTTTGCGTACTTCTAAAGCCACCCTGGGCAAAGCATATACTGCCATTGACTGGCCTGTCCGGTGATTAAAAGGCCGAATGTCATCCAGACCGATAACGTGGTCATTGTGTTCGTGGGTAAGCAAAATGGCATCCAAATGCTGCACTTTGGCCCGCAGCATTTGTTGCCGAAAATCCGGGCCGGCGTCTATTAATATATTTTGCGCTCCATTGCTGAGCAAGACGGAAGAACGCAATCGGTTGTCGTGTGGGTTCAAAGAAGTGCATACCGGACAACTGCAACCAATGACGGGTACGCCTTGTGATGTTCCGGTGCCGAGTATGGTGATTTTCACTGTTGTATGGTTGCTTTACCTGCACTAGCTTTCCTTCCGTCGCTAAGGCTATGGCAGGTAAAAGCGAAGGAGGGTGGATGCTGGATGTTTGCAGACTTAATCAGTTTGTTCTTTTTCCCATTTCAGGAGGAGGTCTTTCGACTTTTCGGACAGTTTTTCCTGATCGATTTCAAATTTAGAAAGAATGTCCAGCAAGGTGTTGATCCGACCTTCTGTGTCGAAAAACTTACTGATCACGGCCACCCGCCGGCTTTCAACGATGCAGTACCCGCTTTGGAAATTTCCCTTTTCATAACGCACCGAATAATCCAACTCGTCGAACAAGTCTTCTAATTTTTTTAGGGTTGTTTGAGTATAACGCATAATTTTTCTGCTTTTCTTCAATTGTCTAATATACCTTCGCGACCAGTGCAAATGTATCCAAAAACTTAGATCATGCGAATCAACACAAACATACTATTCCCAAATTTTCCAATTCTTCTCCTAATTTGCCTTTTTCCCGGCATTTTAATGGCCCAATCTCGATTCAAGGCGGGAATCATTGCTGGTGTAACGGCCTCCCAAATTGATGGAGACTTTTCCGCTGGGTACAATAAATTGGGCTTACAAGGCGGCCTGCGGGTCATCGCGCGGCTGACCGAAAAAACCGATGCGAGCCTGGAGTTTTTGTTTTCCCAACGCGGTGCCCAAGAGGAATTGGTGCAAAACAAATTTGGTGACCCGCTGAATGCCATTACATTCAACTACGTTGAAATTCCGGTACAATGGCATTATAAAGACTGGCTCATCGAAGGCGACGATGCGTCAAAGAATTTTTACCGGGTTTCTTTCAATGCAGGTCTTTCATACGCGCGATTGATCGGGTTCAGCTTGAAAGATGGCCCGGATAACAAGTATTACGCATTTTCGGATGTTATTCCAGACGTTATCAAGAAAAACGACATTAGTTTAGTCCTGGGCATCAATTTTATGGTCAATCGACACCTGGGCTTCACCGCTCGGTTCAACCGTTCTATTGTGTACATGTACGATCCTCGTGACCACCAAAACCCGCCATTCACCCGGGCTTGGAACGGACATTGCCTGTATTTTCAAACCGTTTATCTTTTCTGATTATGTCGATTCCGGGAACACTTCACCGATTGTTATTTTGTTGTTTGTGCTGCTTCACCGCCAATTTGAAAGCACAACAATCAACAGTAGTGCTTCCCATTGACTCATTCACTGAAAGTCATATTAAGTCTTTCAAGGTTGTTGGTGTCACCGATACGAACAAAACTATTGTCAGGGCTACTGTTTTGGAAATGGGCAATCCAAAAGAACCCATTCAAGGTGCAACGGTCTTGTTGCGCCGTGAAAAGGATAAAATGCTCGGACGGGTCACCAAGCAGGATGGGCGCTGCAATTTTATGCCGGTACCGGCAACTTATTCCATTCGGGTGCAATTGACGGGCTATAAAAGCCTGGAGGCTACTGGGCTTGTGTTTGAAAGTGGTAAGGTGTATGAATTGGAATTGCGCATGGCGCGGAATTAATTTTGGCGTTTGTTTGCCAGAAACGACCATTTGCCGAAATGCAAATGTGGCCTCGCGAAAATTTGCTACAATTGCAGTCTGAAAAAAAGATTGCAATATGAAACGAACCTTACTTTTATTTTGGCTTTTAGCCGTTCCAATGCTGCTCATTTCCCAAAAAGCGAAGCCACAAAAAGCCTCGCAGCCCAATGCTGAGCCTGGGGCTATCGTCGATTCCCTATTATTAAATTCAATTTCCTGGCGCAACGTTGGCCCCTTCCGTGGCGGTCGATCTGCTGCGGTGACAGGCGTAGCAGGAAAACCCAATTTGTTCTATTTCGGCGGCACTGGCGGTGGCGTTTGGCGCACCCAAGATGGTGGACGCAGCTGGGAAAACATCTCTGATAACTTCTTCGGCGGCAGTATTGGGGCAATTGAAGTAGCGCCTTCAGACAACAACGTGATCTACGTTGGGGGAGGGGAGTGCACCGTGCGGGGCAACGTGTCTTCCGGCACTGGAATGTGGAAAAGTGAGGATGCCGGGCGTACGTGGAAAAATATTGGCTTGCAAAACAGTCGCCACATCCCACGCCTGCGCGTGCATCCCACCAATCCAGACATTGTATATGCCGCGGTGTTGGGCGATTTATTCAAATCCTCCGAAGAGCGCGGTATTTACCGCTCCAGGGACGGCGGCAAAACCTGGCAGCGGATTCATTTTGTCAACAAGGACGTAGGTGCGGTTGATTTGGCGATGGATCCCACAAACCCACGGATTTTGTACGCTTCCTTTTGGCGGGTACGCCGGACACCCTACGATATGAGCAGCGGTGGCTACGGCTCCAGTATGTGGAAAAGCACCGATAGCGGCGATAGCTGGACGGAAATGACGCGCAATAATGGGCTTCCAAAAGATACCATCGGAATAATAGGGTTGGCCGTAAGTGCGGTGCGGCCCGATCGTGTATTTGCCATCATGGAAAGTCCGACGGGCGGCGTTTTCCGTTCTGACGATGGCGGTAAAAAATGGACCAAAGTGAATGAAGATCGTTCTTTGCGCCAACGTGCCTGGTATTATTCCAGAATTTACACGGACACTAAAGATGCTGATGTGCTGTATGTGGTGAATGTTGCTTACCTTAAATCCAAAGACGGTGGCAGAACTTTCCAAACAAAATATGCACCCCACGGCGATCACCACGACCTATGGGTGAGCCCAGAAGATCCCAATCGCATGATTATCGGCGACGATGGCGGCGCGCAAATTTCGTACGACGGCGGCGAGACTTGGACAACTTACCACAACCAGCCGACCGCGCAGTTCTACCGGGTTACTACCGATAATGCATTTCCCTTCAATATTTACGCTGCCCAGCAGGACAACAGCAGTGTGAAAATTGCCCACCGGAGTGTTGGTGGCGCCATCACAGAGCGGGACTGGGAACCTACGGCAGGAGGAGAAAGCGCCACCATTGCCGTAGACCCCTTGAATAATGACATTGTGTATGGAGGTGAATATCATGGACTGTTGACGCGGGTGGACCATAAAAACCACACGCAACGCGCCATCAATGTGTGGCCGGAAGACAATATGGGGCATGGCGCTGAAGATGCCAAGTATCGTTTTCAGTGGAATTATCCGGTGTTTTTCAGTCCACATGACCCTAAAAAACTCTACGTTGCCAGCAACTACCTGCACCTCAGCACCAATGAAGGGCAGAGCTGGACGACGATCAGTCCTGACTTGACTACGAATGACAAAAGCCGCCAAAAATCGAGCGGCGGCCCCATTACCAAAGACAATACCGGGGTGGAATATTATTGCACCATTTTCACCGCAGCAGAGAGTCCAAGGGTAAAGGACCTGATTTGGACGGGCAGCGACGATGGTCTGGTGCACCTAACCCGCGATGGCGGCAAAAATTGGGAAAATGTCACGCCTCCGGCATTGCCGAAGTGGACCATGGTCAATTCCCTTGAACCAGATCCGCACAGCGATGGGGGATGTTACCTGGCCTGTACGGCGTACAAATTGGGCGATTACCAACCCTACCTGTTCCGCACAAAAGACTACGGAAAAACCTGGACAAAAATTACCGATGGTATTGACAAAGAACATTTTACACGAGTTGTTCGTGCTGATCCAACGCACCAGGGCATCTTGTACGCTGGCACGGAGCAAGGCATGTACATCAGTTTTACCGATGGGCGCAATTGGCAACCTTTTCAGCAAAACTTGCCCATCGTACCCATTACAGACTTAACGATCAAGGAAAACCATTTGATCGCAGCGACCCAAGGTCGTTCCTTGTGGAGCATCGACGACCTTTCTCCCATTCAACAGATCGCAGCGGCACCTGATTTCTTGACAAAAGGCAACCTGGCCAATAAATCACTGCACCTTTTCAAGCCAGCCCCTGGCTATAGAATGGAAGGGCGTGCTTCTAAAGGTTCTAAAGCAGCCGGGGAAAACCAGGCCAATGGCACGAGCATTCATTTCTACTTAAAAGAAAAACCAGGAGAAAAGGACAGCGTTTTCCTGACGGTCATGCAGGAAAACGGCGATACCATAAAGCTGTTTTCCAATATTTACAACAAACCTGATGCCTTGAAAGGAGCACCGCCGCGACTGGGAGCATTGGACAATTTAAAAGCGGGCACCAACAACTTTGTTTGGAATATGCGCTACCCAGATGCTGAAAAGTTCGATGGCATGGTGCTTTGGAGCTACGATTTGACCGGCCCAAAAGCGGTACCAGGAAAATATAAAGTAACCTTGAGTGCTGCCGGAAAAACAGAAATCGAAAATTTTGAAATCATCGCGGATCCACGCAGTGGCACAAAGCAGGCAGACTTTGTACAACAGTTCGATTTTGTGCAATCCGTCGGTGCCAAACTGACCGAAATGCACCAGGCGATCCGAGAAATACGAAATGTTCGGGGGCAAATCAAGGCCATTACTGCCGACATCCCGAAGGGGGAGCAGTATAAGCCCATAACAACCTTAGCTGCGCGTATCGACAGCTTGATGACGGGCGTTGAAGAAGCCATGTATCAAACTAAAAACCGAAGCGCCCAAGACCCGCTCAACTTCCCGGTACGACTGAATGATAAATTTGCCAACCTGATGGGCTTGAATGCTGGCGGCGACTTCCCGCCAACGCAGCAGAGTTTGGAGGTGCGCACTTATTTATTTGGATTGGCTGATGCACAATTACTTATTTGGAAGAGCTTGAAAAATGTGGATATTCCTGAGCTGAACCGCTTGGTTCGGAACTCCGGTATTGATTTAATTCGCGTAAAAAAGTGATTTTTTTGTTTCTTTGAGCTTTATTACACTGGTATTCTTACCCATACTAAACACTTGCCATGACTAAATCTTTCTACACTACAATTTCCATGCTGTTCCTCAGCCTGGTTTCGCTGCAAGCCCAGAACGCTGGTTGTGACGGCACCCGCTACAAAGCAGATGTGTTTCCAACATTTAAAAAAACGACCGTTGTGTATGCTCCCACCGTAGGCCATACAGGCAACAACTTGAACCTGTCCATGGATGTCTATGAGCCTGTGGGCGACGTGGTTGCGGAGCGACCCGTTGTGATACTGGCGCACGGGGGCAGTTTTATTTTTGGTGATCGGTCGAACATGGCGAAATGGTGCGAGTTACTGGCCAAGAAGGGCTATGTAGCGGCGACGATTTCCTATCGTTTGTGGCCTCTTTTTACTTTGGGCTACCCTGATTCGTTGAATATTTTTGATACTGCTGTAAAGGCGGTGGGCGATATGCGTGCAGCAGTGCGCTATTTCCGGGAAGATGCTGCCACGAACAACCTGTTTCATGCTGATGCCGACCATATTTTTATTGGAGGCTATTCGGCAGGTGCTGTGGCGGCACTGCACTGTTCCTACCTGGATTTAGGCGATAATGTGCCTGCATTTTTGCAAACCATGATCACAAACAACGGGGGGCTGGACGGCATTAGCGGCACGGCGAGCAACAAAACCTATTCCTCCAGCTCAAAAGCAACTATAAGTATGTCGGGTGGATTGTACCGCAACGGTTGGATAGATATTACAGAAGTTCCATTGGTTAGTATACACGGAACCGCAGATGCTACCGTGCCGTATGTTTCAGGCTTGGCGGCGAATATTGCTTACTTGGAAGGCAGTTCTTTGTTGCATGCCCGAGCCAATGATATAGGTTTGTGGAACTCCTTGCACACCGTCCCTGGTGGTGGACATTCCGACATTTACGACAATGCAATTTATAAGCCACACATCGATACTTTTTGGGTAAATGCCACCACCATGCTGGAATCGATCACTTGCGCCGCAGTTGGCACACAGTCACCGATAGCCTGGGAAAATGACTGGTTTGTATCACCAAACCCGAATGCCGGGCAGCAGTTTACAGTACACCTTCCAGAGAATGTGTCGGTCGCTGACGTTCAGTTGGTGAATCTGACGGGCCAGTTGGTGTATCAACAAAAAGGGGTGAATGACAATAGCTTGGTGCGCTTACCTGAACTGGCGAAAGGCATGTACTTGATCCGGTTATCGGAGCCTGGGAATACTGGAAAGCGCTTTGTTGCTAAGAAATTTGTAGTTGAATAAAAAAGGGGTTTCAGGTTTCAAGGTTTCAGGTTTACGCGATTTGTTTTTGCAATGACACGTAATTTCAAATTAACACTAAACAGTCTTGTTACAATTGAAATAGGTCATTGATGGTCAGGAACAAATCTCGTAAACCTGAAACCTGAAACCTTGAAACCTGAAACCCCTTTGGTTACAAAGTTAAATTAAACGAAACCGTGGTGCCTTTTCCAGGCGCACTATCGATTTTAAACTCCCCACCTATTTCCCGGGCACGCTTGTTCATATTGCCTAGGCCGAGACCTACACCGCTCTCCATTTTAACTTTCGGGTCAAACCCGATCCCATTGTCGCTTACATGCATTGAGATCAATGTTTTGCTGGCGCTCAGCTTGATATTCAGCGTGCTGCACTGACTGTGTTTTACCGCGTTGTTGATGGCTTCTTTGAATAGCAGGTATATATTGCGCCGTACCTCAATATCCAAATCCAGCACTGGAAGCATGCGCGGAATATCAATTTTATAATCGATATCCTGGGTTTCCAGCACCTTTCCTGCGTATTCTCGCAGCCGGTCGGCCATATCATTCAGGAAATCCGGGTGCGGCTTCACCGACCATATCAAATCACTAATAGATTCAACGGTGCTTTGCGCGCTTTTGCTGATTTGCTCCAAAATGGGACCAGCTTCCGGGATTTTGTCGGCAAATTGCTGGTGGGCAACTTTGCTCAAAAACGGATACCTGACATGGAAGCCGCAATATCGTCGTGAAGGTCGCGGGCAATGCGGTCTTTTACACGCTGCTCCGCTGCCTGTACAGCAATAACCCTGTCTTTCTGCTCCAGGTCGAGCTGCACCTCCAGGATTTTACGGTCATTTTCTACTACTGCATGCCAGCGAATAAATGCTACAGTGAAAATAACTACTTCCAAAATGAAGCCCCACATTACCGCAAATTGAATGAACGGGTAATTTGGAATGATGTTGATGTTGCGCAACAGGTTCAGGATAAAGGCTCCGGCCAGCGGCAAAAAGGCAATGGCAACGATCCGAGCCCTTGGATTTTTCTTGAAATTACGCACAACCACCCACCCTGAAATTGCCGTGATGAAAAGGATGGAAACCATAACCGTCGTAAAGACAAACTTTAGGATGGGCCCTTGTTCATAAGATACTAGTATGGTAAAAACACCCACCAGTACAAACATGAAAGCAAGGTACCATTTGGTTATGTTGTCCAGCACTTTGTTGATGTCCCACAAACGGATAAAATAGCGGTAAAACATGCCATAGGTGGCGACCATCAGGAAAGAGATACTGTGGCGTTGCATCACTGGGAACAAATTAACAACCGCGGAGTGATTATACGCCTCACGGAGCAATACGACCACGACATAGGCAATATACAGCAGGTAAGTTGGGTCGCGGTACATAAAATACAGCTGTCCGGCAAACACCAGAGAAACCAACATGACACCCAAAAACAGCCCAAAAAGCAGGATGTTTTTTCTGCCCAGCAAGCCAAAATCATCAGGGGTGTGGAGGCTCAGCGCGAGGTACATGGAACCGACTTCATTGGAAGCCCTGGCCCAAAAATGATTTTCGCCCGGCATTAAGGTGACGGCAATATAATAGCCCGTAGTAAGGTAGAACCGTGAATCATTGTAGGCCGTAGCACCAACTTTATCAAATTCAACAATACTGCTATCTGGCTTTTGCTGCCAAAGCTTAAACTCATCGAAATTCTTGCGATTGAGCCACAGAATCAAGGTTTTAGGCGTTTTTAATTCGTTTTTTACACTGAAATTCAACCACCATGCGCTCAAATCAGCACCAAATGTGAGGTAGGGGTTTTCTGCTGACCGAAATCTTGCATTGATTTCAGGCGTACGCACCTGATCAATGCCAAGTGTACGGGCTGAATCCCTTAAAATGCGTGGTGTAATAAAAGTTGTTGAATAGTTTTCAGAGATCAGGGTTTGATGTAGGTCTTGTGATTGGATACTTGAAAAAGGAAGTATCCCAAGCGCGCTGATAACGGCTAGGTTGAAAATTGTAGGTAGGGGAATCCGCATAATTTATTGGATGAGCGTGAAATAGGCCCAAGGCAGATTGGATTAAAAGGGTAACGCTTGAACACTACTTTTCATGGATAATTGAGCAGCCAAGGTAGGATGTAATTCAATAGCGCGGCTTAGTCAATTCTTACTACCCAATAGTCTAAATATCTTTACTTGGTCGTTATTATTTGCAATTAACAACAGTCTTTCCCCTTTTGAAGTTGGTAAAAGTGCAGCATCCCTGGCGGCTTTTGGACTTTCGAGGCTAATAGGGCTTGAGGCAAACTGGCCATCCCCTTTTCCAGGAAATAGAAATCCTTCGCTGGCATCCAATTGGTAGGTTTCAATGTCCATACCATAGTCGTTTCCCAATACCAACAAATCGACAAAGCCATCTCCGGTCATGTCGGCCGCGATGATTTTTTCAACGGGTGAAAATTGTGCATAGTCAGGCAAAGGGTATGGGGTGAATTTTCCGCCACTGTTTTTAAACCACTGTGTTTCAAGTGTTTGAGCTTCCAGGCAAAGTCCAGTCAATAAATCAGCTGCATCAAAAATATCGGTGATACTGGCATCGGCATAAGGTGTGTTGCGGGGAAACCGCTTTTTTATGGAAGGAATTTGAGCTGCTAATGCCTCTCGTTGAAGCACGGGCTTGTACGCGCCGGATGCGGCCAAGGCAAGTATTGGATCCAGGCTGCCATTTTTATCAAAATCATGGGCAAACAACCTTAACGGCGCCTTGGCCGATACATGGAATCGCGTGTTCAGCCCAAGGTTTCCAGCCACTACATCCAAATCTCCATCACCGTCAAGATCGGCCACCGTGAGGCAGCGCCAAAGCCCTGTACTGTTTTGTAGCCCATAGTCCGCTGTTTTGTTTTCAAAGCGCTGGCCATTCCACTGGAACACGGTGATCGGCATCCAATCTCCTGCGAGGACCAATTCGGGTTTGGCATCGCCATTCAAATCGCCGAATTGCAGATCGGTTACCATGCCTGTTTTTTGAAAGTCCGGGGCAATAGTCGCCGTAACATTTTTGAAAATACCGCCTTCGTTTTTCAAAATCATGCTTTCTGAAACCTCGGGGAAGCGCCCCGGCACAGCCCTGCCGCCGACAAAAACATCCAGCTTTCCGTCGTTATCGAAATCAAAAACCTGGACACAACTGCCAGAAAAACTTTCAGTCGGCAGCGCATTTTTGGCTGCACTGAGGTTCCCTTTCCCATCATTGAGGTACAACCTGTCCTGATATAATGCCGAACCGACCGGCGCTTCATTGCTGCCACTGACGACGAATAAATCCTGATCGCCGTCACCATCCGCGTCGAAAAATACGCTGGCAGTATCTTCACAGTTTTTATCCGCTTCCAGGGCAGTTTGGGGACTTACCACAAATGTTCCGGTTGCGTTTTGCAGGAAGATAGAACCAGCCTGTGCCGCTGCGCCACCGATAAAAACATCCTGAAGCCCGTCCCCATTTATATCGGCAATTGAAACGGATGG
>JBBRWA010000021.1:0-33428 GCA_038246345.1 Chitinophagales bacterium
CCGACAGCATTTACGGAGAAAGCATTTTCACCCGGCGTGCTGAATTGCTCAGCAAATACCAACTGCCAATTGCTGCCCGGCGCGTAATGCTTGATGCCTCTTGGAACCTGCACGACCAGGATTCATACTATGGAACCACCCCGTTTTTCGCGCAACAGCAGGTAGCTTTCGGCCAGCTGAGCAGCGACTTGCCGTTGGGAAAACGCCACGATGCGCTCTTAGGCATTGCCTTGCGCTATACAGGCTACGATGACAATACGCCCGTAACAGCCACGCCCGACGGCTCCGGCAACCAGCCTTCCAGCGTCTGGCTACCTGGTATTTTCCTGCAAGACGAAATTGCGTTCAACCTACAACATGTCCTGTTGCTCGGCCTCCGCTACGATTACAACAGTTTGCACGGCAATATTTTTACGCCCCGTGTCAGTTGGAAATGGGCCAGAAACCCCCAAAATATCCTGCGCCTGACGGCGGGATCCGGCTATCGGGTTGCCAATATTTTCACGGAAGATCACGCCGCGCTCACGGGCGCACGGGAAGTTGTGGTGGAAGAGAACTTGCTGCCCGAGCGTTCCTGGAACGGCAACCTGAACTATGTCTGCAAATTTTTTCCTAAAAACTCGGGGTTCATCGGCCTGGATGCTTCGCTCTTTTACACCTATTTCAGCAACCAGATCATGCCCGACTACAACACGGACCCAAACAAAGTAATATACCGAAACCTCAATGGTCATGCGGTGTCGTCGGGGCTATCGTTGAACCTCGATTTTAATTTCCTGAACGGCATGAAAATCATAGCGGGCGCAACAGCCTTGAATGTGTATCGCATCGAAAAAAGTATCAGGCTTCCCCAACTTTTCGCCCCGCCGCTCACAGCGACTTGGACGGTTACTTACCCCATCACACCCTGGGGACTGAGCATCGACTATACCGGCAACCTGAACAGCCCCATGCACCTGCCCGTGTTGCCGAACGACCCGCGTCCGGAACAATCGCCTTGGTTTTCCATCCACAATGTGCAGGTCACCAAGAACTTGAAACATGGGCTGGAGCTGTACGCTGGCTTGAAAAACATCTTTGGGTTCTATCCGAAGGAGGCGGTTATTTTGCGCGCATTCGACCCGTTCGACAAGCAAATAGACCAGAACAACCCACATGACCACACCTTCGATCCGAGTTATAATTACGCACCGATTCAGCGGCAAAGGTTATTGCTGGGTTTGCGCTGGACGATGCCTTAATTAAATATCACCGCTCCTGTTTCTGCCCTCAAGGTGTCGCCATTGGATTTTACCCATTGAATGCTGAAATGGTACGGCTCTCCGAGGAATTTAGGCCGTTGATCGGTGGTGATGGAATATTCGTTGCCTTTATAACGGAATTTTTCTGGCTTGAAGCCTTCATTTGACAGCGGTGCTACAATATCCCCTTGTGTTTGTCCCCAAAAAACAGAACGCAGCGATGCGCCTGCGGGCAGGGTATCATTGAAGTTTTTGTCCGCAAAAACATCCATGGATACGGGCGCGTATTTGTCGCCGTTATCGCCATTCTCTGCACAACTACAGCCGTAGGCGGCTGTGAACAGGCTAAATCGGGGGCTAACCTGTGCTACAAATAAAACTGAATCGGGCCGTATGGTGATCTCAAATGAAACACTGGGATTGGGATCGTTGGTTTCAAGTTCGATGTTTTTGTAGTCGATGTAGGGGAATTCAGGGTTGGGGCAGTCGCAGATATCGCAGGCTTCAGCAAAATGCAGCAGTACATAAATTGCGAACAAAAAAGTGATCTTGGACGCTGGAGATTTCATAATGGATCGTTTTTGTGTCGTGAAAAGTTGAACAAAAATAAGCCGAATGGATAGACGAGCAAGTCTGGAAAATGAATAATGCAGGCACAAGTGCATTTTTATTTCACACAACGACACAACGTGCGATATTCCCCCCTAAAGTACAAGGGCCATCTCGATGATTCGAGATGGCCCTTGTTAATGACGCCTAGCTTGATTGGGATTAATAATTCACCCCAAGCGCTTTCAAGGTCTCAAAGTCGAGGTTACCAACGGGCAAGCCTTTGTCTTTTTGGAACTTGGTAAGGGCCGCTTTTGTGCGGGCACCCATGATGTTGTCGGTTGGTCCTGGCTCGTAGCCGGCTTTCACCAACGCCGCCTGGATTTGGCGAACAGTGTAGCCTGTTACTTTTTCGCCACAGAGCACTTCGCGCCACTCGGTGAAGCCGCCTGGCTTAACGAGTTTGCGCTTCGTAATCGTGGTGTACTCAGCAGGGATATCTTCGCTGCGGGTAGTCGCTGCAGATTTCAATACACGTGATGTTTGTGTATTGTATTCCGCAGGAATTGCTTCTTCGCGGGAGCTTGCAGGCGCTTTTACAACTTGCTTGCTAACGGTAGCATATTCCGCAGGAATTTCCACTTCATTCACGGAAGCAGGTGTTTTCAACACTTGTTTCTTTACAGTAGCATACTCAGCAGGAATCACTTCATCGCGGGTAGAAGCTGCTGTTTTTACTTTGCGCACGGTCATTGTCTTGTACTCGGCAGGAATAACTTCGTCGCGGGTTGTGGCAGGTGTTTTCACCTTGCGAACGATGCGGGAGCCCATTACAGCAGGAACTTCTGTTGTTTTGGTGCAACCAGCATCCGCCACGCCAGAACCGTCGCAGCCTTTGTTGACGCGCTTGGTAATGGTTTGGTATTCAGCAGGTGTTTCAACCAAACACCATACGAGGCAATCGTCTGGGTTGGCGCTGAGGCAGTTGGCATCGGCGCGCTTTTTTACCCACTTGGTAGAAGTAGGCTTGGTTTCTAAGCGCTCGGTAACGTTCTCGTACTTCGGCAGCAACACATCTATTTTAGTGTAAGCAGCATCCTTAACGTAGGATTCTGTTACATTTTCATAAACGGCTGGAACCTCGATGACACGTTTGCTTTCAGCTTTGGTCATAATACGCTCTGTTACCGTCTCGTATTCAGCTGGAACAGAAATAACGCGCTTGCTTTCTGGCTTGATCATCACGCGCTCATCAACGGTCTCGTATTGGGCAGGAACTGGAACAAGGCGCTTGCTGGCAGCTTTTACCAGCAATTGCTCCGTAACAGTTTCGTACTGTGCGGGCACTGCGATGATACGCTTGCTGACAGCTTTTACCTCAACTTGCTCCGTCTTGGTATCGTATACGGCTGGAATAGCAATCGTTTTTTTGGAGGCGGCTTTTACCAATACCTGCTCTGTGACATTGTCATAAGTATCAGGAATAAGGCACTTTGCATAGCATTTGCCGGGCTGCGCGTTTTGTGGGCCTTCTTGTGCGAAAGCCATGGTTGCAAAGCCCATAAAAAGAGGGAGTAAGTACTTCAATTTTCCCATGTTTGTGTGTGAAATTGGTTAACGTAAAATTAGTGAATGGGTACAAAAAAATGGTTTCATGATTTCAGGTTTCAAGGTTTCAGGTTGTGGAGATGGTTAAACCTTGGAACTTGATGTATTCAGAAGGGTGTGCGTTCAGAAGGGTGGTTATTGCGCAAAAGTAAACATAATAAATACCGAAACTGCAAATTTTTACATGAATTCTTGCTTAATATTTCGCTTTTATGGCCTGGAGGCCTTCGGATAACAGATGAAATGTTTTGTAACTACCTGAGTATAAAGCGGCACATCAGAACATTTATCAATGGGTAATATTTGGCCGTTTTTGAATAATATTTTGATTTGCTCTTTGGAATCATCATAGGCACGGTTGCTTTCCGATCCTCGGAATACCAAATAGTCTAAGTCGGCTGCTGTGCCCAATTGCTTGCTTAGACTTTCCCGGACTTCCAGTTCGGACTCCGCAGAAACTGGATTATTGTGCCACTCCAGCCTGAACAACTTCCGCTCCAACAATCCTTTAGACAAAAAAGCAAGGGTAAAGTCACTCGATTCCGTCCAGTATTTTACCGCCTGGGTAATATCATTGTCATCGAGACGCGCAAACTGCGCCAGCATTTCAAGTGGGTCGCTGTCCTCCCCTGGTTTTTTGTACAGAAACCAGCCCAAATGCCGGGGCACTTCCAGGGCTTCTCCCTTTAACGCCAACATACGCGCCCGCTTGAGCGTGTGGATCAGCATTTTTTCCGCCGCAACCCCTGTTTTGTGCAAATACACTTGCCAGTACATGAGCCGCCGCGCCATCAGGAATTTTTCGATGCTGTAAATGCCTTTTTCTTCCACGACCAACTGCCCATCAATCACTGCCAACATCTTGATGATTCGATCGTAGCCTATCACACCCTCGCTGACGCCAGTGAAAAAACTATCGCGGTTAAGGTAGTCCATGCGATCCATGTCGAGCTGCCCGGAGACCAGCTGATGCAGGAATTTTTTGTCGTAAGTATCCCGGAAAATACGGATGGCCAAATCCAGTCGCCCTTTGAATTCGACGTTGAGTTCCTGCATGAACAGGCTGGATATGTCCTCATGGTGCAGCTCAATCAAGGTGTGCTCCAGGGCGTGGGAAAATGGACCATGCCCGATATCATGCAATAAAATGGCAATGCAGGCTGCTTCAGCTTCTTCATCCGTGATGGGCGTGCCTTTTTGCCGAAGCGTCTCAATAGCTTGTTGCATCAGGTGCAAAGCACCCAAGGCATGGTGAAATCGGGTATGCAGGGCACCAGGATACACATAGGGCGTCAGCCCCAGCTGCCGAATGCGCCGCAACCGTTGGAAATACGGATGGTCAATAAGGTCGAGGAGAATGCCGCGTGGCACGGAGACAAAGCCGTAGACGGGGTCATTGAAGATTTTTTGCCTGTTGTTCATGCTGCGGGTCAAAGGTCGTGGAATTTTTACCTATTTTCCATTTCAAAAACATAAAGTACCTTGCACATTCGTTCCACTAAGCCCAAGACCTTTCCACCATATCGCCAATCCTGTAAAATATTTTCATGGACAGAATTAAAATACTCTGGGCCGACGACGAGATCGACCTGCTCAAGCCCCACATCATTTTCCTGGGAACTAAAGGCTTTGATGTTGTTACCGCCTCTAACGGCCACGATGCCGTTGAAATATACAACGAACAAGCCGACGAGATCGACTTGGTTTTCCTCGATGAGAGCATGCCTGGCCTTACTGGCCTCGAAGTGCTGCCCCGAATCAAGGAGCGCAACCCCAACGTGCCCGTCGTGATGATCACCAAAAACGAGGCGGAACACGTGATGGAAGATGCCATCGGTTCGCAGATTTCTGACTACCTCATCAAGCCTGTGAATCCCAGCCAAATACTGTTGACCCTGAAAAAAATACTGGACAACAAACGGCTGGTGAGCGAAAAAACAGCGCTCAACTACCAACAGGAGTTCCGTCAAATTTTCATGCAAATCACGGGCAACCTTGACCATGCGGAATGGGTAGATGCCTATAAAAAAATTGTCGCCTGGGAACTCAAGGTGGATGCCAACCAGGCCAGCGGTGTCACCGACATCCTCGCCCAGCAAAAGCAACAAGCCAATACCGAATTCTCCAAATACGTGGTGCGCAACTACGGCGATTGGGTAGATGTCAAACAGGAAGTCGGCCCGGTGATGTCGCATTCGGTGCTGCGCAAACACGTTTTCCCGCATGTCAGCAATGGCACACCCACCATCCTGCTCCTGCTCGACAATCTGCGCTACGATCAGTGGAAGACCATCGAACCGATGTTCAATGAGCAGTTTAAAACGGAAAACGAAGGTTATTTTTTCAGCATCCTGCCCACGGCTACCCAGTACAGCCGCAATGCTATCTTTGCGGGTATGATGCCTTCCGACATTGAAAAAGCGTATCCAGACAAATGGAAAAACGACACGGATGAAGGCGGCAAAAACCTGTATGAAGACTTCTTTTTGCTCAAACAACTGGAGCAAAATTTCCGCAAACCCGTAAAGTGTGAATACATCAAAGTCACCAACGTTGGGCATGGCAAGGAACTGAACGACAATATCCTGCACGCTTTGAACAACGACCTCACGGTGATCGTG
This sequence comes from Chitinophagales bacterium, assembly GCA_038246345.1. Taxonomy (GTDB): domain Bacteria; phylum Bacteroidota; class Bacteroidia; order Chitinophagales; family Saprospiraceae; genus M3007. The sequence continues at coordinate 6,020 of JBBRWA010000021.1, forward strand.
TACAATTTCATCGACATGCTTTCGCACGCCCGCACGGAAATGGAAGTGTTGAAGGAACTGGCAGGGGATGAGCCCGCGTACCGTTCACTCACCCGCTCCTGGTTTCTGCACAGTCCGCTTTGGTCAGCTTTGCAAAAGCTCGAAGGCCGCGACGTGCAATTGTTTGTAACCACCGACCACGGCACCATCCGCGTGCAAAGCCCCTCGAAAGTGGTGGGCGATCGCGAAACAACCGCCAACCTGCGCTACAAAGTGGGCAGAAACCTGCAATACGAGCCCAAGGAAGTGCTAGCGGTGAAAGATCCCATCAAATTCGGGCTTCCACGCCCCAACATCAGCAGCACCTTCATCTTCGCCAAGGAGGACTATTTCTTCCTCTACCCGAACAACTACAACCATTTTAACAATTACTACCGCAATACTTTTCAGCACGGGGGTATTTCGTTGGAGGAGATGATTTGTCCGATAATAAGGATGCGGAGCAAGTAGGCAAGTGCGGAATGCGAATTTGGGAATGCGGAACGGGCTCATTGTTTCAGGGAGTGCGTGGCATTTGTCGTTGGCTCTTTTGGCCAGGAAGCCGCATGTCCAAACGTGCTAGTGGGCCGTCAAGTCATTTTCGACGGATCAATGTTGCACACAGTAACCCGGATGTTGCCCGCTAATTTACACTTGCTGGCCCATTATTGAGACGAGTCGTCGAGCCGAGTGATAATTTGTAAACCCAAATTTATCATGAAAACATTTTCAATATTGTTGCTCATATTTAATGCCGCCATGTTGCTTGGACAAGAACAAGGCTCCATCTTAGAAGTAGAACATAAAAGGGTAAATCAGAAACAGCGCTGATTTTGCATCAACAACTTCAGAAGAAGCGCTTAAAGTGATTTTACTTGACGAAAAGAAAAGAAGCTATTCACCCTATGGGCAACCAAAGCCATACGATTTAAACTTAAATAAAATACTTCAACTACTAGATTAAGGTAGCGTCAAGTTTCATACCCCTAACCTGTCCCACAAGTGCCAAGCAAAGCGCGCTCGTTAGTGTCTGCGACCCGAAACGAGATATTGCAAGTCTGTGACTTGAACTAAAAAACGGGCTCAAGTCACAGACTTGAAAAAACGTGACGGGTCGCAGACCCTAACGAGCGAAAAAACGTGACGGGTCGCAGACCCTAACGAGCGCCCCTAACGAGCGATCGCAGACCCTACCGAGCGAGAATTTATGACCGTTTATAAAGCCACATGACCAAAAGTGCTAACCCCAAATACCAAAACGCAAAACGGGATGATGTGCCTATTCCGCACTCCGCACTCACAAATCCGCACTCCTAATTCCGCACTCCCAATTCCGCACTCAATATAGCCATCCCCTCCTCAATCTCCCCTTCATTCGTAGACCCAAACCCCAACCGCGTTGCATTCAGCTGCTGCCCGTAATGGCTGCCATCCGAAATCCAAAGCCCGTTTTCGCGACATTTCTGCGCGGTTTTCAGCAGCGGAAATGCCTTGTCGAAGGTTGCCCAAACGGCGAGTCCGCCCGTAGGTTTGCTGAATTCTATGACGTGGCCCAGTTCGGATTGCAGCATGGCACAAAACAAATCGCGGCGGGCATGGTACACCTTTTGTGCTTTTTTCAGGTGTCGTTGCATGTCGCCATCTTTAAACAGTACCGCCACGGCGGCTTCCAGAAGGTTGTCGCCCTGGCGGTCGATGATGCGGCGCAGGTTGGCCATGGCTTCGATGACCGCAGCTGGAGCCACGACATAGCCAATGCGCAAAGCCGGAGAGAATACCTTGCTGAGGGAACCCACGTACACCACATTCCTGCCCGCATCCGCTGCTGCTAGTGGTAAAATCGGACTGCTGTTGTAGTGAAAATCGAAGTCATAATCGTCTTCCAAGATGCAAAACCCGTATTGCTGGGCCAGTTGCAGCAGGCGCAATCGCCGATCGGCGGGCATGATAACCGTGGTGGGATGGTGGTGGTGCGGGGTCACATACACCATGCGGACCGGCGTTTTTTTGCACAATGCTTCGATGGCATCTACGTCAATGCCGCAGGCATCTACGGGCACGGTACGCATGTCGGCGCCCGCCTGCTGGATGATCAGGTTGCAGGAGGTGTACGACACTTCGCCGACGATGACCACCTCTCCAGGCTGCACAATACATTTTACGGCCAAATGAATGGCCATCATGGTGCCGCGGGTAATCAGTACATTTTCAGGGCCGATGGGCAGGGCCCGGCTTTCGCGCAGGTACTCGGTCATGACCTCCCGCAGCGAAGGTTCACCGGTAGTTTCGCCATAAAACAACAGGTTTTTCCGAAAACCCTTGCGCAAGCTGCTGCGGTAAGCCCGACTCAGGGCATCCCAGGGCGCGAGCCGCACGTCCGGAAATCCATCGTTGAAAGCCAGGGCGTTGGAGCCTTTGTAAATCGGCAGCGCCAGTAGCGGATCGGCGGTGAAGGAATACCCGGGTTGATGGTTTTTTTCCCGGGTTTTAAAATGCTCCAAGGGTCGCGGTTTTATTTCCGGCAGCTTTTCACTGACAAAAGTGCCGCGCGAACTTTGGGTTTCCAGCCAGCCTTGCGCCAATAGCTCCTCATAAGCTGCCACCACCGTTTTCCGGTGCAAACCCAGCATGGTTGCCATAGCCCTGCTCCCTGGCAATTGTGCGCCCACGGGAATAATACCCTGACGGATATTATCGCTTAAGCTGCTGGCTATTTGTAAAAAAATGGGCGTTTTAGCCGATTTATCGATGGAAATAAGGGTAGCGTAAGGCAACATAGCGCAGTCATTTATTCCGCAAAGGTGCAACTTATTTCAAAAATTGGACTACCGACTATTTAGAAACCGGATGGTTCTGGTAGTCCGAAGTGCTCGTAGCTTTGTGCCATCAAAATGATCTATTGCCATGAAAAAATCAAGCTTACCCCGCAACCCCAGCTCTTTTCATTTGAAAACAAAATCCTCCCGCATCCAAGGCAGCCGCTACTACCCCAAGCGCTACGACCTTGATCCCAACACCCGCAACGTCATTTTGGACGAAGGCCTGGTCTGCCACGTCGCTTTTAATATTGACAACCAGCCTTTTATCATTCCAACGGGTTATTGTCGGGTCGATGACACGCTGTACCTGCATGGCTCCGTGGGCAGTCATTTTTTCATGCAGATGGCGAAGGGAATCCCTTTGTGCATCAGCGTGACCATCGTGGACGGACTCGTGCTGGCGCGTTCGGTATTCCACCATTCCATGAATTATCGCTCCGTGGTGGCGTTTGGAAAAGGCCGCTTGGTGGACTCGGATGAAGAGCGCTGGTTGGCGGCTGAAAAGTTTACGGAACACGTCATCCCTGGGCGTTGGGCAGAAGCGCGACAACCAAGTGCCAGCGATATGAAAAAGACCATGTTCATCGCCGTGGAAATAGAGGAGGCATCCGTCAAGCTCCGGGATGGTGGCGTGGGCGACGACCCGGAAGACATGGATTTGGACGTATGGGCGGGGGTGCTGCCGCTACAGATTATGCCGTTTGAACCTATGAGCGACGAATCGGGGAAGCCTGGTTTAGCGGTGCCTGCTTATGTGCATGATTATAATAGATCGTTTTTTTAACACATAGACACATAGGGACATAGAAAACATAGTACAATACCCGTACACGACGTGAAAAATTTTCGCGCACAACGCCAAAACGACCACAAGGGAAAAGGCTTCGCTCTTGGTTGTTTCAAGGGGGGGTGACCAAAAGCATCTCGGCATTGCGGTCGTTGTGGCGTTGTGCGCGAAAATTTATGTCGTGTTTGTCGTGCTATGTTTTCTATGTTCCTATGTGTCTGTATGTTGAAAAATATATACGTTTACAAAACCCTCTGTCCATGGAAACAAATCCATCCTGTACCAAATGGCTTTACCTTACACTGTTATCCCTAATTTGGGGCAGCAGCTTTATCCTGATAAAAAAAGGCTTGACGGGCTTCGGCTACTTTGAGGCGGCAACCACTCGTTTGATGTCGGTGGAAGTACAAAGTGCGGTAGCTGCCATGCTGAACGGCCTAACGCCTGTTTTTACATTTGTATTTTCCATCATCATTTTCAAAATAGCCTTCAAAGCCAACCAAGTATTGGGCATGTTGCTGGGCCTGGCTTGTGCGATTTTATTGGCGATCGAGCGTTCAGACTCCGAACTATCCTTCAACTGGCACGCTAGTGCCGAGTCCACCAGTTGGCGTATGAATCTGGCGGCCATATTTTCCACGCATCTTCGTTACTCGTCGGTTAAAATGTCCCGCATTTCGCCCTTCTCGCGCCTTGATGAGTGAAAAATCTGCCTTCGCATATTCATACGCCAACTGGTGGACTCGGCACTGGCCTGATTATTTTGGCTGCTATGTGTTATGGATTTAACATTAACCTGATAAAACAGCGCTTGTCGCATATCCCGGCGTTTACGCTGGGGAGCGTCACGGTAGCCCTGGCCGGCACCATGGCTTTTGTTTTTGGTTTTTTACCGAATCTCGGCAACTACCATCCTTCGCAAATTCAATGGATGCCCTTACTTTCGCTGGTGACGCTCGGGGTATTCGGCACTGCCATTGACCCAATTATTTCAATACAGATTAATCAAAGACACCTCTGCCCTTTTTGCCAGTTCCACCACCTACATCATTCCGGTGGTCGCTGTTTTCTGGGCTATTGTCGATGGGGAACAATTTCATTTGGTACACGCAGTGAGTATTGTGGGGATTTTGGGGGCGGTGGTGCTTATTCGCAAAAGCTAAAACTAAAGGGGTTTCACGGTTAAAGGGTTTACACGACCTGTTGTCAATTTTGAAATTGTCTTTCAAGGCCACGAACCAACCGCGTAAACCATGAAACCCTTTAACCATGAAACCCTGAAACCCTTTAACCCTTTAACCATGAAACCCCTTTTCGAAATATGGATTTTTTAAACAGTACCTCCGCCGATATTTCGGCCATCTTTAACTTGTACGGTGCGGCGGTAGCCCATCAAAAAGCAGTGTCAACAATGCACTGGCTGCCCTTTGATGAACAAATGGTATTACAGGAAATTGCTGAAGGACGGCAATGGAAAATCATGATTGATGGACAGATCGCCTGCATTTTCGTCACCACTTTTACCGATGCCGACATCTGGGGCGAGCGGGACAAGGAGCCTTCTATTTACTTCCACCGCATTGTGACTGATCCCGCTTTTCGGGGCAGAAAATTTGTGCAGGAAATTGTACAATGGGGCAAAGTTCTGGCTAAATCCGAGGGCAAACAGTACCTGCGATTGGATACCTGGAGCGATAACCCGAAGCTGAAGGAAGTGTACGAGGCTGCCGGATTTACCTTTCTGGGCATCGGGCCACCAGCCAATCCTGCCGGGCTGCCGAAGCATTATTCTACGATTACTTTGGGGTATTTTGAGATGGGGGTGGAGTAGTTATTGCTAAGACAGTGAACAACCCGAAACCTTGAAACCCGAAACCAACAACTTCAAGCGCACACGACGTGGACGGATGTTTACAACAAGACAACTCAGGGTAAGGGGACAAGGGGTATCAAGAAATGCTACAGGAACGAACACTTCTTGATTATAACTGCTGCTCTACCAAGCCAATGAACAACCATGAAACCTGAAACCATGAAACCTGAAACCTCTTTTATTGCCTCCCGTACGACTCAAAAAAACTCCTCCACCGCATTTGCAACACCCCAAAAATCGCTTCCCGAATTATTTTCAGCGACATTTTCGACTGCCCTTTTTCCCGATCCTTGAACGTAATGGGTACTTCACTAAGCTTAAAATCGAGGGAATAGGCAGCAAATTTCATGGCGATTTGGAAAGCATAACCGACAAAGCGAATTTTGTTCAGGTCCATGGTGGCCAGTACTTCCCGTTTGTAGCAAATAAAGCCTGCGGTTGGGTCAGCAACGGGCATCCAAAGGATCATGCTGGCATATAGGGAGGCACCCCTGGAAAGGATGATGCGGTCGGCGGGCCAATTTTCCAAATGTCCGCCACGGCAGTAGCGCGAACCGATGGCGACACCAGCACCTTCGTCGCGGCATTTGGCCAACAAGCGCGGCAGGTCGTCGGGATTGTGGGAGAAATCGGCATCCATTTCAAAAAAATAGCTGTAGTCGCGCTCCAAGCCCCATTTAAAGGCCATGATATAAGCCGTTCCCAGCCCAAGTTTTCCGGCGCGTTCGAGCAAATGCAGGCGCCCGGCAAATTCGGAAGCCTGTAAGTCGCGCACTATTTGAGCGGTTCCATCGGGAGAGCCGTCATCCACGATGAGCACGTGAAAGGGTTCAGGTTGCCTAAAGACAGCCCGGATGATGGCTTCCACATTCTCCAACTCATTGTATGTAGGGATGATGACAAGATACATGATTAGGTTGATTTCCTCAAATCAGGAAGGTAGCTTGAGTGTCAAAAAAAGGATCATAGGGCAAAAGAGACAACGACAAATGCCAGCATGGAGATAATGAGACCGTACATAAAAATGTTGTAGCAAATAATGAGATACCTATACTTTTTGGCCAAAACAATGCCTAAAAAAAAGAGGTCGCGGCTCATGGTACTGTACAAAAAATCTGGATCTGACAGCATTTCGTTGACACCCCATTGAAAATCATCGAGCGACATATTGTAAAAATTGCCAAAAAACAGCAAGTTGGCTTTTCGTTGTTTGATGGCCTCTCTGGTTACCGTTCCCTCTGTAATTTTTGGGCGGGTCGACAGGGTCGCAAATACCATAGAACCAAGGCAAGTTGCGGAGATCAGCACAACCGGGACGAATAACTTGACAGAAAACCCATCCACCAATTTAGGTAGCAAGTTGGAAACCAATATCGACAGCACAATGGCATTGACAGACAACATTATGTTAGCCTTGCTATCGGCCATCGAGCTGAGGTTGGTATGCGTACGGTAAGTCGTGCGGTACATCGTTTCCACGCCCCGACCAAAACGCGCCATTTTCAATTCCGTTTCACTGTCGCGCAGCACCTTGCCGAGGTTGTTGTTTTTGGCTTCCCCTTTTTCATCAAGTAAGGACAACTCTTCCGCTGTGGGTGCCATATTGGGATTTAGGCGGCGTTTTTGTTTGAGCAGTTGCTGGATGTGTTTCGCTTTGCGTTTGTTGAGCATCCCTTGCGCCACCGTGGTATGATACTCATGGTTCATCAGGAAAGCAATCTCAAAGTCCACCCACTCCTGGTCGTTCATCAAGTTGTTGCGGGTCAGGGTAAATTCCTGCCGCAGCTTGCTGTTGCGCTCCCAATAGATTTTCATTCCCAGGTGACTGAGATCGGCATCACAAATAATTTGCTCGAGTAAGCTTTTGGGTGCTTGGGGCACCTTTGTAGCCCGAATACAAGCCAATACTTTTTCAAGTTCCGCATCCGAAATCTTATCCTTCAAAAAAGCACTTGCATTTGCGCAGCTGCGTTCTTCGTGGCTCTCAGGTCCTTGCGTATAGCCAGAATCGTGAAACCAGGTAGCCAGCAGCAGCAGCAGCATGTCACGATCGGCCAGTTTAAACCCTTCGCCAATCGTTTTGGCTGCCGATACCGTTTGAGCGGTATGTTCGGGATCGTGAAAAACATAGTTTGCGGAAAGGTGCTCAGCAAAAAATTGCTGTATATGGTTCTCCGTTTCTATCAGCAGTTGCGCGTCAGTGGTCATGTATCCGATTAGGTTGGGTGCAAAGGTATAATTTTTAAGGGGTTTCGTTGTTTCAGGGTTTCAGGGTTTCAGGTTTCAGGTTTACGCGATCTGTTGTTAATTTTGAAATGGGTCCAAGGAAAAGAACAAATCGCGTAAACCTGAAACCTTAAACCTTGAAACCTAAAACCCAGTTTCTTTCCACTCCTCTGCCGTCAAGTTAGCCCCCTCCGGCTTTATTTGCGCCACCAAATTTTTAAAATCTGGCCAAATGACACCGATACGGTGCAAATCGCGAAAGTCTTTGACCAACAATTCCCAGGTATCATCGAGAGAGCCGTAAGCATTCAAGTGGGCAGAATACGCTTCAATTGCTTTTTTGCGGTCGTCAGCTTGGTTGCGCAGCCATAATGCGTGGGCAAGATTGGTGTACACATACGACTTGTAAATAGAATATGGATCCTGCTTTTCAATCCAGTTCAGGGCTTCTACTGAATATCCGATTACTTGCGATAAAGCACTCGTATCCCGAAATTTAGCAAACAAGATGTAGTATGACTGATTAATGCGTTGGCTGAGCCAATTGTTGCGCCAATCTTGTGTGTTGTTCGGCTTTTGCAGGAGCAGATCCATACTTTTCGTAGCCTTGTTCGACCAATTCAGGGCAGAATCCCACTGCCCTAGTATGCCGTGACGGGTCGTTTGCAGGGAGGAACGCCAGTAATCCACTTCTTCGGGACTTATTTCCGGGTGATTGGCTAAAAAAGCGTTTTGTAATGTAGGTTTAAATGCCCTCAAGTGGCGGCGTTGGGCTGGCAGCAAATCGGCCATCTGGTCAATTTGAAACAGTGCCTCACCCAAATCTTCCCCCGTTTTTATGGCGCCATAGTTTAGAAATGCCTCTATCTCGTTGTTTTCAAGCAAATAAACATGCCCTATCAACGTAGCGTTGAGCTTATTTTGGAGCATTTCATCGGAAATATTGAATGCCTTTTTCGCTTCCGCCGCTTTGCCCATCATTAGATTTGCCCTACAAATTTCAAGATAAACAGGACTTAATACGCGCCTTTCAACCATCATTTCACCCAAAGTACCTTCTTCAAAAGGGGCACTCAGTTTTTTACCTGCCTGCAACGCAGCATTTAGTTTCAAAATGGCTTCAGCAGGTTTCTCCATAGCAAGCAGGTATTTGCCCCAGGCCAAATACGCTTGAGACAAGCGATCAAGCTTGGCTGTGTCTGGTAAGTTGCTAAGTGCCATTGTTTTTTCCAGCAAATCGACGGCTTTCTGATAATAAATGGGGGTTTTGGGAGCGTTGAGTTCGAAGTCCCCCAAACTTATATACGTGCTGGCCAAGGCCACCACAACGGTATCTAGGGGGTGCTTAGGCACATTAGGGTTGGGATACGGCAGCGTACTGGCCGCAGCATGGGCGCGTTCCAGCACCTGTGCCTTGGCCGATCGGTTGACCCAATAGGCAACAGAATCCAAGGCAGCATAAATTTGCTTATAGGCTATGATTTGCGCCGAATACGGGGTGGAAGCGAGCTTGTTTTTGCCAACGCAAAACCTATCAAATGCTTCGAAGGGACTAAAAATCCCACAAATGCAATTGACCTGAGCGCTATCCAAAAGGTCGTATTCCTGAAATTGAGACAGTTTGGTGTTGATGTCCGCGACATCCGCATTGAAATAGACATCGCCAGAAATACGCAACAGATAATCTGTGTACAGCTTTGATGCTTCGGGTAGGTTATGCTGCATCAAAGCGGTGTGGGCGCCATCCAATATAGCGATATTGGGCTTGTTGAAACGGGTTTCCATGTAGTCCACTACTTGCGCGGCTCCAGCAGCATTGTTGCGCAACAGTAGTTTCAGTGTAAAATCTCCCAACATTTCAAGCAACGTAGCTTCGGTATTTCTTTTCCCGCTATCGTCCAACAAGTGGTACAAAATACTGGCTCGTTCACAATACGTATTAACCAGATCGATGTTATTGCTGTTAATAGATTGATCCATGAAATATTGGAAAAAGGAAAAAATGAGCGGAAAGTCCTCGGATTGGGCCAGCCGATCAAAATTGCCAGGGTATTTAAAGGCAATTTCCAGGTTGTAGGTGCGTATCTGCTCCGAGGAGAAGGAGGTCAACCGACGCCCACCTGACTGCACCACATCGCGCAGGGAGAATGCATCAAGATTTGCGGTGAACAGGCGATTGGGTGATACCAGGCGCAAACGGGTGCCATCATAGGCAAAAGCCAAGCGATACACCGGGTGCTCTACGCCAGCCCATACGTTTGAAAACTGAAGCAGTGGTTTGCCGGATGTAACATCCCAAATAGATACCTTTCCTTGTTCATCGCCCGATACCAAAGCCAAGCCGTCGGGCCTAAATGCCATGTCAAAAAATGTCGTATTCTGTGGCGGTTTAATGAGTACCACTTCGTTGTCAAGATTTTCCAATAAAAACAAACGAATGTCTGCTCCATTACCCAGTGCGATGCGATCACCTTGGTTAGAAACCCGCGCAAACAGTACGTTATAATCTTTCAAGCGCACGATTTTAGGGTTTTCAGCCGGCTTTGAAAAGTCCCAAACCTTTACAGTGTATCTTATTTCGGCAAACTGCTGCTCTACCCTTGTGACAACCAATAGCTTCTCCGTGCCGGGGATGGATCGGAGCATCGTAACCGTTCCCCCAAAATCACGGGAAGCGAAGGTTTGCCCATCCGCCAATAACTTAACGGTTACCAAGCCCTGACTGGGCGAATAGGCAAAGTAGCGCGCTTCTTCAAAGTCAAAAGCGTAAGGCGCGTGCCCGTTTTCCAAAGGATCAACTTCAAAATTTAATACCTTTTTTGTGAGCAGGTTTTGAATGGCCACTTGAGCATTTTTACTGTGGTATACCGCCCATTGGTTGGCCAAACCTTCCGGCAGTGGGGAGTCTTGCAACACCGGTATCTCTTCCTGGGCACCGTTTCTTATATCGTCGAAGTCGAACACTTTGAGCACATCGTCTTCTAAGACATACATCAGGTTGCCATCGGGGCTCAACTGATTTTCAATGCCCGTATCAAAGTCTTCAATGGGCGGGCTAACGCTCGTATCTCGAAGCGACCATATGCTGCTGCGTTGATCACCCCCCCTTACGACGACCCACTGACCACTGGCAGAAATAGCCGCTGCCTGCGTTTCACTCCAGGCCGAATTGCTGAAAAAGCGGGTGGTTATCCGGCTCTTTACGGGCATCTGTACGGTCATAAGTTCACCTTCCTGGCCTTCGTCTATGCTGGTAGTTACTGCCAGCAAAGGGTTTGAATTGGGGGTGCATGCCCGGAGCTGGCCGCTTATTTTGTTGAGTGCGCCTACTGTTTCTTGATCGCTCCCATCGGGAGCCTGGTTCAGAAAATAGTAATAAGTATCGGTTAAGGTTCCAATGATGAGTTCCCTGCTTTCCGGGAATAGGTTCATGGACAAATCTACGGTTTCAGCAATAACGGAGTCTGCCAAATACCATGTCATGCGTGGCGCATAAGTGCCAGTGCTTTTGTCCAGGGTGTGTACCACGATGCGGTCGCGATACCCAAGCCAGAACTCCCCTTTACAGCTTTTCATACACAGCAACCCATTGTCAATGGGATAGCTTAGCGATTGAGGGCTTGCCAAGCGTCCGATATTATTGCTGTTTTTGCGCTGTTGTTGCGCCTGCACAGGCAGGTCGAGGGATACTAAATTAAGGTTTCCATTGCTAATGTCCTCGTAAAGGAAATACTTGCTGTCATCGCTGAAACAATACTTGGATACTTGTTGAACATCAAGCTTTTCGCCGTTTGGCAGGTAGAAGTAATTCGCGCCATAAACCAATAATTCGCCATTTGGCGCACGGTCGAAACCGATTGGATCTTTTAGCATTTCCAGGCTAAACCCTTCCACGATTTTCATGGATGGCAACTCCCAGGTAATCAGCCTGCTTTCATGTGGAATAAATGCGGTTAAATATTCTACATGCTCGTTTTCATAAAACTTATACTGGGCGTCACTGCCAAAGTTATCGGCAAGATGATAACAAAAAGGAGGGTTTTCGACGCGGGTGTTTTCTGCTGGTTTATTGTAAAAATAGGCGCTATACATGGCCTCCAGGCAGTCGGGGTTATCGTCAGGAGCGATGTAATAATTGGCAAAATCGGCCAGGCGCCAAGCCAGGGACCTGTCGCCGGCATGCAGCAAGTTCATCGCATCATCGGCGCGATTGGCGGCAATGGCATGGCGGGCAGTTCGGATCGCTTTTTGTTCTTTTTGCAACAGTTCATCCTTGGCAGCTTCTTCGCAAGCTGTTATGCGCTGGCTCATGCGCTCCCGGTCGCCCTGGTTGGCATCCGCGCAGGATTTCGCTGCCCGGTACAGTTTTGCGGCATCGTCCCAGCAACTGTCGCGGAAAGCACGATCGGCTTCCCGCATGGTAATGTTGAAACAGTTAGGGTCTTCGTTCCGGGCAAATGCAGCGCTCCTAATAAACGTGCGCCCGGTGAGTTCTAAATTCTCAACGCTTCTGGCAGCACTTGCTTTTTCTGACGCGGTGCCAACATTGCTGCCCAATTGGGCATTGCAATACTCAATCTTTTTTTCCAGATCTTTGCTTCTCCGCGCATTGGAGCGGGCTTCCGGGCAGTTTTTTGCTTCCTCAAACAATCGCAAAGCTGCGCGATAATCGCCTCGGCGTGCTGCGGAAGTGCCCGCATCATCTTTCCGATTGAAGCAATCGGCCCGCAACGCTTTTTGTGGCGGCGGCTCCTGTACGTTTTGATAATAAGGTTGCGATTTGTTTTGCGCCAACAAAACGGTGGCAACAAACAAACACGGGAACAATAGTAAATGGCGCATAGCAATTGTTTTCATAGCCACAAAGATACCAAGCCTGAGCCGCCAAAACAATTGCTGAAAAAATGCGTGGTTCTGAACGCACGATTACTTTTACAGCATGAAATACTTGCTTCCTATTTTAATGCTCTTGCTCCTGGCCTGCGGGAAAGAAAAAGTGTCACTGCCAGCCTTTCGGGAAATCGCCATGCCCGTCAGCGATGACCTAAGTGCCGTTTGGTTTACAGACGCACAACACGGCAGCGTCAGCGGCGGCAAAGCCTGGGCTTCCGGCTTCCTGCTCTCCACTGCCGATGGCGGCGAAAGCTGGACAGTAGATACCACCCTCAACCGAAAAATGGAGCATGTCACTTTTGCGCCCAATGGCCAGGGCTATGCTTGTGGACAAGACGCAGCCTTTTTCCGTTCCGCTGGCACCACCCACTGGCAACTGATGCGGGAAGATTACCAGTGGCTGCACTGTGCGCATTTCCCTGGATCCGATTACGGGGCCATTGTAAGCGGGGAAGGTTTTCACGGAGGCCAACTGCGGGTATTCGGGCCGGAAGACTTTTGGCGCCTGGGCAACTTACATGAAGTGCAGGGCGAATTGGCTGCGGTTTGGTATGCCGATTCATTGACATTACTAGCAGTTGGCGCAGGCTGGGTGATCCGTTCTGCCGATGCGGGCCAACATTGGGAGCGCCTGCACCTGACGGGCGACTTTTTCACTTCGGTACATTTCCCGGATGCGCATACAGGCTATATCTGTGGCAGCAGCGGCAGCATTTATAAAACAAAGGACGGCGGCAAAAATTGGCAAAATATCCGAAAAGGTGGGGTTGCAGGCAAAAGAAACAAAGGCTTCCAAGCGCTTTGGTTTACGGATACCGAGCGCGGCTGGCTGGTGGGCGACAAGGGCATTTTTTGGCGTACGGAGGATGGGGGCGATTCCTGGCAGCAGGTGGCAGAAGCGCCAAGTGCTGTGGATTATACGGATGTGTATGTGCTGGATGGAAATGGCTGGGCGACGGGGAAGGGGGGGCGGTTTTTTTTGTTTGAATAACAGAAGAACTGCCGATGTGCCGACGTTTAGAAGGCATGATTTTGCCTCGCTTGGTCTTCTGCTTCCAGTTCAAAACAATCCCAAAGCGCCGCAGCAGTGTCTTTTGGCCTGCTGCACACAGCCATCGTTTTGTGTAACAGGTGCATTTTATTTTACAATCAAAAACCGCTTTCCTGTCTGTTGCGTTTTGGAATACAACTGAAACTGATAAACGCCATTTGGTAATTCGCTGACATTAATTGGCGCGTTATTAAAGATTTCTTTTTTCACAACGCGTCCATACATATCTATGATTTGGTAATTCAAAATAGTTTGTTGGTTTAAATTTACAGAAACAAAAATTGTTTGTTGTGCAGGATTGGGATAAAGTGAAATGTTATCAGCCAATAAATTTTGTTCGGGTTGATTAATGTTTGTTGTAATGCTATCATTTGTATTGACAAGGTTGGTAGCTTGATAGTAAACTAAAATTGCACTTTCGTTTTGCGGTGTTGATGTCCCCCAAGGTGTAACATTCGTAACAGGAATATTATTTCCGTTTGGGGCTCCGTTTGTATCTGCTGTTTGTCGTCCGACACAAATTATTCCACTGTTGGTTTTGTAAATTCCGTATAGATCGGTGTTGCCTCCGCCTGCTTGTGTAAGTGTATCCCACACGCCCACAACCAGCGAAGAATATTTCGGAACATTAAATTGTGCATCATATACTCTTGCAAAACTATTCCATGCGCTAAAACCTCCGTTGCTTGGCTTTACCATTTTCTGATAAGCATTGGCCGTAGTTATCGTTCTTCGGCCAACCGCCAGCACACATACATCACCGTTGCTGCTGACTTTCAAATTGTTTTTCGCCATCCTCGTTGTGTTCACATTTGGCCATCCTTTATTTGGGTCAGGCCAACCGTCTAAGTTCGGGTCAGCATGTGGAGTGCCAAGCGAACCAGTGCCTTCGGCCAGTTCGGCCATGTAGGTTGAATTGGTTAACACTCCGTTATCCAATTGCAATTTTCCTAACCACGAAATATGAATGTTGCCTTGTGTGCCTGTGAAATTATTCTGAAATCCTGATGCAGTTGCATTGGATTGAATTGTATTTCCCTTCCATAAATTTTCAACATTATTTCCGTGGCATCTTGCACCAACTACTAATTTGTTGTTTGAATAATCTATTGCAAGCGCATCAACATATTGGTCAGGAGTAGAATTTACCGTATTGCCAAGTGGCGTAATTTCGTGATACAAACGAGTCCACCATTTTAAACTACCGGAGGCATCCATGGCAATTACAGCAGGTTCAAAATCGGGAAGTCCTCCGTCTGGCAAAACACTTTTAAAATTCATTCCGATATACACATTGTTGTTACGTCTATCAACGGTGATGGATGAACCACCGTAAACAGGCGTTGGAGATGCCGAGTAGCCGGTATAACCCGGACTAACAGCGCTTGGACTCATAGGGTCGCATGGTGCGTTAAATAAAATATCAAGTGGCCACTTTCCTTTTTTAGTTCCACCGTTTTCATCTGCATGCGTAAGATTGTAATCGGTAGTTGTCCAAGAACGCAAATCACATCTTCCCCAAATTTTTAAAACGATACCACTGAAACTTACAGAATCTATACTGCCAAGTGGATTTGTCGATGCAGGTGTTCCTTTCCATTCGGTTCCGTTGCTGAGCCAGTGTGTTCTCCAATTTTCCACAGCCGTTTTTTGCCCGTTTTGATTTAAACAATAGATGGCACTCCAGTCGTAACCATACGCCTCGCCACTGATATAAAAAACTTTTCCATCGCTTGTAACATCCCAAGGATGTGCTTCTTTGGCAATTGACTTTGCCCACACCGCATTAACCCACGAAAGCGACGTTGGAATACCATTTATGAAATTATTATTCAGTTTTGCAATGATATAACCGCCATTGTTCGGGTCGGTATCTGAAGTGTTGCAACTGATATATAAATCTCCTGTAGCAGAATAGGGTAATGAATTTGTTTTGATGAAACGAATATCTTCAACAGCACCTTGCGGAAAATGAACTACTTGTAAAATAGTTTGTAAATCATTTGACAAATGCAAAATAAATCCATACTTGTTTGTGCCAAGTGCATTTGGAATTGTTGCACTATAAGTAAGTTGTGTTTGCGGCGCAGCGCCTGTCCATGAGAGATTGTCGGCATATCCCACCACTAAAAAACTTCCGTCAGTAATTTGCATGACATCATAAAAAGTTTCTTTGCCTGTGCCCCCTGCATAAGTTACTATATTGGTTTGTGCCAATAAAGTGAGTGAAAACAAAGTTGCAATAAAGAAGAAAACTGATTTTTTCATTTTTGATGATTATCTTTTGTGATGGTTATCGTGGGGCGACGTATTTGTTGCTGAAAGCTCCGTTTTCGTGTGTGTATAGGGGGAAGGTCAGTGCGAAGAATAAGGGGGAGGTGGATATGTGTTTTTTGGAGGGGTATGGGGTTTACTTGAGGCAATTTTTGTTGTAACCAGTTACAATTGCGCGTAAGATTTGGTCATTGCCCGTATCTAGTTTCGGTTTATCCAAAATGGCTTTGATTTTAGCACAGTCACCGTACAGTTCGAGTAACTGGACTTTCTTTCGTTTACTTTTGGAATTGAGTTTAATAAAAGGGCCGTCACCTTTTCGCACTAAAAACCGATCGTTGAGTGAATTGTACATTGTAGGTGGCATGCCGCCCTGGTTAGAAACCAATACATCCTCTTCGTAGAAGGCATAAAGTTTAGCCTCACCAGTATCCTCCAGCACTCTTACAAACGCTTCGTTTTCACTTACGTCAAAACGAGCGGCCATGCCGGGGCGGCGAAAACTGGCTTCTTCCTCATTCACAGAAGCCGTGTAGCCAAGCCTGGCTGAAACATATTTTTCAAAGGTTGTATCGCTTGTCCACACCAAAAAACCCGTTATTTGACCAGGTTTGAATTCTTTTGTCTGGCCTTCTTTTTGTGTGAATTCAATGGAAAATTGTAAGTACGCAAAGGCTCGATTCCGGCCATTGTCAAAATTGTTTTTAACCTTAATTTCGCCGTGCAAAGTATCGTTTTTGAGGCCTAAAATCATGGCAGGTAATTTTTCCTTGCCAAACAAAGGGTACTGACATAAAGTGGAAATAGCGATTGTGAATAGTAGGTATTTCATATTTGATGGGTTAGTTATTTGTGCTGCTTATTTATGGAGGATGTTGTGCTTTCCTGCTGTAACGCAGCGTGCTTGTTCATATTATATTGTGCTCACGTTGCCGTTGTCGGCACAGCCGACGCGGATAAAAAGGCACAAGGCAAATTGCCTTGCGCTAGCTTTACCTTGTTGGGTATGGCAGCCTACGAACCGGCGGGTCAAAAAGACACTGTTGCGGCGCTTTGGGGTTGTTTTGAGATGGGAAGCAGAAGACCAAGCAAGGCGGAAACTCAAAATCTCGATTTTTACTTTCCCCGATTTGGACTTCCACTAAAATCAATCTTAACATCATTCCATGCACAAACCAAGTGATGGGTTCTATTTTGAGTTTGGGCACCGTCATAAACCAGGATTTTTCGATTTACATAAATTCTATTTTCGGATTTGCATAGATTCTACTTTCTGATTTACATAGATTCTGTATTCAGAAAAATTAGAATCTCACAACCAGCCTCATCCCCGAGCATATTCCATCCGAAACGCGCACCAAAAACGCGTTGCCTGCTGGCAAACGTTCTATTTCAAAAGCCTGCCGCCGCGTCGTTTTTTCTTGCTCAAAAACCTGCAACACCCGCTCGTCCAAACTCAAAATCTCGATTTTTACTTTTCCGAAAAAGTTGTTTTCCAGCAAGATTTGGAGTGCGTCGCCTGCGGAAATTGGATTGGGAAAAACATCAAACCCAACATTTACCGGAAAATCTGACGTTGAAGATAAATCGCAGGCCGTTAAAATTTCGCTGACCGAATTGCAGCCCAACAAATTGGAATCAATGATTGCTGCGCCGCCATTTTCCAAATAAGCGCAAATATTGGGCTGAGCGCAGACCGAAAGTTGTGCGGAATTTCTAATGATCAATTTTTTCAAATTCGATAAATCAAGGTTTTCAGTGCCTTGTAAATCATGCAAAGCTTCATTATTCCCTAAATGGATTTGAAAGGTCAAAGCAGTATTTACCGTAGAAAGTCCATGCAAATTTTGCAGTGCTGGATTGCCAAAAAGATAGATTTCATTGCGAATGTTTTGTAGCGAAAGCATGCCGTCAAGATTTTCTAAATTCGGATTTTCGTACAAAAACAACAGCGAAATGGAATCCAAATGGTCTAATCCTGTGAGGCTTTTAATGTTTTGACAGGTTGAAATAGATAATGTACCAGAAAAGTCATTGTCTGCTGTGCCGATATTTTTCAAATTTTCAAGTCCCGAAAGCGACGACAAAGCAAGGCATTCCGACACCAATAAATCTCCGCCAATATGCACCAAATTAGAAAGCCCCGAAATTTGACTCAATTTGGGCAAACTCAACATTAGAAGTCCATCATTCACCGTGTTCAAACTGTCCAAACCATCGAAGTTTTCCAGATTTGGATTTTCAACAACCCCAATTCCGCCATCGACGTTTTTCAAACTTTCCAAGCCTAGCAAAGTCGCCAAATCTGAATTGTTATAGAGATTTAAGCCAACACTGATGCTATCTAAATTTTGCAAACCGGACAGATTTTGAAGGTGGGTGCTTTCGATCGCCACACCGCCTCGGATAATTTCTAACCCTGCAAATCCATTCAAATTTTCAATAAGCCCTGCCCCTGTCGCAGTACTTTCTTTTATCGTCACGGAGCCTTCAATCACTTTGCAAGTCGGATAAGTGGCTGGGAAAGCATCAATTTGGCTTTGTTTTGAGTAATTTATTGCTGCTGGACAAGGCGGCGGATTGGTGGCGCAAGTGCCGGGATTGTCAAAAATCAGTTCTTTAAAAACAGTGGTATCTGCATTGTCTCGGAAGGAAAAAATCACTTGACCGGGCACCCCCGCACTGCCCTCGGGCAGGTAAAATATCTCGGGAAATGTATAAAAACCTTGGTCAGAATTATCAAAATACTCCATTGGAACCCCCAAATTGCTTTGTACCGTATAGTAATAATTTTGGTTCGCATCATTGTATAAATAAGCATTTACACTCAATTTGACGCGGTCATCGCTGGGATCGGCAGGCGTTCCGTAGTCGTCACACTCGGCTTTGTAGTCGAGGATTCCAATCGCAGGCGGGGCATCAGGCGAACAGGTTGGGATATTGGGTTTAATGTAGCTTTTCTTTATTGTCGGGTTATTCAAATCCCTAAAAGAATAGGAAGTATAGAGATTCAGCCCTGCCGAGCCAGGCGGAAGCCGGTAAAGCGATGTAACACCATAATAGAAAGTGTCAAGCGGGATTTCTGCTAACTCATCGAACAATACATATTGATTTCCAAAACTGGCATTGCCAATTGCCGATACTTTGAAGGTCAAAATTTGGATATCGTCCGAAGCAATGAGCGGTGTGCCGCCATCATCGCAGGAGCTCGTGCTATAAATGAGCTGCAATGCTGGCGCAGGGTTGGGAAAAACATTTTTCAACCAAGAAATTCGGTTGTAACTATCGTTGCCTGCGAAGTCATTGGTGTTGCCGTACACCAGATCCAGCTTGCCATCACCATCTACATCGTGCGGTGCCACACCGTAAAAATTTCCAAAACCAGATTCATCATAAACCGTTGTCGCTGAAGCGAATAGGCTGTTTCCCAAACCCCTTACAAACAGGAATCTGCTCCAATAAAAATCACTCACGACGACATCTGGGAAGCCATCCATGTTGGCATCAAAAACGGTGAAAAAAGGTATTGACGATGAGCCTTGATGCGCCATGGTGGCGAGTGTTTTTTCGGTACTGAAACCTGCCGCACCCATGTTCCGAAACCAAGCCACTTTGGTCGAAGAAAGACCATCTGTGCTAAAAACATAATCTAATTTTCCATCTAAATCCAGGTCCACCAACATTTCTTGATTGACATTTGGCGGTGAAGGCGTGCCGGAAGGCAGGAGCGATTTTGGTGCTGAAAAAATGCCATTCCCCAAATTTTCGTACACCAATGCCGGACTATTATTGAAAAATAACAAAACCATATCCAACAACCCATCTTCGTTGGCATCGAGCGCGAAAGCACTGGAACATAATTGAATGTCGGATTCGATTAAATGCCCTGTAAAATTGCCCAAACCATCGTTTTCAAACCAATAAAAACGGGCATTGAACGCCACGGCATCGGTGCCATTGCAAGCAAAAATATCAATATCACCGTCGTTGTCGAGGTCGCCACCAGCTACTTGTTTGCAAGATGTCACCAGTCCGGGCATCAATTTGGGCACGCCAAATTGCCCATTTCCCAGCCCCTTTCGCCACGAAATGGAATCGCCAAAAGGCAAGGCGAGGTCTTTCACGCCATCACCATCAAGGTCGCCTGAAAAAGCGCGGCTGCCACCGCCTGCTGTTGCTGGCTTTTTCTCCGCATAATTACCGCTGCCGAGATTTTCGAGCACGATGCCTACGGCAAAAATATCCAGATCGCCGTCGTTTTCGAGGTCAGCAATTTCAATGTCTCTTGCCAAACCCAGCAATCTGTTGAAACTTTTAAAATTTGAAAAACTGCCCGCGCCGAGATTTTGCATCCAAGATTGGGTGAAAGTAACCGCTGTGCTGGTCAAAATATCGGACAGCGCGTCGCCATCCAAGTCAATGATTTGTGCAGAAGCGATGTCCAACGCAGACGTATTCGGTAGTTTTGGAGCGGTTTCAAAAAGCCCAGTCGTAGCATCGAAAGAAAAATATTTTGGCCGATTGTTCGAAGCCGTGCCGATGGAACCGCCAAAAATATCTGCATTTCCATCCGCGTCGAGGTCGCCGAGGGCAAGCGCAGCGCCCCTGTATTCGGTCGAAACGGTCTGCCGCAGCGTCCAATTTCCTGCCGAATCGAATTCATACCAAATGATGTCGCCGCCGAGCGCGGTGAGCAAATCCATTTTTCCGTCAGCATTAAAATCTTGGGCGATGGCATGCGCTGCCGTTCCTGCCGAAATTTTCACCGCCTCAAACGTGTTGTTCCCCAGGTTTTTATAAAAATAAAAACCATCATTTTGCCTGGCGAAAAAGTCTTGTTTCCCGTCTAAATTCATGTCAGCCGCCGCGAACATGGAAATGTTTTGCGCATTGTTCAAAGCTGCTTTCGCCGCGAATTGCCCATTGCCAAGATTGCGTTGCCAAAAAAACTTGCTGCCATCGGACACAAAACCATCGGACAAATCATCGCCGTCCACATCGCAGAGCAAGTACAAAGTGCTCGAAAAAATGGTTTTTGCGACATCATAGTTTCCAGCGCCGAGGTTTTTCATCCAATAGCGGTCAGCAACAATATCGGGCAAGCCATCCCCATTCAAATCCGTGAAAAAGGATTGGTAGTTGACACCTTGATTTAGAATATTGATGGGCATGAGTTCGTGGTCAATTGAAAAATGCGCCAACCCATCTACATTTTCATACCAAAGCAAACTTTTTGCGTGTAAACAAAGGACATCTTGATCGCCATCGCCATCAATATCGGCGGCTTGAATTTGAAATTGATACGAGTTGGTGCTTTGCGTCAAAACTTGCGGCGTGTTGCCAAATTGGGCATAAGTTTTTTGGAAAAGGCAAAGGCAAAAGAATAGGAAAAGAAGTTTCTTCATTTAATAAGTGAGTTGTGTTCAATGTTTTGTTCGCCAATTTGGTTTTGGCTTCACGGTAAATTTTGTCGCTCGCTCGCTGTTGTTGCTTTTCTCGAAAATCTCGAAAAAACCAAATCAGCCCCGCGATTGCCCATACACTGAGGATGAAAATCGTTCGCCAGCGACGCAGTTTTTGGCGCGTTTCAAGGCGTTTTTGTTCAATCAAATCCATTGCTTCGGACTTTCAGTTTTAGCGAGCGGTTGGCAGGGAAGCTTTAGTGCGCTGTATATTTATTTTACGGGCTGATAAATTATAATGCCCGGTAGAAAGTCAAAATCTTTTAAATTATATGTATGAATTGGTATTTGGTGCACTACAGCGGTCGCCCCAATTATGGCATCTGGAATTTGTAATCCGTGACTAAGTTTAAACAATTCGATGAATTCGATTGCTTTTTGGGATACCGCTTCATCGATTTGGACCACATCATAATACCTTATTTTCTTTTTCATTTGGGTAAGCTCGTTCTTATTGCCCATGCCTTGGTAAAGCTCCATGACAGTAATGGAAGACAAAACGATGTCTTTAAGTCCGATTTTATTTAATTGATCAATCGAATCTTCCCTACCATTAAAGGCGCTTATGAAAATATTGGTATCACAGAGTACCATATCAGATATTCCAGTTTCGCATCCAGGCTACAGAACGTATCTGTTCAATGGAGCGAGGATTATCCTTCCAGATGCCAAAAAGTTGCTTTGGATCTAACTTTTTATCTCCTTTTGTAATGGTAGGCTGGGTGGCAGGAGAAGAGGCTTCAACCTTCACAGCTTTAATATTCAATGATTTGAGCACCTGGAGCAGTTGCTCAACCTCTTGAATACCAGATGTTTCGATGGTAATGATCATGATTGGATGATTTGAGATGTAAAGTTAGGGTTTTTGAACTGATTTTGAAAGCCTATGGGTTCAAGGCGGAAATTAGAATCTCAAAACCAACTTCGTCCCCGAGCTTATCTCATCCGAAACGCGCACCAAAAACGCGTTGCCTTCTGGCAAATTTTCCATTTCAAAAGCCTGCCGCCGCGCCGTTTTTTCTCTTTCAACAACCTGCAACACCCGCCCGTCCAAACTCAAAATCTCGATTTTTACTTTTCCGAAAAACGCATTTTCAAGCAAGATTTGCAGCGGCTGGTTTTCGGAAACTGGGTTAGGAGAAACCCGAAAATCCAAATTATCCGAAAAATCAGTGCTCGAAACGGTCGGAATGGACAGGGTTTTTATCAAATAAATGTCCTGTGTATTGGTCGGGGTGTGTACCCCCACTAAAGCAAATGAGCCATCGGAGAGCAAGCTGGCATCGGCTGGGCGTAGTGCTTTGTCAAACAAAACCATCGTGGAAAGCACATTGAAATCTGCACCCAAACGCAGCAAGTGCAAACCCGCCGGGGCACCAAAATCATTGTAGAAGGAAAGCACCATCAGCAAGCCGCCGTCATTTCCGATGTGCAGCGTAGAACCATAGTGAGAATTTGCCACCTTCATGGTTTTCCGCAGCAAAACGTCGCCATTTGGAGCAAGGCGATAAAAAATCAGCGAATCTTCGAAGCGATAATTGCGGCTCAAAAGCCCGAGGTCGCCATTTTGAAACTGTACAGCACTCACCAATTCGCGGTCGTAGTACAATTCCACTGGTTCGAGCAGGGAAAAAACCGCGACATCGCCATTGCTCGCATCGATTTTCAATGCTAAACCCGACCGTTCGTTTTCCATGCCCACTGCCAGGAAATTGCCATCGGCAAGCGCTAAAACCTGTTTGATATCGCGCTGTCCGGTGGTCAAAACCTGCGACCAGGTTGGCTCGAACCAGCGCCACCACACTAGCTGCCCGCCAGCGTCTACCCGCAAACCTTGCAGTTGAAACGCGATACTCCAGTTGGGGTTCGCTGGATCAGGCACTGTGGCGGAATAAACCACCATGGCACCACCGTCGGGCGTAGCCGCGCCATTTATGCCATAATAGTTTGAAGGACTCGCAAACAGTTTTTCCCAAAAAATGGCTCCATCGGCAGGGTTTATTTTTGCCAAGTAAACCGAATCCGAAGCGGGCGAGTTGGAGCTTTGGCATGCCACGAGCAACAAATTGCCATCGGAAAGCCGCAAAATATCTTTAGGCAACTCGCCTAATGTTGTCCCGTAGTTTTTCACCCAAACTTCCGCGCCGCTTGCCGGGTCGATTTTTCGCAGCACGAGTTCCCGACCTTTTGAAATGCCGTAATCAGCACCGCTCATCACAAAAATATGACCAGCTGCTGCTTCCACGAAGGGGCTGTAATCGTCGCCAGGCAAGCCCGAAGTGCCGATTGCTTTTTCTTCCAAAATTTCAAAATCGCCCGCGTTGAGCAGGACAAAGCAGCCATCCAGTTCAGTTTGGAAATCGGATTTTCCGACGGCAGCTATTTTGCCAGAAGGCGAAAAAGCAGCATCGGCAAGGGTATATTTCCAATCTTGACTTGCTCCCGAAAAATCATTTGCGGCCAAGAGCGCCCCGTTTTCAACATCGCGCAGTTCAAAAATCTTTTCAAACAAAAGCCCCACAGCCCCATGCCCATCTAACACCAGCCGAGGGTAGTTGAAAGAGCCGCTGTACCAATCGTTGGTTTCTACCTGCCATTTTATATTTCCAGCGACATCAATTTTTGTCAAAAAGCGCTTTGTCGCACTTTCAAAATGGGCGACGATAAGCGAGGTGTCGGAGGGGTCGAAGATGATGTTTTGCGCACGGGTTTTGCCCGCACCCGACGGACTTTGAATGTCTTTTGCCCAAATCACCGCGCCTGACGGGCTATTAAAACTGAGTTCTGCCCGCAAATCGTTGCTGAAACTTTGCCCAAAAGGTCGAATGGTGAAAAAGCGCAAATCAGGCAGCACTGCGAGGGATTGTTCGGGCAAATTGGGGTTGCCATTAAAATATTGGGTCACCATTTGCTGCGTGCCTGTGGCATCGAATCGGCGCAAAACTGGAGAAGTCGTCAAGCCACTTTTACTGGCGACATAAGCTATGACACCTCCATCGGGCAAAGCCACCGGACTGTGGAAACCATAATTCTGGTTTTGGCTCGGAGGGTCTGTTTTTCCAGCGCATAGTTTCCGTCGGCATCCAGTTTTATCAAAAGTGGCGTGTGTGCCGACTGCCCAAAAGCAGTACGACTGCCAGAAATCCACATCGTCCCCGTTGTTTCGTCTCTGTCAAAGCCAAAAATCAGTTCGTTGTGCAGGGGCGAACCAATCGTATCTGCCCAAAGGATTTGTCCGATGGAATCCATTTTCAAAATCAACAAATCATCTTGCCCCACAGATCGCGTCAAGCCAGCCGCCCAAAACTGCCCGGGTTCGGCTGCAGGTTCGATGCCGATCAGCCATTCATTTTGATTGGGAAGCCCATAGTTTTTAAAATACTGGATTTGGGCCTGGGTGTATGCCGCCCCGAAAAGAGAAAAAACAAGGGCGGTAAAAAATTTAATGCGCATAGAGATTTAAAGCGTTGGGTTGTGAAAATCGAGTTGATGCTGAGGACAGGGCGGCAGCAGCAGGTGCCTTCTTGGCTCCGGTTTTGGCTGACAAAAAGGTATGTGAACAAGGTATTACAAGCTGTGTGCAGCCATTTTATCGCCTCGACTTCGTTGATGTAGCATTTGGCATGAAGGTTTTTACAGATACTCGTTCTCACGCCAATTTGATTGCTCAACCAGTTATTCTCGTCCGGGCGCAACTTGTTTTCTCGGTAAATTATCCGAATATCCTTTTTTTGGATGTTCAAGTTATTTATATGCTCCTTTATCCTCTCGTTGAATTGCAGATACGGACTTATCAAAATTAGGCGGTCTTTGGTTGACTTTATCAACTCTTCCAAATGGTAGGAAACGCCGGCTGTATTCAGGAATTTAGCCATTTTTTTATAATATTTCTTCTATTTATTTTCTTTTTCATGTTGCAAAAACTAAGGTTAAATACCACCACCCTTAACATACCCTCCATTGCGTAAAAACCCGCTCTACCAACATAAATTCGAAAAACACCAATTGCATTCACCCGCCACCACTCGGCTGAATAAACGCAACAGCAATCCCAAAAAAGCATTAAGGGAGTCTCGTTTCATGAGGTGTTTTTTCGACCCACAAATATAACGAACAATCCCATATTTCCAACCCCCTCATTCCCCCAGCAACATCCCTGCAACATCATCCGCCAATCGCGTAAAACCGTCAAAAGCGTTGTTCGACAGCAGCACGATCTGCTTCTGCTGATCCGGGAAATGCATCATGATGCAAAAATAGCCCGGCCAGCCGCCGGTATGGTACACCAGCTTTTCTGCACTGCCGCCGCCGGAAAGCAGGAAGCCATAGCCATAGTCGATGGCTTCGCCCGTAGGCAAATTGTGCTGGCTTGTTGCCTTTTGGAACGTTTCCAGGTCTATCAATTGGTGCTGGAGCAGCTCCTTTCCCCATAAAGCCAGGTCTTTGTGGGAAAGGGGTTTGGAGGAATGATGGAGGAGGGTGAATTGCATGGGTTGTGAAGTTTTCTCGCCCCATCTTGTACGCACGTTGCCTTTGCTGGTATAGCCAGCGCGAATAAGCTGCACGAGGCCGAAGCATTGCTCGAGCGTTGCGTTGGGGTGTTTGGCAGCCTGGCGCGAGCGGAAATCTATTTATTCATATAATTGTCAATGACTTCCAGAACTTCTTGCTCGGACATTTTGAGGGACTTCGCAATAATCGCAACAGGAATACTATTGTCATGCAGTCCAATTACAGCGGCTTCTCTTTCTTCTTCACGGCCTTTATTTATTAAATCCTGAGCATCAGCCATTTTGGTATGTTGCTCACTTGCGATGTCACGGAGGTTCTTCAAATATTTTTTATATTCTTTGGCATCCTTTTCATTCAATTTCATTTCATCTAATTTTTCCCCAGCTTCTTTCAATCCCTTAGCGGAAAAACTATTTTTTATTTCAGCGTTCTTGAAAAAGTATATCCACTCGTCCAACTTATCTTTTACCCTGTTATGAAACTGGCTAACTTTGATGACCCAATATTCTGGGTAAACCACATGGATATTATTTTTTTTATAGAGTTCTACTTGCTTGCCGGAAAGGGTTAAAACATCATTCTTATGCACCCCTTTGAAGACAGTTGTGCCGTGATAAACGTAATCCTTCCCTTGACCCAAGTCAAAATAGGCAATGGTTATCGAAATGATTTTTTTCACTTCGGCGTATGCTTGACCTTCTTTGATATGCTCAGAGATGGCTTTGGATGTGCCGTAAAGCATCCGATGGAAGTAGTCATACTCCTTACTGTTTTGGACTTCGATGATGACTAATTCATCTTTCGAATTCTCCACTAAGATGTCCACCCGGTTGTGTTTGTCGTCGTCGGTCTCCTTATTGCTTTCACTATCAAGAATTTGCTTGATGGTCACCTCTTCGCCGAGCAACTCGGAAAGGAATCCCTCTAAGATGTCGAAGTTGGCTTTATGGCGGAGCAAGCGCTTCATTGCCCAATCGAATCGTACGAGTTTCTTTGCCATTTTGTAAAAGTTTCCACAAAAATACACAAAAAGTTTCAAAGGCAAATGCTGTATCGGAAGCCAGACTAATTCCCTTCCCCTTTTAAAACTTACTGATCCAGGAACTACATCAAAAAGCAAAAGCTTCCTCACCTCAACCACTTCCCGAAAAA
Source organism: Chitinophagales bacterium (assembly GCA_038246345.1). Lineage (GTDB taxonomy): Bacteria > Bacteroidota > Bacteroidia > Chitinophagales > Saprospiraceae > M3007. Next base: position 33,087 of record JBBRWA010000021.1, read on the forward strand.
CTCAATCGTCCTCCCCCAAGCCAACCCAGCCGCCGCCGCATCGTACCGCGCCGTAGAAGTATCATTGTGAAACGCATGGTTCACCCCCTCATACACGTATTGCTCGTATTGAACCCCCGCTTCTTTTAACGCGGTTTCGTAGCCAGCCATGCCCGCATTCACCCGCTCGTCGAGGCCCGCGTAGTGCAGTTGCACCGCTGCTTTTATCTTGGGAACATCAACAGCATCGGGCTGGGTGCCGTAAAAAACCACTGCCGCTTTCAAGGCAGGCACATTCACCGCAAGCCTGTTCGACATGGCGCCGCCCCAGCAAAAACCGACGCAGCCGAATTGGCCATTGCA
>JBBRWA010000022.1:0-31863 GCA_038246345.1 Chitinophagales bacterium
CTCCTGGGACTTTAATGTTCAAGTTAATGCGGCTATCCCCATCGGGAATGTTCACTGTAGCGGATGCAACGATTGCGCCAAATGAATCAAACAGATTGATGGTTCGGTTACCGGAACCCTGCGCCCGAACCAGGACAGACAAGATTGTGAACGGTTTCACGGCCATAAACCGCACCTGGCCACTAAAATTGGAGCTATGGTTGGCACCATTTCCAAAGGTTTCTGGCCCAACTTTGTTAATCGGCGCAGGTTCAGCCTCATTGACCTTAAAAGTTGTCGTAGCGAGCAATGTAGGCGTGTTAAAAGTCGTGCCGGCAAACAGGAAGTTGCCGTTGGCATCGGACCATTCGGCGGTATTGCCTACTATACCAGGTGCCGCAGTCAAGCTCGCGCTTTGCCCCTCGCAGATGGTCGTACCGTTAACCACAATCGGTGAAATAGCCGAGACGGTTAACAGATTCGTTTTTACCAGCGTATTCGTACCAATATTGTTGGCCACTGTTAAGGTTACGGTATAGGTGCCCTCAGCCGCGTAGTTATGGCTTGGATTGGTTTCCGTTGAGGTATTGCCATCGCCAAAATCCCAGAGCCAATATTGCACCAGATTTTGTGATGCATCGCTAAATTCAAAGGTTGCCAGTTCCAGGCAGCGGCTCGTAAGATTGACATTGAAGCCGGCAATTGGTGCTATGGTGGCTACCTGGCAGATTGACGGAAGGTCAAAAGCCTGTACACCATCCGAGAAGATGTCACTACTGCCCTGGCTGGCCGAAAACCCCAGACCACGGCGGGCGAACGCTTTCCAGATCAGGCATTGGTTGGCCCCGTTGTTGTTCATTTTATCCGCCAACAAAATACCATCCCTGCCATCTACGAAGCCGGGGTTGCAGTGTTGCAGCTTAAAACCATCGGTAACCAAACGCTGTGAGATGTTGTTGCCGCCGGTTGCCAGCATCACATTGGGCTCGAAACCATATTCATCGATCAAATCCCAGGTCAAATCCCACAACATGGTCGCCCAAATTTCCCCCATGGCGTGCACCTGGCCGCCTGTACCGGGCAGCGCGCTATAGGTATAGTTGTTCACGGACATGTCCGTGGAATAAATCTTGTTCCGTATTCCCGACCCGATGATTGATTGACCATCCGAATAGTTTCCGATGCCACGTCGGGTGTTTCTCGTGTCATTGGGGACAATAGTGCTAATCAAGGTATAATAATCGCTCCAGCCTTCGCCCATTTGTTCGGCGTTGCCAAGGCAACCTGAATTGGAAGGGCCGCCCGTTAAGCGGTTGGAAATACCATGCCCGAATTCGTGGGCAATGATGCCATTGTCAACATCGCTGTCCCGGTCAGCTTTCCCAAGAGTAGGGAGAATACTGACATTAACGGGTCCATTATTCAATTCCGCTTGTAAAATGTCCCAATTTGCTTTGGTTATCATGACAGAAGGAATGGTAATGGTAGCATCGGCGCCCGGCATTTTGAAAGCAGGGGCCGCTGAATTTTGAACGACAATTACGCCGATGGCCCCAGCGGCCTGAGCGTTTTTCACCTTGACGGTATATTGACATCCCACCCGATCTATCACCGCAATTTTCCCGCTGATCGCCGCTACATTGGCGATGGTTTGGCAACCATCGAATGTAGGCGCTGTTTCATCTTCAACTTTTACAATATTAGCGGTAACTGGATCTGTTAAGATTGGGCCAAAATTAGCAGCTGGCGCAGCATAAATCTTGGCAATGCTTCCAGGCGAATTTACAGCCATGCTGTCACCAACAGGCACGCCGCCACCCGTCCAGATGTACATTTGCATCCTGCCTTTTTGGCCGTCAACGGGCGTAGAAAAGTTGGCATTGTTGGTGCCAGAGCCATCTTGAGCATCCGCTTGTACGGCATCATTGCCAATGCCGCCGTTGCCGTAGTTGTTTTCCTGAAAATTTCCGGCACCTTCCGTAAACCCGTGGTTGTAGGTCATGTCGTGCATGAAATTGTTGGCGTAAAACAAATTGGTAATGGCAGCATCTTGCCAGGCTAATGGCTGTTGCAGCGGGTTGTATGGGAAATCAAATATCAAACCAGGCCCACCATTGGGGCTGTAGCCTGGAACATTATTATCATCCCTATCCTCCGAGGCATACACGTTGTTGCCCCGTGTAATGGTGTACTCTGCACCAGCTTGGCCGTTTGTGTCATGCCATCCATTAGGAGACGCGATGGGGTCAGCAGGGTCGGTAACCAGTACCCTGTTTGTGTGCAAAGGGCTTTCGCCCGGAAATGGGAACACACGATAGCTGGCCCCCAGGCTTTCCGGGGCAGAAGCAGTTGCTTCGGGGCTTGGAAATTTGCGGGCAGCTACATCCGTATGCTCGTGCACATGCTTCCCTGCGCCAAAATCACAATAAACCGTGTAATTGCCCTTATCCAGGATTTCGCCGGTCATAGCATCTACCCTGACATGCCACCAGTCGCTTTTGGCCTGTATTTCTACGTTCCAGGCAAGACGTATGGCTTCTGCTGTTTTTTGATACAGCAAAAATACTTTGATAGGAGCCCGCACGCCGCCATCTGCGGTAAAGAAGAACGCGGTTTCTTTATTGTCGTGACCTTCCGCAGCCCGAATATTGCTTACAGGGATGTTGAGGTTTTTTGCGGCTTGAGCAACCGCTTTCGCTGCACTCCATTGTTCCATCCCTGGAGTGGCGTTGAGTAGCAGCGCAGCATTGGGCGTAAATCGGCTGTTAAAAGCCGCAACCTCGCCGTTTTTTATGGCAACCGAGCTTACGGCATTGTAGAGTTTCAGTCCATACAGCATTTGCTGCACGTACACTTGTGTCACCTGATTGTGTTGGGTAATGTATTGATCCGAAATCACCCAGCCGTCGGAAGCTTCCGCTCGGCTCAGGTGCATTTTTTGCTGGTTTTCAATCAAATAGCGTTGAATGAGTGGTGCCGCATCTTGGGCCTTCAAGCTAATACAGGCGACGCAAAAAAACACGATAAGGGTAAGGAACTGCTTCATCAGGAGCATAGTTTTATGTTACAGAAGTTTGAGTTGAATGCAATTAATTAATATTTGCTGTAAAACAACGGCTTCTTGTGGAATTTGCGGGAATTGATTTGGTCAAAATTGGGCAATTCTGCGATGAACAGAATCTTAGGTTCATTACCCCCAACCCCCCACCTGCAACACGAGTTTCCCAAATTGCCCCCCTTGCCTCATTTTCTCAAATGCTCGATTCCCATCTGAAAGCTCAAACACCTCATCCACCACAGGCACTATTTCATGCTGCGCCACAAAAGCCAGCATTGCCTTGAATTCGCTCGGGCTTCCCATAGTAGAACCCAGTATGCTGATCTGTTTCCAAAATAACGGTTGCAAACTCAAGCCGTTCACCTTGCCCAAAGAACCGCCATAAAACCCGATCCTGGCCCCTGGGTTGCATATTGACGGGAACAATGCAAAACCATCGCCCCCAGCGGAATCGATGATGACATCAAATCCACCAGATGCTGCTTTGAGTCGTTTGTGCCAGTCGGCTTCGCGGTAGTTTTCACCGTGTTTGGCACCCAGCGCTTTCGCTTTTTCAATCTTTTCTACGGTACCAGAGGTAACATACACCTCGGCTCCTATTGCCACAGCAAATTGCATGGCCATCAAGGCCACGCCACCACCGATGCCCGAAATCAGTACTTTTTCACCTGCCTTTAGTTGACAACGGGTAAAAACAGTGCGCCAAGCCGTAAGTCCTGCCAAGGGCAAAGCGGCAGCTTGCTCATAATTGAGGTGCGCAGGTGCCGGAAAAATGTTCGAAACTGGAACGGCAATTTTTTCAGCAAAGGTGCCGTCTTCCGGCATACCCAGCACCCTGAAATCATTTCCTTGAAAATGCGGACTATCCCCCCAATCAAGCGCAGGGTAAAGTACCACAGCAGCCTCCCCCAGAACCCCAGCTCCATCGGAGCCCAGGATGCAAGGCGTTTTGATATTGGCATACAAACCTTGTGTAATGAACAAGTCGCGATGGTTCAATGCGGCAGCTTTTAACTGCACGATAGCTGTTTCGATTCCTTTTTGTACCGGTTCGGGCATTTGTTGGAATTCAAGTGCTTCGTTGATGGCATTAAATACAAGTGCTTTCATAAGGCGCAAGTTTGAAAAAGAATTTGGATACAACCCAAACAATTTTAGCACCTTTGCAGTTCTACAAAAGTTATGACCAGAATTTATCGCGGACTTCGAGCATTTTTATTCATTGCTGCCAGCATGTTGGTGGTAAATGACGTCGCGCGCCTTGTTTTTTCGTTCAATACAGATAGTTTTCTTACGATAAAAATTGATCCTTGTGAACATGGGGAAGAAAACAGCCCAGTCAATCCGTTTTCTATATTTGAAGAAGAAGTCAAGCACAAGAATTGCTTCCCGACTTTTTCCTTCCAAACTTCGGATGATGTAGCCTTAGGGTGTTCTGTAGCCCATATCATCAAAGATGACGAGATTCGTCATCTTGCTTACCTGGCCATTTTTTCGCCTCCTCCAGATTTGGCCTGAGCGCCACATTGTTTCCATCTTGTTCTTGCATTTTAATCGCCTGTTCTGAGCATCAGGCTTTTACCACCCATTTCACTACGCACAGCTTGTAGTCTGACATTGGAGAAAACCTCCTTTAGCTGGCGATTTGGCTGTGTAAAATCGCGTTTATTTACATGCTAAAAAATAGCTTAACAGCAAACCTAAAACAGGATTTGCCCGCGGGAATAGTCGTATTCCTCATAGCACTGCCTTTGTGCCTGGGCATTGCGCTCGCATCGGGCGCCCCCCTTTTTTCCGGAATGATTGCGGGCATTGTCGGCGGTATCGTCATTGGTGTCTTGAGCGGCTCCCACACCAGTGTCAGCGGTCCAGCAGCGGGATTAACGGCGGTGGTACTCACTTCTATTCAAATGCTGGGTGGATTTGAGACCTTTTTGCTGGCCGTTGTATTGGCTGGTGTTTTTCAGCTGGCCTTGGGTTTTGCCCAAGCCGGTATGATTGCCAATTATTTCCCTTCCAGTGTCATTAAAGGCATGTTGACAGCCATTGGCATCATCATCATCATGAAACAAGTGCCCCATGCCCTTGGTTATGACAAAGATGCTGAAGGAGATATGTCCTTTCTGGAGCCAGGTGGCAGTAACGCCTTACTTTCGATGTGGGAAGCCATCACACAATATATCCATCCGGGTGCTACTTTGATTGCCCTGATATCCATTGGCATCATGTTGTTGTGGGAGCGGCCGTTTATCAAAAACAAGGTGAAGTTTATTCCAGGGGCATTGGTAGCTGTACTAGTCAGTATCGGCATCAATGAAATATTTAAAACTTTGGGCGGCGTTTGGGCAGTCCGGCCCGAGCATTTGGTGTCGATGCCTGTCGCAGAAAACGCATCTGCCTTCTTAGCGCAGTTTTCTATGCCCGATTTCTCCCAGTTTGGCAACATTAAAGTATGGACAGTTGCCTTGACCGTTTGCGCGGTGGCGTCTATTGAAACATTGCTGTGTATTGAAGCGGTCGATAAAATAGATCCGTTGAAGCGAATAAGCGGTCCGAACAAAGAATTGAAGGCTCAGGGTATTGGCAATATTGTTTCAGGACTGTTGGGCGGACTACCGCTCACTTCAGTAATTGTTAGAAGTTCTGCCAATGTCAATGCCAATGCGCGTACCAAAGCTTCTGCTATTTTTCATGGTCTGTTATTGCTGGTATGTGTGGCACTGATACCCAAACTGCTAAACATGATTCCGCTATCTGTATTGGCAGCAGTCCTGATTCTGACGGGGTATAAATTGGCAAAGGTTTCCATGTTTAAGAACATGTGGGCCAATGGGAAATACCAGTTCTGGCCCTTTATCATAACGGTTGTTGCCGTGGTATTTACGGATTTGCTTACTGGGATCGTCATAGGGCTGTTGGCATCTGTTTTTGCGATTTTACGGGGAAATATGAAAAACGCCTACTTTTTCAAAAAAGAGAAATACAAGGAGGGAGACGTGATCACCATCAAATTATCACAAGAGGTTTCTTTCCTGAACAAAGCCAGTATCAAAATTACCCTAGAGCATTTGCCTAAAAACTCAACGGTCATTATTGATGCAACCGACACTGCCTACATTGACTTTGATGTGCTGGAAAATATCCGGGAATTCTCCCAGGAAAAGGCCAAAAACTTGAATATCGACTTTATTTTAAAGGGATTTCAGGAGAAATATAAATTCTGGGAAGCCGATTTTGTACACAGCGACCGCCCTCAGCCCGTTGTGAAATAAACCAAATTGACTCAAAAAACCACTTCTCTTTAACAATAAAATTGCTACCGTAATGCGTACACTCACTAAAGAAACCCGCGACAAACTCACCCCTAGCCTTGCACTCAATTTGCTGCGCCACGGCAATGCCCGTTTTGTTAGCAACTTGAAAATGAACCGCAATCTGTTGCAACAGGTAAATGACACGATGGATGGTCAGCACCCATTTGCAGTGATTTTAAGCTGCATCGACTCTCGAACCAGCGCAGAGCTTGTATTTGACCAAGGCCTTGGCGACGTCTTTAGCGCCCGTATTGCAGGCAATATCCTGAACGATGACATCCTGGGCTCTATGGAGTTTGCCTGTAAAGTAGCCGGAGCAAAAATTGTGGTGGTGCTGGGCCACACTAAATGCGGCGCCATCAAAGGCGCTTGCGACAAAGTAGAAATGGGCAACCTGACGGGCTTGTTGAACAAGATAAAGCCAGCCATTGCCATGACGGAAAAGACTGCTGCAAACGCTGCCGGTCTATATGATTTTGCGAACGAGGTAGCGGCAAACAATGTCCACTACGTCATGGATGAAATCCCGAAGCGCAGCTCAATTTTGGATAAAATGGTCCAAGATGGCGATATCGCTATCGTGGGCGGCATGTACGACATAGAAACCGGGGAGGTTAGCTTCTATGAGCACCCGCATTTGGAGCATTTTGAGTTGGAAGGCAAAAAAGCCTATGCGGTGTAAAATTGGCCAACTGCCAACATTTGCTCATCCTTATCAAGCATTTTAGTAAAGTGGGTATTACTTGATTGGCTCGTCTCCTATCGCGGGGGCGGGCCATATCGTTTATAATTGCTTGGCCCCCTCCATTATTTCCGCCACTACTTCTGGGTTGAGCAAAGTGGAAATATCGCCCAAATTTGACGTGTCGCCTTCTGCAATTTTCCGAAGTATGCGCCGCATAATCTTGCCTGAACGGGTCTTTGGCAGGCCCGCTACCACTTGGATTTTATCAGGTTTGGCAATTGGGCCGATTTCTTTGGTCACCACCTCCAGTACCGTTTTCCTGAAATTGGCTATATCTGAAACTTGCCCCTTGACAATGACATAAGCATAAATACCTTGCCCTTTGATGTCGTGCGGATAGCCCACCACGGCGCTCTCCACAATATTCGGGTGTTCATTGAGTGCGTTTTCTACCTCTGCAGTGCCAATGCGATGCCCCGAAACGTTGATCACATCATCTACACGACCAATAATACGGTAGTAACCATCATGATCGCGCCGAACGCCGTCGCCCGTGAAATAAAGGTTCTTAAACGTTGCAAAATAGGTCTGCCGACAACGCTCATGGTCGCCCCAGGTGGTGCGCAAAATGCCGGGCCAGGGAAATTTAATGCACAACATGCCTTCTACATTGTTACCCAGAATTTCTTTGCCGTTTGCATCTACCAATATAGGCTGAATCCCCGGCAAGGGCAAGGTCGCATAACAAGGTTTGGTCGGGGTGATGCCTGCAATAGGCGTTATCATCATACCACCCGTTTCGGTCTGCCACCAGGTATCGACAATCGGGCATTTCTTTTTGCCGATTTTTTCATTGTACCAATGCCACGCTTCTTCATTGATCGGCTCGCCAACGGTACCCAGTACCCGCAGCGATGGCATTCTGCGGTTTCTTACCCATTCATCGCCTGCTGCCATAAGTGCACGTATGGCCGTTGGCGCTGTATAAAAAATATTGACTTTATGCCGTTTCACTACATCCCAAAATCGGCCCGCATCCGGGTAAGTTGGCACGCCCTCAAACATCAGGCTGGTAGCGCCTGCCAGCAATGGCCCGTAAACAATGTAAGAATGCCCGGTGATCCAGCCGATATCGGCGGTGCACCAGTACACCTCACCCTCCTGATATTGGAAAACATTCCTAAAAGTATAGTCGGTGTACACCATATACCCGCCTTGAGTATGCACCACGCCTTTGGGTTTTCCCGTGGAGCCAGAAGTGTAGAGGATAAAAAGTGGATCTTCTGCGTCCATAGACTGAGCTTTGAAGCTTTTTCGCCTGCCCGACACCACCTCATGCCACCATTGGTCGCGCCCCTCCTGCCAATCAACCTTTTCTCCTGTATTTTTATGGACAATTACTGTACGCACCGAATCACAGCCTAGCGTAAGTGCCTCGTCTACAATGGATTTAACGGGAATGTTTTTATTGCCACGCGCATTGTAATCAGAAGTGATGACCGCGCAGCATTGGGAATCTTTGATTCGGTCTGCAATGGATATGGCTGAAAAGCCGGCAAATACCACGGAATGAATAGCGCCAATGCGAGCACAAGCAAGCACGGCAATGGCCAATTCTGGGGTCATCGGCATGTAAATGCACACGCGTTCACCTTTTTTGATGCCCTGTGCTTTCAAAGCATTGGCCAACTGGCATACCTGCTGGTACAATTGCTTGTAGGTAATCTTGCGCGGTTTTGCTTTAGGGTCGTTGGGCTCCCAGAGGATCGCGGTTTGTTTGCCTCGGGTAGCAAGGTGTCGGTCCAGTGCGTTTTCAGTGATGTTCAGTTTCCCACCAACAAACCACTTGATTTCAGGCTTTGTGAAGTTCCATTGTAGCACTTCCCGCCAGGGTTTTTGCCATTGGAATTTGGCGGCTTGCTCTGCCCAGAAGGCTTCCGGTGTGTCTACGGAGCGCTTGTATTCCTGGTGGTATTGTTCTAAAGAATTAATTTGCAAGGACATAACATCGAGTTGATTGATTTTTTTAAAACACATGGACACATAGGGACATAGAAAACATAGATTTAAAAATACGTACCCCTATGTTTTCTATGTGTCTATGTGCACCTATGTGTTAAAAAATGCGTTTAGTGCTCATATTCCCCTTTTAGGCAATAGTACCCAAATAAACCCAAGCCAGCCATAATGGGAATAAACACTGGAATTATCGTGTACCAGAAAATACGCGCATCCAAAGCTGGGCTTGCCGCAAATTCTGTCGAGGCTTGTTGCACCATTAGGTATACTGCCAGCAGGGCCAACAATATCCAAACTACGCCTCCGAACTTTTTCAAGAATTTCATAATCAAGCAATTAATTCGTTTTTCAAAAATCGTCTCGTTCGGCTGCTGCTTCCTTCGTATTGGGCAAGTATAAGAACCCAATAACAAAACATACCGCCGAAATGGCTATAGGATACCACAGCCCTACGAAGGGGTCGCCGGAGGGATTGCCCGGCGTTTTGGATACATCGAACAAACGGGTTGCAATCAAAGGTGTCAGTCCACCAAAAATTCCATTCCCAATATGGTATGGCAAAGACATGGACGTATATCGAATGCGCGTAGGGAACAACTCCACCAAAAAAGCGGCTATGGGCCCGTAGACCATGGTAACATACAATATCTGGATGAACACAAATAATACCAGCAACCAAAAATTACCGGAAGACATCCAGCTCACTTTTGATTTCTGAAGCTTAGGCGGAGCACTTCTCTCTGCTGAAAAAGTACTTGTAGCAACTGTTTTAGTGGTATTTCCGTTTTGAAAAACTTTGATGGCCGTTTTAGTCACGACAGAATCACCTGAAACAGCATCAATAACATAGCTTTCTGCACTCGTTCCTTTTTCTGAGATTTCTACTTTGTCATCTGTATTGGCAACATGGTACATGGCTTTGTAAATAGGCCGATAGGTCAACACCGCCAGCAACATTCCTGCCAGCATGATCCATTTCCGCCCAATCTTGTCAGAAAGCCAGCCCCAAAAAATAAAAAAGCCCGTACCAAAAGCTATGGCAGCCAACAGGATATAGCGGGTTTGTACAAATTCTACCGAACAGGTGCGCTCCAAAAATGTCTGGGCATAGAATTGTCCCGTATACCACACGACTCCCTGGCCCATTACTGCGCCAAAAAGGGCAAGGAGCACCAGTTTCAGGTTAGGTTTCTTGGTAAAGGATTCTTTTAAGGGGTTCTTTGAAAGTTTTCCTTCCTTTTTAATTTTGGAAAATAACGGTGACTCCGCCATTTTCAACCGGATATACACCGATACCAGTACCATGAAAATGGAAGCCCAGAAAGGTGCCCGCCAGCCCCAATCATTAAATGCCACATCGCCCAGCCAGGATTTGGTGGCAAGAATGACGGCCAAGGAAATAAATAGACCTAAAGTGGCTGTTGTTTGTATGTATGATGTGTAGTAGCCGCGTTGGCCTGGCGGAGCATGCTCTGCAACATAAGTGGCGGCTCCCCCGTATTCCCCACCAAGCGCCAAGCCTTGAATCAGGCGCAGCACCAGGATAATAATGGGCGCTGCGGCACCAATTGCTTCGTAGCCCGGCACAAAACCTATGGCAAATGTGGAAAGCCCCATCAACAGCAAGGTCACCAAAAACGTGTGCTTACGGCCTACAACATCACCCAGGCGACCAAAGACCAAGGCGCCAAATGGCCGCACCACAAAACCTGCAGCAAAAGTGGCCAAAGCTGCCAAGAAACCTGCAGTAGGATTCTCTGCCGGAAAAAATTTAAGGGCAATAATAGGTGCCAAGGCCCCATAAATGTAAAAGTCATACCATTCGATCAGCGTCCCGAGGGAACTGGCGAATATCACCTTCATCAATTCCCAGCCGGATTTGCGTTCGTGGTTGCTCATGCTGCCTAATGGTTGAATACGCTATCCGGCAAAAGTAGAATATTCATTTACCTTTTGGCAAAAGGCATCACATGTTTTTAAGTGGACGCACTTAGTGGATCAAGGTCGCGTAGCCTTTAAACTCATGCCCTTCGCCCCGCGGCCCGGTGAATGTGACTACATACACGTACACCCCAGGAGGTGACATGCCGCCCACGTTCTTTTGACGACCATTCCAGGCTTCATTTGGGTCGGAGGTTTCAAATACTTGTTCTCCCCAGCGGTTCCAGATGCTCATATTAAATTTGGACACCCCTGGCAAATATCCTTTCCCCAAAAAGCCATCGTTTTTGCTGTCAGCGTTCGGCGTAAATGCATTGGGCATGAACCAGCGAATTTCCGGGCGGACGTCTAAATATTGCGTCAGGCTGTCTTTGCAGCCTTGAGGATGGGTGACAATCAAGCGGATGGCGTACTTGCCCGTATCTGGAAAGGTGTACGTATGATTTTGTTGGATGGTCGTGTATTCAGAAGGTCTAATATGCCAATTCCAATGTGCTGCCCCCGTGGATTTGTCCGTAAAATCAACAATGTTGTTGAACGTAGAAAGGTCTCGCATTGGATCAAAAGTAAAATCTGCCGTTGGGGATGGCTCTACCCGGATCAGGTTTTGAAAATCTTTCTCAATGTAACAGCCGATAGGCGATGTGATGGCCACTTTTACATCGTAAACCCCTTGTTGGGTGTACAAATGTGTTGGGCTGATCACGCCACTTGATGTGCCGCCGTCGCCAAAATCCCATTCAACCTTGTACGTATTATCAATGGGTGTTGACAGGTTGTCGAAGAAAATATCCGCTGGTGCACAGCCAATATAGCTGTCAGGGCGAATAACAATAAGCGGTGGTGCGGGAAAGTAATTGATAACTTTTGTCTCTCGGTCAGAGCAAATGTTCATATCCACGACATCCAGGGTGACGGGATGGTTTCCGGGCGTTAGATACAAATGAGCAGGGTTTTGTAGCAAGGAAATGGGGACTCCTGGCACCCCGAACTGCCATTCCCAGCTATTTATACCCGCTTCACTGGTACTTAGGTCTGTAAATTGAACCGGACCGGCTACACAGGTATCGTAGGCATAGCTAAAGTCAGCTTTGATTTCCGGAAATATATTTACGGTAATTTTAGCAGTATCACTGCATTCGCCTCCGTTCGGGTTCAACACCAACAGTCCATAATACAAGCCAGTATCTGGGAATGTAAAAGCAGGGCTCCAGTTGAGCACATCAACCACTTGTGTGCCGAGCATGTCAAACTCCCAGCGGAAACTGCTGATGAATTGTGGTTTACCGCTCAAATTTTCAAACTGCACCGTTTTTGAACCACAGGATTTGATGATGTATTTATCCAAATCAAACTTAAAGGAATCCGTTTCAATTTTGGTGAATACATCAGGGCTACAGTTCGTTACGTTGAATTGAAACTCTCGTTTTACGGTGGAGAGCAATTGCCCTCCCCGAAATTCTTTCACACAAATGCCGACGACAAACTGCCCATTTAGCACCGGGGTGCCAGAAATAATGCCAGAAATCTGATTGATGGAAACTGTAGGATTCCCCCCCAAAGGCGCTGCGGGGGAGTAGGTAGGGGCAATAAAAACTACGTTGTTGAAAGGCGGGCCACAAGAAGGGGTCGGTTTTGCGCCAAAGCAAGTAGTCAGGCCTGGCGGTTGTACGTCTGGGCCGCCACCGACAAAGGGCGCACAAAATTCATACAAGAGCAGGTCACCTTCCTGGTCTACCGCAGAATGGTCAATTAGTAAGGGGAAATTGTTGCAAATAATGATTGGTGGGAAGTTTTTAAATACCGGGCTGTTGTTGTTGGCAATTTGGGCTTCTCGGGTCAATTCCACCATAAACGTAGCACCGACACCTCCGGGGTTTACAATATTGGAGATACTTTCATTGCGGCAGCAACGTTGGTACACAATAAAGAAACTCTCGCCTGTAACGGAAATTGGCAGTGTTCTTTCAAACTCATACACTGCTTCCTGAACGCATACGTTGGGTATTTGCGTAACACACTGAGGGGTGTCAGGAATCAACTTCACAAAATTCAAATAATTGATGCTGAAACTTTCAGACCTCGAATTGTTGTTATAAGTGCCTTTGTAAATCGAAATAGATGCATCGCTGTCAAAATTTGCGCCACCACCATTGCAATCCCGGTAAACTTTCATCGTAAAACGCCAACGCTTGGCATTTGGGCCAGAATCACCCAGGTATTCATAGGTAATGTCACCACCAATGATGTGCTTAGCAAAAAGAGCTATAGGAGAGGACAGTAGCACAAAAAGTGCGAAAAATGAAAAAATACTGCGGTAGTTAATTTGCATCGTAGGTTATTTGTTTAAAAGTCTGACTTTTGCATCCCCAAAGTTACAGTTACAACGCTTACTAAAAGCTAATTGTTTGATATGTTCCTGCTAAGAGACGACATTTTTGAGATAGCCGCCATTCTCCAAAAAGGTGGAATAATCTGCCACCCTACAGATACCGTGTGGAGCATTGGCTGCGATGTGCTGAATGAAGAAGCCATTGCCCGCATCCACAATATTAAGGGTCAGCCACCAAAAGATGGCTACACATTGCTGGTTTCGAGCATCGAAATGCTCAAGCAATATGCTGTTAAGGTTCATCCAAGGCTAGAAACGCTGCTTTCTTTCCACCAGCGCCCTTTAACAGTGATCTATGATCGCGCTGTTGGGTTGCCTGCAATGGCAAAAGCAGCCAATGGATCTGTTGCCATTCAAATTGCCCAGGACCAGTTTTGTCAAGAACTAATTGACGCTTTCGGCAGGCCGATATTCATTACTTCTGCCAATATAAGCGAACAAACGTATCCGGCAACATACGGCGGCATCAGCAGCGAAATCCTTGGCGCTGTAGATTATGTGGTGAAATACCGGCAAGACGATAAAGAACCTGGAGAGCCCTCTGCCATTGCGAAATTGGATCGGCACAAAGAGCTGGAGTTTATTCGGGAGTGATGCTGGATGCTTTACCCGCCGTAGCTTTAGCCAAGGAGGGTGGATGCTGGAGCACTAGATAATTGAAAATTCAAAAATGAAGAATCTACCGTTTTTTTTGGCTCGGCGCATCGCATTTGCTGGTGGGCAGAATTTTTCCCGACTGATCATCCGAATAGCAGTAATCGCCGTGGCGCTGAGTGTGGCGGTGATGATCGCGGCTTCGGCCCTGATTTCCGGGTTTAAAACGGAGATAAGCCGCAAGATTTTTGAGTTTTGGGGCCATATTCACATCTCTGACACCGCCTATTCCCTGTCGTTTGAACCTACACCAATTGATATCAAGCAAAATTTTTATCCCAGCCTGGACACGGTGCGCTCAATACCTGCACTCGATCTGGCACAGATGGAAGGTGGACAGAAGGGGACACATGGCGGCATACGCCACATTCAGGCATTTGCCCATAAACCGGGTATAATTCGCACAAAAACTGCCTTGGAAGGCATTTTATTGAAAGGTATTGGCCCTGATTTTGATTGGAACAACCTAAAGCCCTACTTGATCGAAGGGCAAGCTATCAACCTCAAAGACACTGCACCTTCACGCGATATTATCATCAGCCGGCAAACTGCCGACCGCTTACAGGTGGGCGTTGGCGACAAGTTCATTATTCATTTTGTGAAAGACCGCGACCAAATCCGGCGCTTGTTCCAAATCAGCGGCATTTATAAAACAGGCCTGGAAGAATATGATCGAAAATTCGCGCTCTGTGATATACGCCAGGTCCAAAACCTGCTGGGATGGGATGCTGGTCAGGTTGCAGGCTTCGAAATCTGGCTGGACGACCTGCGCGACCTCGACTTGTACAATCAATACATTTACGACGAAGTGTTGCCCCCGGAGCTACTTGCCGTGAGCATCCGCGAGAAATTTCCGTCCATTTTTGAATGGCTTGAGTTGCAGGATTACAATGAAGTAGTCATTCTCGCCCTCATGCTGGCAGTGGCCATCATCAACATGATAACGGCGCTGTTGGTTTTGGTGCTTGAACGCACCAATATGATCGGCATATTGAAAGCATTGGGCGCTTCCAATGGCCGCATCCGGCAAATTTTCATTTACCACGCGGCTGTCATCACCCTTTTAGGCATGTTCTGGGGCAACCTGCTTGGCTTGGGCTTCTGCTTTTTACAAGACAAATTCCGCTTCATTCAATTGAACGAAGCGGATTATTACTTGTCTTATGCGCCCGTAAAGGTCAACTGGCTCGCCGTTGCAGGCATCAATATGGGTACACTTTTGATCACCCTGGTTTTTCTGCTGCTGCCTTCTTTGGTCGTATCGGGCATCAGTCCAGTAAAGGCGATCCGTTTTAAATAGGCCTGCTATTTCAGGAAAACACCCTGCTTCATTTTGAACGCTGCAACACGTGCTTTCAAAAGATTATCAAGCGGGTTGTCGTTCAACACCAAAAAACTAGCTTCATAACCATTGTCTAATTTGGCAATTTTCCGTTTTGGGAAAATTGCTTTGGGTGTGCTTTCACACAGGACTTTCAACACTTTTAGATTGTCCATGGCACCAAGCGAAAACCAGTGATTCAACTCAGCGCGGATGGTCCGCTGGATATCATCGGAGCCAATGACAACGTTTACATCGTTGGCAAAAAGCCGCTGTAGGAGTTTGGTATTGGCTTCTTGTGCACCTGGGCGCTGTGTTATCATACGGCCGTGCGACAATAATGGTACAACAGGGATTTTCTTCTTTGCCAAATTTTTCAGGTCATCATCGCTCATCTCATATTTTTTTCCATCCCCTACTCCATCCCAATTGCTTCCTGGCAGGTTGGCAAAAGCGTCGACCCGTAATTTCAATCCGAGCCGTAAATCTTCTGTAGTTTCTACATGCGCGATTACACGAAGGCCAGCTTTGTGCGCTTTTTTAGTCACCAGCTTAGCCATTTCTTCAGAAAGGCCTCTGCCTTCTCGGCCGCCATTATTACTGGCATCAAGGATGTAAATAGCAATAAAATCCGGATTTTGTTCCTTGATTTTATTCCAATTTGCTTCCAGGGCTATTTTGTTGTCAATAGACCAATATCCATCGCCCAACAATTTGGAGCTCAATTTTATTTTGTCGTATTCTTTGCCCCAAAGATCAGCGTTTCGCACACCACTCGCTGGCCCTTCGTATTTAACAAATGGGTAACCCAGGGTGCAGGTAATGGCGCCATTGGAATAAGAGGCGTCAGCTGTGCCGGGTTTGTTGGCAAGCAATTCTGTGGCGGCACGTCCAGCTTTGGTGTTTCCCATAACCTGGAGGTAAAACACCCCTTCACCCTGGTAAAGATTGAGCACGTTGGCTGCATTCGGGTTGTCAGCGACACTGGTACAGTGCGCATCACCGAACGGCGGTATTACCCAACGGCCATTCAAATCGATTACTGAATCGATTTTTGAAGGTGCTTTTTTGCTGAGCATGCCATTGGAAACATACCAAGTGGCATCTGTAAAGCCATCGCCACTGAACCAATGGCCATTTTGAAATTCATAATTTTTGCCTTCTGACTGGCCAATGGAAGGAGCCAAAAACAAACCGAGACAAAACAGAACGAGGATACTATTTTTCATTATTATCAATTGAATTTCGACAAAAATAACGTTAGAACGTATTTTGCCCAGTGTAAAACATCAAAAATTCCAGGTAAAGCCGAAGCGGTAACTAAATGGAGGTTCGTAAGAATAAATGTCATTGGCAACGGCGAAATTGTAGAAAACACCAATTTCAGAACCACCACCTTGCCCATTACCGAAATTCCAGCCAGCGCCTAGCCGTTGGTTAAAACGCGTGGTGGTCACTTTTTCTACTCCATTGCCCCTGTCGATGGGTTGCTGGATCCATGCATTGGAAAGTTCGCCTTGCAAGAACAAGCCTCGGAAAATTTTGGCACGAATAAACATACCTGCATCAACATCAAAAAGGCTGAGCGCTTTGAATCCCCGCTGCTTGTATGAAGTATAGAGCATTTCAACGCGAGGGCCAACGGAAACCCGCTCAATGATTTTATAGCCTACCATTGGACTTAAGCCAAAGGAGAATATACTGGCCCCGTTAAAAGAACTGAGGCCAAGTTGAAGGCCTCCGCCATACCACAGCTTTGACTGTAGCGGCCTGGGCGTTCTTTTTTCAGGCTTTTCGTTTTTTCCAATGACGCGCTGGGAGAAGCCAATTTGTGCCAGCAGCATTAAACCTGCAAAGCACAGGAGTGCAAAATTTCTTTTTTTTGTCATGTCGAGTGTGATTTGTGTCTTTAATTTGAATCCGGGCGCAAAAGTAGTTAAAGCCTTTAGGAAAGTCGCTTATGAGCGAAGTGTACATTTTTTATTTGCATTTGGTCTAAGAATCTTTAACAAAGCTTATTTTCGCCCCGGGATTGCAATTATGGGACACCCAAACCCATTACGATCGCTCAAATAAGCTGAATTTCTACCCGATTAATTTTCTATTTTAACTTTCATCACTGCATAAACAGGGTTAGACCATGACAAATTGTCTACGATTCCTTTGCCTTAGCGCATTGTTTTTTCTCTTTTCCTCCATTTTTCACCAAATTGATGCCCAAATATTTACGGGCGAAAAACTGAGTTATCAATCACCCGTATTGGAAAGTGCTTTCAGTTCTTTTGAAGTCTTTAGAATTGATGCTGAGCCGCTGGCTACCTATGCCCGAACGAATGCAGATGCCAATACCACGCTTGTGGTCGGTAACCATGTTTGGAATATGAACCTGTCATCAAGCAAATTAATTTCACCAAATTATTTTTTGACGGTAGAAACCCCAACGGGCAATACTGTCAGTTACAAAAAACCGAACATTGCCTACAAAGGCTATTTGTCTACGGGTGACAACGTACGCTTGACACTCGACAAGAACTTTATTTATGGCTACATCAGGGAGGGCGGCTTGGTATGGCGACTAGAACCACTTCGATATTTGATACCTGGCGCGGACGACAACCTGTTTGTGCTGTACGAAAAGTCAAATGTTTTGGCCGATCAAACCATTAAATGCGGTGTAACTGCAGAAATGGAAAAAGCTGCACAAATGGATATTGAAAGCCATTTGGCAGAGAGCGCCGACTTCGCAGGTGTTTATGAATTGCAAATCGCGATTGCCTCAGACCAATTGATGCTGGCCAAGTATGGCACATCGTCTGCTGTTGAGGCGCACAACGTAGGTGTTCTCAATGATGTTGAAGGCGATTATACCGGATCTTTCAACCACGATCTTTGCTTTAGTATCGTTACCCAATTTGTGGCT
Source organism: Chitinophagales bacterium (assembly GCA_038246345.1). Classification (GTDB taxonomy): domain Bacteria; phylum Bacteroidota; class Bacteroidia; order Chitinophagales; family Saprospiraceae; genus M3007. Next base: position 18,284 of record JBBRWA010000022.1, read on the forward strand.
ACATCTTTCCCTGGTCCCTGGACGAATTCAAATGATGCGGGCGTCCTGCTGGGTAGCTTTCTAACCTGGGGAAATGCCGGAAACTTCGGCGTAACTTTTGATGTGGGGGAGCTTTGGACAAATCGAGATTTCAATGGCCCAACGATTGGAATTGCCTATTTGAATGGTATTTGCAATTCCAATAAATACCACTGCTTACAAGACTTCTCAGGCAACTCAGAGTTTCTGCGCTGCCTGACATCACACGAGCTCGGCCACAATTTTTCCTCAGGACACGATAATGGTTGCAGTGGCGGTGATTTTATCATGTGTCCTTTCGTTTCAATGTCTAATGCCTGGAGCTCACAATCTTCCAACGCTATTAGCGCTTACATGCAGTCAAAGATAAACAGTGGTTGTTTGACTTCTTGTAACCAAGGCCCACCACTGGTTTCTCTTTTTGAATGGAACCCTAATCCAGGTTGTGTGAATCAATCCATACAATTTACGGACCTCTCAACTGGCACCATTACTTCCCGGTTGTGGACATTCACGGGTGGCAATCCGGCAACTTCTACTCAGGTGAACCCTGTCGTCACCTATAATACACCAGGACCCAAAAATGTTGCGTTGGTTGTCAGTGGCCCCAGTGGCAATTCTGCAACCTCCAACCAAACTGTGACGATCACCCCATTACCTGTTGCTGGATTCACTTTTACCATGGATGACCTGACTGCGACATTCAACAATACATCAACCAACTCGACCAGCTATTTTTGGGATTTTGGAGATGGCGGAACCAGTACAGATGACAGCCCAGTGTACACCTACTCTGCTGCGGGAATTTATGTTGTAAAACTTACTGCAACAAGTGTTTGTGGCTCTGTTACCAAAACATTGACTGTCAATACGTTTCCAGCCCCTGATTTTCAAGCAGAACCTACCAATGGTTGCGCAACCTTAGTGGTTCAAATGGTGAATGAGTCTTCCTCAAACTCAACCTCTTATCTGTGGAGTTTCCCAGGAGGAAGCCCTACTGCATCAAGTCAACCCAACCCTGTTGTTTTATACGCATTATCCGGCACCTATCCGGTAACACTGACGGCTTTCAACAGCGCTGGCTCTAATACAATTACCAAAACCAATTATATTACGGTACAAACTGTGCCGGCCACCAATTTCACCTCCGGTGTCAATGGCTTGACGGCAACCTTTACCAATACCACACTGAATGGCACCAGTTATTTGTGGACCTTTGGCGATGGTGATTCAAGTATTGTAACCAACCCTGTGCATACTTATGCCAATGGCGGCACGTACACGGTAATCCTTATTGCCACCAACACTTGCGGCAGTATCACCAAGACAAAAACGGTCGTTGTGGCACCGCCACCAGCGACAAGCTTTACGACGTCCGGTAATAGTGGTTGCGCACCATTGACAGTCTTGTTCACCAATACGACAACGGGAGCGGTTTCATACAGCTGGGCCTTCCCCGGCGGAAACCCATCAACATCAGTGGACACCAACGCAACCGTAGTGTACACCAATCCAGGCACGTATACCGTCACACTTACGGCGACAAATGCCTCTGGAAGCAGTACTGCTACGACAATGATCACTGTAAATACTGTTCCAGCACCGAGTTTCACGAGTGTGGTTAATGGCGCTGTAGTTGCATTTACAAACACCACTAATAATGGCACATCATATTCTTGGGCCTTTGGTGATGGCAACAGCAGCAGCATGCAAGATCCGACCCATACCTATGCTGCTGATGGGGTTTATACGGTAGTGTTAACGGCCACCAACGCCTGCGGCACTGCGACCAGCACGCAAACGGTAACCGTTGTAACGCCGCCAGTTGCCGGGTTTACCGCTAATCCAACCAATGGCTGTGCGCCCTTGACGGTATTGTTTAACAACACCTCGAGCTCAAACGCTACGAATTTTGAGTGGACATTCCCCGGCGGAAACCCAAGTAGCTCCATCGCGGCCAATCCAACAGTTGTCTACAATACTCCTGGCACCTATGCCGTAACGCTCATCGCTTCCAATAGCGCTGGCAATAACACCTTGGTTCAAACTGGCTTTATCACGGTCAACACCGTGCCAACGGCTGGTTTTACAAGCATGAGCAATGGTGCTATAGTTTCATTTACCAATACATCCAACAATGCAAGTTCCTATTCCTGGAACTTTGGGGATGGCAACAGCAGTACCCAATCGGCACCAACGCATACATATACTGCTGATGGCACCTACACGGTAGTACTCAGCGCTACCAATGCATGCGGAACGGTCACCTCGTCGGCTTCTGTGACCATCGCCACGCCGCCAACGGCAAATTTTAATGTGACCCAGACCAGTGGCTGTGTTCCATTCACGGTTCAATTCAACAACACCTCTAGCAGCAACTCGGTTAACTTCAATTGGGAATTCCCCGGTGGAATCCCCGCTACTTCGACGGCGCAAAACCCGGTGGTGGTATACAATGCAGCAGGTGTTTATTCCGTAATGCTAACGGTAAGCAACAGCGCAGGCAGCAGTTTGACTACAAAAGTTAACTACATTACAGTAGGTACGACACCTGTTGCTGGTTTCACTGCTATTACGAATGGAGATTCCGTCGCATTTACCAATACAACCCAGAATGGCAGTTCCTATTCCTGGAACTTTGGCGACGGCACATCCAGCACTGAGGTGGATCCATCGCATGGTTATGCCAATGATGGCACCTACACGGTGGTGCTCACCGCTACCAATACCTGCGGCACCAGTACCTTTACCCAAACCGTTGTAATTGTCACAGGTATTGAAGCAAGCTTTACTGCTGATCTGACAATTGGTTGCGGACCGTTGACAGTCAATTTTCAAGACCAGTCATCTGATAACACCAGCGCATGGGAATGGAGTTTCCCCGGAGGAACCCCTAACAGTTCTACCCAGCAAAACCCAACGGTGGTGTATGTTACCCCCGGGGCTTATTCTGTAACGCTTGTCGCGACAGGTGCAGGAGGCTCCGGCACCTTCACCCGCACCAATTTCATTACAGTGTTGGGCCCACCAACAGGAGGGTTTACTTCTTTGTTGAACCAGAATACGGCCACGTTCACCAATAACACCTCGAATGGTACTTCTTATTCATGGACCTTTGGTGATGGCGGTATCAGCACCATGGCGAATCCATCCCATGCTTACATGGATGATGGAACCTATACGGTAATTTTGGCAGCAACCAACAATTGCGGCACGACGATAATTGAACAGAGTGTGGTCATTGTAACAGTGCCTGTTGCAGCCTTTACCTTCAATAGTTCGATGGGATGCGCACCGCTGACCGTTTTGTTCAACAATACCTCCAGCAGCAATTCCGGCACATTCTCCTGGGTATTTGAGGGCGGCACACCACCGACGTCAACAAATCAGAACCCGGTTTGCACCTGGAACACGGCAGGCGTTTATTTGGTAACGCTTACGGCGACCAACTCAGCCGGTAGCAGTACGGCCACAGCAACGATAATCGTGAATAATGTCCCGACGGCAACATTTACCACACAAACAGCAGGTTTGTCTGTAATAGCGACGAACTCCAGCCAAAATGCGACTTCCTACAGCTGGACATTTGGCGATGGTAACTCGAGCACTCAAATGAACCCAACCCATACGTACGTGGCTACGGGTACGTACACGGTTACGCTGGTTGCAACAAACGCATGTGGGGCCAACACGACAACCCAGACAGTTACGATTGCAGGCAGCGCTCCTATTGCTACCTTCAGCACAGACTTGTCGAATGGCTGCCCAGGTATGATGGTTCAATTTACAGACGCATCTGCGGGCGCTCCTACAGGCTGGATGTGGACGTTTGGCGGTGGAACACCGGGCACTTCCACGGAGCAAAACCCTGTGGTTTCTTATACCACTCCAGGCACCTATGATGTAACATTGGTAGCAACCAACCTATTTGGAGCCGGAACATCTACCCAGGTGGGCTATATCACCGTGATTGCTTTGCCAACGGCTGACTTTAGCTACACGGCCAATGGCGGCATCGTGACATTCTTTAACAACGCACAAGGTGGCACTGCCTACAGTTGGGATTTTGGTGATGGCACTACCAGTCCAGACAAGAGCCCCGTTCATACTTACGGTGCATCAGGTACTTACAATGTTTCGTTGACCGTAACGAATAGCTGTGGCGCTGCCACGTTGCAACAGACGATTGTGGTGGTTACTGTAGGTATCAATGAAGTATCCTGGCTGAACCAATTCCGCTTGTTCCCGAACCCGACCACTGGTCAGTTCAGGATTGAAATGAGCGGCGTTCCAAGTCAGAACCTTGAATTTGCAGTCTTCAACAACCTTGGGCAAATCATCAGCACAGAAATCGTTGATTTCAGCGCTGGAACGCTGAGCAAATCCTTCGATTTCAGTCATTTGCCATCAGCAGTTTACACGCTGCGCATGCAATCTGATGCCGATGCCAAGTATGTGAAAATTGTTGTTCAGCGGTAATCGAGCAGCAAAAGCTAATAAAAAGTGGAGGCCGACACCTAAATGGAGTCGGCCTCTTTTTTTTAGAAAGCACCTGAAAAAATTCGGCTTCATTTTTGCAAAGGAATACACGTTCACAATTCAAATCATTTATGAAAAACATGCTAAAATCGTTCCTGACCCTCACTTTGCTCCTGACCATTCAATTTGCCTTTGCACAATCTATTGCAGCAGATAATTCGCTTAATGCCGGCAAAGTCCAATGGTTACAAAACCATATCAACACAGGCTCCGTGCCGTTTGGCATGCCGGTTAGCCGAGAATTTGAAGTAAAAAATATTGGTACCGAAAACCTGATGATTCTTCAGGTGAAAAGTGGCTGTTTCTGCACCGTGGCAGAATGGTCGAAAGAGCCTGTAGAGCCAGGCCATTCTGCAAAAATTAAAGTAACGTATGATAGTCAGCGGGAAGGAGAGTTCTACCGCATCGTTACGGTCATGACCAATTTTGACACCATACAAGCAGTACCGCTGGCACTGAAGGGCAAGGTTGACGCCGAAAAATGAATTGTTGGTTTTTAGTTTGTTCGTTCGCGATGCGCTTGGTCTACCTTCGTTGCCGTAGAGCGAAAAAAGAACAAGAATAGCTTTCTTGAAATTTAGTAGCCAAACCCCCATCGAGTGCCCAAATTTCTATCGAGTGAATAAGAACGAACAACCAACAACTATCAACCACCAACTATTTGCCTAACGCTTCTTTCTCCGCTTTTTTCAAGCTTTTCGCCACCAAGTCATAACTACGGTCAATCAATTCCCGCAACAATTGTCCGTCCAGACTGCCTTCAAAATCTACTGTGTTCCAGTGTGCTTTGTTCATGTGCCAGCCGGGCTGAATCTCGGGGTGCCGTTCCCGCAAGTCCAGGGCTAATTCCGGGTCGCATTTCAAATTCACGGAAAACTGTGGGCGATCCAAGCCTGTAATCGCAAAAATCTTGCCCATCACCCGCAAACAAAGGGTAACTTCATCGAAAGGGAAATCCTCCGAAGTGCCTTTTTTGGAAAGGGCGTATTCGCGGAATTGTTCGATATTCATTCTAAAAAAGCCCGTGAAGCTCCGCCTGCACCATCTCCAACACCTTGGCGGAATGCTCCTGATTGGTGGAAAAATCGAGGTTGTCGACATTGATCACCAGCAGCTTGCCTTCCTTGTAACTGTTGATCCAGTTGTCGTAGCGATCGTTGAGGCGCTTGAGGTAGTCAAGGCTGATATTGCCTTCGTAGTCGCGGCCCCGCAATTGAATATGCTCCACAAGGGTCGGGATACTTGCTTTGAGGTAAATAAGCAGGTCGGGCGCTTTCACTTGCGAAACGATGGATTGGAACAAGGTGAGGTAGTTCTCAAAGTCGCGGCGCTCCATCAGGCCCATATCGGCGAGGTTTGGGGCGAAGATGAAAGCATCTTCGTAAATCGTCCGATCCTGGATGACAGTGCGGTTCCCTTGCAGGATTTTCAGCACTTGTTGGTAGCGGCTGGAAAGGAAAAATACCTGTAAATTAAAAGACCAACGCTTCATGTCCATGTAGAAATCAGACAGGTATGGGTTGTTCTCGGTGTTTTCGTAATGCACGTCCCAACCAAAGTGGCGGGCCAGCATCTCAGTGAGGGTCGTTTTGCCTGCGCCGATATTTCCGGCAATGGCTACGTGTTTGATTTTTGTTCTTTCAGTGGGCAATCCAGTATTCATGGGAATTCGGACTTCGTTTTCTCAGTAAACTTATAGCAGCGAAGGTAGTTGTTCGTGGTATTTTTGAATGCTTCCAGCAATGATTTTTACTAACATCCTGCGCATAAAACTATATTTGCTGCTGGCGTTCAACGAGAAACACCGCAATTTAAACGGGTGGGAGGTGTCGATCATCTAAGCTTTTTGGGTAAGGAGTAATGTTTTGCGTACTTCGTCCCAAGAAAAAAACGATACCACCCGGTAACATTCAAAAACAAATTTTATGTCAATCAATGGTTCCGGTTCAACAAGTTGGCTCACCTGGCTGGGTATTTTTGCCGTCGCAGCTTTCGCCGCTTTTTTTGTGGCAAAACAGTTTTTCCCTGAAATTATCGAACAAGTTGCCACAGGTATTGTCGCTTTTTTTGCCTTACTCTTTGGCCTTGTTTTCAGAAAAAAACGAAAATAATGTGATAATGCGATAATGCGATAATGGGAGCAATGAGGTGAATGAAAAAATGAGGCAATTAGATGATTTGATAATGTGATAATTAAACACTGACATACGATGCTGATTTCAATTAAAAACATGAATAAAACTTACATCATGGGCTCCGAAAAAGTGGAAGCGCTAAAAGATGTGTCCATCGATATTCGCAAAAACGAATACGTCGCATTGATGGGGCCATCGGGTAGCGGCAAATCCACCCTGATGAACCTGATGGGTTGCCTGGATTCTCCTACCAGGGGCGAATACTGGTTAAACGGCAAAGAAGTCAGCACGATGGACGACAGCGAATTGGCAGAGGTGCGCAACCGCGATATCGGCTTCGTATTCCAAACCTTTAACTTGCTGCCCAGGCTTTCTGCTTTAGATAATGTGGCGCTACCGCTGGTATATGCTGGAGTGAGCCGGGAAGAGCGCAGAGACAAATCCCGAAAAACCCTAGAATCTGTCGGATTGGGGGATCGTGTCACGCACAAACCCAACGAGCTTTCTGGTGGTCAACGCCAACGTGTTGCTGTAGCACGTGCACTCGTGAACAGTCCAGCCATCATCCTGGCTGACGAGCCCACAGGAAACCTCGATTCCAAAACCAGCAACGAAATCATGGGCTTGTTCGAGGAAATCCATCAAAAAGGCAACACGGTGATCATTGTGACCCACGAGAATGATATCGCCATGTATGCACACCGAATCATACGCCTGCGCGACGGCTTGGTGGAAAGTGATGAAATCAACGAAAACATTGCCCGGGTTTCAAACGTTTCAAATGAACCGCAAACGGATAAATAGCCTTACATATAATGAGATGCAGCTTCCAAAACCCTAACACCTGGCTATTGGCAGCTGCATTTCAATGTGTTTTGGTCGCCAGTGCATTCGCTCAAACCTGCGGGTACAGCACTGGAAAAAGTCTGCACGAGTTGCAGCTTTCTGTGCAACACAATTCAACCATACCATTTTCTCCTAATTTATTGAAACACGAAAAGCTTACCTTTACGGATGCTTTTCTCCAGTCCACGCCAAAGTATGGGATTTTTCTGCCACAATGGTCAGCGGAGGATCTGCCTTTTTTCTGCAAAATTGAACACGATTGGGCTAAAAACCGGGTGCGTATTCCGGTGAAATTTCGGCTTGGATCGGTGGATTATGTAGACTGGCTGGAAGGAAAAAGTTGGGATAAACTCCGGTATTGAAAATGCAACCCGTAAAAGTCAACATCTTCATTTCTCATGCTCCTGAAGACTGGAAGCAGTTGAATAAATTGCTGCGTTGGCTTTACCCGATGCGCGACGAGGTGAATATTTGGTACAACAAACCGCCGCCGCCGCCGCCAGAATTATCGCTCCCCTGGCAACTCCTCCTTTTTTGGTACATCGCTCCTGACAACCGACAGAAATATTACAAGATCATCAAGGCTCGCCGTGAAAAGGCGCATATTTACCTGTTTCTGACCAGTTACCAATCTCTCAGTGACAGGAGAATAGAAGAGGATATTGAAGTTGCAGCCACCCGTCGAATTGCCGGTAACGACAACGTTGGCCCATTTATTTTTCCCATAATACTGAGCCCGTCGCGTTGGAAAGAGGTATCCGGCCTGGCAGGATTTGCACCTATGGCTGGAGGCAAGCCCTTGTCGACATACAAGGTAGCGGAAGACGGCTACTTGGCGGTTACAGAAGAATTGGCGGCTTTGCTGAAAGTATTGCAAAGCAGGCTCGGAGAGGCCAAGTTTTATCAATCCCGCCTGGAGCCAACAGGCAATGTCCAATTAAAGGCAAGTACTGGTAGCGGACAACCTTACCTGGGTGAATCCGAATCTGAGCTTGCGTATCAAGAAATCGAACCTTTCCAACCCCCGGAATGGTTGGGATGGGCAATTATTCTTTTTCTGGTCATCTCCGTTCTCAGCACCATGACACCCAAGCGCCTGACCGTTGGCCGTTACGATAATATTGAAGACGCAGAAGAAAAACCCATTGAATTTCGCCGCGAGCGCCCGATGATGCCGCCTCGTGACAGCATTGTATTTCCACCTACTGACTGATTTCTCTGCACTTTTTTGTCTTTTCTGCGCTTGAGCTGAACCACCTCGCAGGTTCGCCTTACTTTGAGCCGCATTTTTGTCCACCGTCATCTACTATCAGAATGAAACAAATCTTTACCTTGTTATTCGCCCTCGCCTACCTTTCTGTTTTTGCCCAGGAAGACCGTAGCCTGGTAAAATCTTATCCTGCCATGGCCTCCAAAGGGGAATTTTTGGGCGACATCGCCCCGCTGCGGGAAACCATGCCAATCACAGATTTCAGTGCACCTGCACCTAGCAAACTTTATGAAAAACAAAACTACTTTTTTGGCAATGAAGCCAAAAACCCAAACCCGCAACCACAGGGTGGCGATCCTTTGGCAAAACCTGCCGCAGCAGACCGTGGCAGCAATCCTCAAATAATTCCGGGATTTAATTTTGAAGGACTTCGTGACCTTTCGGGCGTTACCCCACCTGACCCCAGTGGTGATATTGGCAAAAATCATTACGTTCAAATGGTCAATACAAACGGAGGTGCATGGATACAGATTTGGGATAAAGAGACAGGATTGTCGGTTTATGGTCCCGCTAAATCCTCCACAATTTGGTCCCAAGTGGGGACAGGAAGTATTGGTGACTGTATTATTCAGTACGACCACGATGCCGAACGGTGGCTGATGATGGAAATGCAAGGCTTCAACGCCAATGAATTGCTCATCGCCGTTTCGAACAGCAGCGACCCTACCGGCGGCTGGAAAGCCTACCGCATTCAAACGCTGGGCTTTCCGGATTACCCAAAACTATACGTTTGGAACAACGCCTATTATATCACCATCAACGAATTGTACAACGGAAACAAGTGTTCCGGGTACGCGCTTAAACGCTCCGCCATGCTGGCCGGCGAGCCAAGCGTGGATATTTACCGCTTCGACATGCCGAATTTCCAAGGCATCAGTTTCCAGCCAGCGACAGGGGCCGACTGGGACGGAGGGCCGCCTCCCCCACCCGGAAGCCCTGGTTATATTTTTCGCCTGTACGATGATGCCTGGGATGGCGGACAGGATCATTTGGAGAGTTGGGAAGTTTATGTAAACTGGAGTAATGTCGCCCTGAGCCATATTGACGGCCCTTCCTTGTTGTACCCAGCTCCATTTGAGACCAGGGTTTGTTTTGGGAACGTTTTTTCCTTCGATTGTATTGAACAGCCAGGCACTACCCAAAAAATAGCCGCACTGGAAAACACCATCATGTACCGTGCGCCTTACCGGAATTTTGGCGATCACGAATCCGTTGTGCTCAACCATGTGTCTGATGTTTCAGGGGTAGTGGGCAATGGCGGCGACGCTCAGGTACGTTGGTATGAACTGCAAAAAACGGGCAATGGCGATTGGCAGTTGCACCAACAAGGAACCTATGCGCCTGATCTGCAGACAAATCGTTTCATGAGCACCATTTGCATGGACGAAGCTGGAAATATTGGCCTGGGATATTCAGGTTGTAGCCAGAGTCTCTATCCAGGCCTTTATCTGAGCGGCCATCGAATGGGTGACCCACTGGGTGAAATGACCCTCGACGAATACACCCTGGCAGCGGGTGGCGCAAGCCACACCTCAACCCGGTGGGGTGATTACAGCAGCTTGGCTGTTGATCCTTACGATGGACGTACCTTTTGGTTCACCGGGGAGTACCAGCCCAATAGCACAGACCTCTGGGGCACCCGCATTGGTTCTTTTAAGGTGCAGCGCGATACTTATGACATAAAACCTGAAGTGTTGGTAGCACCTGTTGCGTCGCCCTTTTTAGGAAACACGGAGCAAGTGAAGGTTCGGATAAAAAATGGCGGGTTGGCACCTGCAAACAACACCAGTGTTTCCTTGATTTTTGAAAACAATGTTGTCGTCACCGACAACATCAGCGGAACCATCAATGAAGGTGCGTATGTAGACCATACCTTCAGCCAAACCGTTGCGATGCCCACTCCAGGGAAGAATTACAAATTTAAGATCGTTACCCATTGGAACAAAGACCAATTTGTGCGGAATGATACCCTGGATGCTGTGGTGCAGAAACTTACTGCCAATGATGCCGCTATGGCGGGAAAATACAACCTGCCTGGCTTGGTTTGTGGAACAGAGACGGATTTCGGATTGATTCTGAAAAACGCCTCCGGGGCGCCCATGCAAAGTGCCACCATCAACTGGCGTATCAACACACAAGCCTGGAACGTGTACAACTGGACGGGAAACCTTTCACCCGGGGAGCGGGATACCATCGAACTCCACGCCGTAGGAATAACGGAGGGCTTAAACGGCTTAAGGGCTATTACCTCCCTTCCCAACGGTGTACAAGACGAAAAAATCAACAATGACACCCTGATTCTCAAGTTTTTTGGCAACACGGATGGCACCTACCTTTCCGCAGAATCAACGACCAATTTTGGCATCCTCCATTGGGAGCTTAAAACCTTGGCAAACGGATTGCTTGCCCAAGGCGATGTGAGCGCGCAACAGCCAAATGCCCAAATTTGCGCCGATGACAACCAGTGTTACAAAGTAGCATTGAAAGCTCTTTCCTTTAACTGGAATGGGCATTTTACGCTAAAAAATATTTTTGGAAAAGTGCTGGTAGAAATCACGGAAGCCAATGCCACCGAAAAAGTCTTCACCATTTGTGTTCCGGCCCGGCAACAGATCGACTTTGGTGCATTAGAACTGGTGTCGCCCAGTTCTAGCCCCAATTTAACAGCTTCAGAACCCATCAGCGTTAAATTTCGCAATTTTGGCCTTACACAACAAAGCAATGTCAGTGTTTCTTACACCCTGAACAGCGGCGCGACAAAGGCCGAAGTTTTGCCTGGGCCGTTCTCTCCCGGACAAACGATCACCCACACATTCGCGGGCACAGAGGACTTGAGCAATATTGGAACCGTATACAATTTCAAACTGGGTGCTACGGTAAACGGCGATCAAAACACCACCAATGACACTATATCTGCGGTGGTGGTAAAACGGTACCTGCGCGAACTGGAATTGTTGAGCATCGATGCCAGCAGCGCCTGTGGCGACAGCAGTTATGCCTTCATTAATATATTGGTGAAAAACAATGGCATCGGGGTTCAGCACACCTTTGAGGTAGCCTACACGCTGAATGGCGTTGTACAGCCCAGCATCCCGGATAACATACTTTTTGCTGGGCCAGACCAAAGTGCGGAAGTGCCGCTGTACATTCCCAACCTGAAAAACGGTGCCAATACGATGGTTTTGAGCATCAGCAATGTAGATGGCATGGGACCAGATGAAATACCGGGCAACGACGGCAGCAGCATCAATTTCAACATATATCCCGGCAGTCAACTGCTGGAACTCGTGTTTTCGCCCGACAGCAAACCTCAGGAAAGTTCCTGGGATATCACAGACAATCAGGGCAATATCTTCTATGCCGGTGGACCATATTCCGGGCCGATGAGTTTTAACCCGGAAAGCGCCTGCCTGAAAACAGACAGCTGCTACCAATTCCGCATACACGATACTGGCGGAGATGGTATGATGGGTGGTTTTGTTTCAGCAACCTTGGGCGGTATTAGCGTTTTTGACTACGCTGGAAACAACTTTGGCGCTGAATTGTCCATTCCGTTCTGTGTAACTTCCATGTGCGCCGACCTGGTATTGAGCGCCAGTGTAAACCTCGCTTCTGGACAGGGCATTAACGATGGTTCGATTGAAGCAATTGCCAGCGGCGGAACCCCGCCTTACAAGTATGCTTTAAATGGGGGAAACCTACAAACATCCCCGATTTTCAGCAACCTGGTGCCTACTCAATACACTGTGCTTTGCCTGGATGCCTTTGGTTGTGCTAAGGAAATACAGGTCAATCTTGGGACTGTAGGAACGCAGGAACTGGATGGTTTCCGCAAACTAGACGTCTCGCCAAACCCCACCATTGGTATCGCACACCTGACATTGAGCGCTTTTGGCAATGAAAAAATGGCCTACTGTGAAGTCTATGACGGCCATGGTAAATTGATACAAACCACGCGGATGCTTCGCTGGGACGATTCCCTGCGCGGGAATATTGCCCTGGATAAATTTCCTTCGGGCTATTACTACCTAAGGGTAATGGGTTTGGACCGGATATATGCGGCGCGTATTGTCAAGAAATAGTTTGAAGTGGAACATAGCGCAGTTAAACTATTCAATTTCGTGTAATCTGTGAATTTTAACACAATCTGCCCAGTTTTTTTTCTGATAAACCAAAGTTTGGCACGGTTTTCTGATAGTACCAAACATAGAAAGGGCTAACATTTTGATTGGTTAATTGTTTTCATGGTTATGTTGTAAGCCGTCCTGTCGAAAAGACTGGACGGCTTTTTTTTCGCCTTTTAAACCTCGTAGGTCTAAAACCTCAGAACCAATATATACGGTATGGTTCCGGGTTGCACTTCCAATACAACTTTCACACTCCTGGATGATTCTGATTTGGTGACACCAATCACGTCATCAAAATAATGGTCAAAATCGACACTGGGGTGGCCGATAAAAGGCTCGAGTGAAAGCTCCTGCAAAGCTTCAATTCGGTCGAGCGCCAGGGTGAGCAGGCTGTTCGTTCCCTTGCGCTTTGCGATCAAAAACCAACGATTCCGGTATTCTTTGAGCAAATAGGGATAATAAATGCCTGGTTTTGCCTCTCGGGCATGAAATGATCGGTATTCCAATTGCAACACTCGGCGGGCAGCGATGGCTTTGTACAAGAGTGTGATCCAGTCCAAGCCCCGAAGCAAGGCATTTGATTCAAACTGTATGACGTTACGCCCTTCCGTGCGCGTGCGGTGCAGGTTGTTTCCCAGCTTGGCA